>CAZFPQ010000109.1:0-22663 GCA_964521065.1 uncultured Bacteroidia bacterium | reverse complement strand
TACTCGTGGCAAGACAAGTTTAGGTCGTAAACTCAACATCCAAACAGCCTCTTAGGTTTAATTGCGTTCAGGTTAAAGACAGGCCACGGGGATGAAGACCTAGCTTGTTTTTATATTTTTTCGAAAAAAGAAGCTAATCGATTTAGACCTAGAGCTTAAGGTGACAGAAACCTATCGAGCTATAGGCTTCAGCTAATCCAACTGAAAAAACTACTCCCCCTTCACATTCCGGAAACCTGAGCAAAGAAACTGAACGTCCAATCCAAAGATTGGCCGCATAATCCATGATCATGGGCTTCATCCTTAGCCCAACAGCTCATGCCCAGATTCACCTACTACTTGACTTGGCTCTGCTTAGGCATCATCCTACCTAGCCTAGGTATAGCCCAATCGCGCCTCAACGTCTTGATGATCGTCGCTGACGACATGAATGGCTATGGCACCGCCCATGAATACCCCATCGCCCAGACCCCCTACTTGGACCGCCTGGCTAGCCAGTCGGTAAACTTTACCCAGGGAGTCTGCAATGCCCCGGTGTGCACCCCCTCTCGAGCTTCATTTTTTAGCGGATTGGCCCCAACTACTACGGGGGCTTATCACAATGGGGTAGAATACTGGCAGAAAAGCGGCCTACTCAATCAACTAGAATCCCTGCCTGAATGCTTTCAACGTAACGGTTACATCACCTCGGGCCACGGCAAGATTTTCCACAGCAGAGTCGAGGAAAATCGCCACGCGGCGATGTGGGACAACCAACCCTATTTTGGTGGTTTTGGCCCATTTCCTCCCGCAGGAGAATGGCAAGGGGGGAAAAAGTTCCGCTCAGTCAAAGCTTGGACTGGGCCAGACTCCGACTTCCCAGACATTGTCAATGCGGACAAAGCTGTGGCCTTTCTCAATGAAGAACATGAGGCTCCCTTCTTCCTTTACTACGGTCTTTGGAGGCCTCACACTCCTTACACGGCCCCAGCGCGCTTTTTTGAGCCCTTCGCAGGTCTAGACATGCCTTGGCCATATGGAATGGTAGAAGGCGACCTAGATGATGTGCCTCCTTTAGGAAGATTGCTAGTAGACTCCTTGGAACACATCGGATTCAAGCCTGGTGAGTTCGATTCTACCTTGTTTGAAACCTTTCTCCGGGGTTATTGTGCCACCACCCTGTTTGCAGACTGGAATATTGGCCGAGTAATCGAAGCCTTGGATCAAAGCCCATACGCTGACAACACCATGGTGATCTTTTTCTCAGACAATGGCTATCATCTCGGCGAGAAGCTTCATTGGCAAAAAACCACTCTCTGGGATCAGGCGGACCTGGTGCCCTACATGATCAGGATGCCCAATGGTCAGACCATGGACTGCCCAGCCACCGTGAGCTTGTTAGACCTATACCCTACCCTGGTCGCCGCCTGTCAACTGGACCCACCCAATCATCAACTGGAGGGAAACAATCTCCTCCCCTTACTCCAAAACCCTGGTCAAGCTTGGCCCCACCCTTCGGTCACCGTAGTAGCCGAGGGCCATGCTTCGGTGAGGGATGAACGCTATCGCTACATCGTTTACCCCGATGGGACGGCAGAAGCCTATGACTATGTCACGGATCCACATGAACTCCATAACCTGATTGGGAGTCCACGTGGCGACCGAATCAAAGCGAGACTCCAACCTTTCCTTCCCAAAACCTATGCCCAAGACATGGGGGGGCGCTGGGAAGCTTCACGGCCATAGGGAGGCGAGAGGCGAGAGGCGAGAGGCGAGAGGCGAGATAAAATATGGATTTCGGAATGGGTTTAAGCAAGTCCAAAATCTTGAATTGAAAGCTATTCATGGGGTATGGGGTATGGGGTATGGGGTATGGGGCATAACACACCGAAACAAACCATTGATAACCAAAATAATACAAAACCCTATCTCATGATTTTGTCGACCAATCCCTAGCCCTTGTCCCCTACCTCACACCCCGCATGATTCTCTTCCCTCCTCAGGTCTCGATCCATTCGTATTACTCACCCTATCAATATTCAAAACCATGCGAAAACTAATTATTGCCTTTTTCATTTTGATTCAGGCTATGGCCTTGTCAGCCAGCGTTTGGGTATATGACTACCCAGACACCTTGGTATATACCCAAAACTTGGGTCGCAATTTTCGCTCAGAAGTATTTGCGGTTACCATCAAACAAGCAGGGCAAGACTACCCCAGCTATGTGCTAGCCGACTACAACACCTTTGAAGGCGGACAACGACAAAAAATGACAGCCTGGAACCACTCCACCACCTTCTCTTTTGATGGAACGATAGTGATCGAGGTGAGAAAAAAGGATGGGGGTAGCTTGAGCGGAGCAGAGGTATATCCGCTACACTTCCAGGTCCCTCATGTTCTCGCCGATG
This sequence comes from uncultured Bacteroidia bacterium, assembly GCA_964521065.1. Classification (GTDB taxonomy): domain Bacteria; phylum Bacteroidota; class Bacteroidia; order J057; family J057; genus CAYVAP01. Next base: position 20,276 of record CAZFPQ010000109.1, on the reverse strand, counting down.
GTGGCAAAGCCCTAGAGATCACCCTTACTCAGCCACGGCAGTTGTACATAAAATTGCCAGGCATGTTTGATCATCCTTTGTTTATTTTCGCGGATCCTCCCGAAATCAACATTCCCGATCCCAATGGCCCTGATGTCCTACGCATTGCGCCTGGCATGACTGCCTCGGCAGTCAAAAATGCCATCCAAAGCACCTCTGCTTCCACGATTTACTTCGAGCCAGGAATCCACGAGTTTGGCTCTATTACCGATAAGACCTATCCGGGATATCAGCTACCCATCCGGAGCAACAAGACCTACTATTTGCCCGGAGGTGCATTTGTGGTAGGCAGCTTCCTAGGGCAAGGAACTAGCAACGTAGAAATTCGAGGTCGTGGCATCATCAGTGGCTGTGGCAAAGAAAGGTTGGCGAATGCAGAATCTATCCCATTTAACCTCATCCAGCTCGATGGGCAGGGGAACAACCAGCTGGTGGAAGGCATTACCATGACCAATCCACCCCACTTTTGCATCCTCTCTAGGGGCCAGATGATCACCCGCAACGTCAAGCTCTTTGGCTGGTGGCATCAAACAGACGGATGGGGAGGAGAGAATGGCAGCCAGTTATTTGACAGCTTCATGAAGGTCAACGACGACTATGTCAAGCTTTATCGGGCCAACCAGCGGGTCAGCAACTTGGTCTTCTATAAGCAAATCAATGGGGCAGCCATCCAGTTGGGTTGGAACCCTTACGGACAAGCCAGCAACGGCTATGTAAGCGACATTTATGTAGTAGCTGATGCAGACAAATCTCCCGGCGGAACCAGCAATACCGCGGTCATCAATCTCCGCAACAATGGGGGCTCCACCATCCAAAACTTGACTTTCGAGAACATTTACCTAGAGGCTAGTGTCCAGCGCACCCTGGGCATCGAAACCGATGGGGGCTCCGTATCCAATCTGTTGATCCGCAACGTTTTCCTTTCTGGCCAAAATCGAAGCTTCAATTATCTCTATGGCAATGGAGGGGGAAATATCAGCGGCATTACCCTGCAAAACATCCAGATCAACGGGCAATGCATGGAAAACGACACCGACTTCAACTTGCGACGGCAAGGCGGAGTGTCGGCCGTTTCCTACCAAGCCTGCAGCACTACGGACCTACAAGTCAACCCATTTGAGGACCTTCAGATCAGGGTTGATCAAGATCAAGTCCACATCACCCACCCACACACGGGGCATTGGCAGTTGTCCATCCACGATCTGCAGGGAAAAACACTTCTGCTAAGGGAGGACACCATGCTCCCCAGTAGCTGGAAAGCTCCCCAAGCGGGCATTTATCTGATCAGACTCCGCAACCAAAAGGGAGAATCCATGAGTCAAAAAATCTGGATCAGAGAATAGGCCAATAAATTTGATTTAATTCTTGCCACAGGTTCGTAGAGTTACTCATCAAGGGTGGTCACTCACATAGAATTACGTACCTTTTGACATGTATGGATTTGACCTTAGAGATTACCTGCTCGGTGAAATATGAGCATAGAAGAGTTAAGGAGTTAAGGAGTTAAGGAGTTAAGGATTGAAAAAGTTGGTGAGTTAAATCTGCAATAGACCGAAATCTCCCTCACGGCTCAACTTTTTTTAACGCTTTCACTTTTCTGAAGCTCTCGATTCTGATTGGCAGCGTTTTGATGGACACTCATTTAGGTATCGATAAGGAAAAACCCACTCTCACCCTTTAGCCCAGCTGTTATCAAATTCTCAACTCGGATGAAAAAAATCTTGCTTCTGCTGCTGACCATCGGCCTTTCCTATTTATCTGCCCAGCCAAGTCTCAAAGGCAAAAACGTCTTATTTACCTATGGAGGTTGGAAGGGCCACGATCCTGAAGGTTGCCTAAAAATGATACAGCCTTGGCTAGAATCTGAAGGAGCCAGGGTCTTCCCATATGACAATTTGAAAGTGTATGCCGACTCTGCCCTGATGGACTCCATGGATCTCATTATTCAGATCTGGACCATGGGTAAGATCGAGAAAAAAGAACTGAAAGGACTGCTAAAAGCCGTAAAAAGCGGAACTGGCTTCGCAGGCTGGCATGGAGGAATTGGTGATTCGTTTCGGCAGCAAACTGAGTATCAATTCATGGTAGGTGGGCAATGGGTATCCCACCCTGGAGGCAAAATCGATCAGTATGAAGTCAACGTTATTGATCCTCAAGACCCTGTCATGGATGGCATCGAGGATTTCATCGTACCTAAGACCGAGCAATACTTCATGCTCGTAGATCCCAATGTTCATGTCCTAGCCAGTACGACTTTCAGCGGGGAGCATGCCTATTGGATAGACGGGAGTACCATGCCAGTGATTTGGAAAAAGTATTTCGGGGAAGGGCGTATCTTTTTTACTTCTATCGGGCATTTTGCAAAAGACTTGGAAAACCCACCCGTCAAAACTACACTGATGAGGGGTTTTCGCTGGGCAGCGGAAAGCAAATATCGTCCCTACGAGCCTTGGCGTACCCCCATGTATGGCCCAAAGCACAATGAATGGACAGACTTGTTTCCAGACGGAAATTTTCGCCGACATTGGGATACTTTTGTGGGAGTCCCCCACCAAAGTGTGGATGTGCCTGGATACAGCGCAGAGATGCGAGAAACAAAAACCCCCATCGGCCTAAATAAAGACCCTCTGGAGGTATTCACAGTAGTAGAGCAGGATGGGCAACCTGCCATTCGCATCAGCGGACAAATTTATGGTGCCTTGACCAGCAAACTGCCTTACGAAAACTATCATTTCCAATGGCAATTTAAATGGGGGGACCTAAAGTGGGAGCCACGTTTGGATAAGCCCAAAGACAGCGGCATTCTTTATCACGCTACCGGCGAGCATGGACAATGGGGCAACTTTAAATGCTGGATGAGCAGCGTAGAGTGTCAAGTTGAATTAGGTGACTGCGGGGAATACTGGTCCTTGGTTAATGGCTATGCCAACATCACCTCTAGCAAAAGTGAAACAGGTCCCGAACCCTACACCTTCGATCCAAACGGGGAATCTAGGCGCTTTCTCCCACCCCGCCAAGGCGGCGTTCATGGAAACTGCCACGAGTCAGCAGACCACGAATTCCCTGAAGGTCAATGGAATACCATGGACATTTACGTACTAGGAGACCGAGCCATTCACGTGGTAAACGGCCATGTGGTGATGGCTTTGCAAAACATTCGACGCCGTTCAGGAGATCACGACGTGCCCATTACCAAAGGGTATCTACAAATCCAATCCGAAGCGGCAGAGGTCTATTATAGAGGCTTAAGAATCAAGCCCATCAAAGAATTTCCCGCAGGATTGACCCAATCGGCAGGATTTTAAAGCTGAAGCAGAGTTAGGAGTCAAGTTTTGAACGTATTAGCAAAATCTTGACCCAATGCGGCAGGAAGCTAGGACTAGGTTGAGGCTAGATTAAGATCAAAGGACAAATCCTCTAACCAAATCTTAGCTCCTATGAACATTTTTCCACGAAAAATTCTAGGCAATGCGGGTACGGTTTTGGCGAGCTTGATCGCACTGATCTTACTCCCCAACACCGACCTGCAAGCCCAAACTTATCCTTATTTTCCTTACGCTGGCAATAGCATTGGTCAAAAGCATGTCATGCCGGGAGACAGTGTGGTAGATACCACCGGCCTGATCCAAGGCAGCAATGGCTTTGTCAACCCCTGGGAATTTGACCGGGCAGCAAACAGTGACATCATGATTCCAACAGGGGATTCCTCGGCCTACCAAGACTTTCTGGTCGACTCAGGAGCCGTAATAGGAATCATCGATATGGGAAATGACGCTGGAGGAGGAGAAAAACGCTACACCTCCAAAAAGTTCCCCAATGGCATAGGCAACACGGTGGCTGCCATGCGCTGGAATGGCGGCTGGAACGGCTGGCGTCGCTCCGGGAAGTGGGCCCTTTATACCTTGGAATTCCCCGCCGGGGATTACCAACTCGTGTACCGCTTCCGCGACGACAACAACAGTTCCTATTCCCTCCACAAACTTCGCGTAACCGTCTTCTCTGCCGCCAATGTCGCCGATACCTTGCTAGATTATACCATCGACCTGAGCGACGATGGAAGCGGCGCTGTAAAGTCTAATGCGACCCCAGGAGATACCATTGACAACATCATCTATATCGGTGGCAACAGCAGCATGAACAGCGGCTACGCCAAAGGCCTACCCGTGCTAAACATCCCCAGCAATGGTGACTATGTACTTCGGCTAGAAGAGCTGGGAAGTGGTCAGGGCATGTTTTCGACCTTCACCTTCAACACTGCTGCAAGCACCCCTCCTCCACCTCCCCCAGCGGACTCTGCCTATACGTACTTCCCTTATGCAGGCTTGAGCATCGGACAAAAGCACCTAATGCCTGGGGATACCATCCGTGAAACCTCTAACAACAATGCGCCAGGGCTGATCAATCCTTGGGAATATGACCGTGCAGTCAACGCGGCCATCATGGTTCCCGCAGGAGACTCCACCGCATACGGCGATTATCAGGCTGACTCTGGAGCTGTATTTGGCATCACAGATACGGTATCCGATCCAGGAGGAGGAGAAAAGCGGGGCTATGTCTCAAAGAAATTTCCCAATGGGGCGGCGGGCCTCTCAGCAGCCATTCGCTGGAACAATGGCTGGAACGGCTGGCGGCGTAGCGGTAAATGGGCTTACTACACCATGAATTTCCCTGCAGGAGACTACCAATTTGTTTACCGGGCAAGGGTAGATAATGGCGCGTCCTTTTCTCTCCATGGGCTAAAGCTGACCCTGCTTTCCAGCAGCAATGTTGCTGACACCTTGGCCGACGTGGTGGTGAACCTCAGCGACGACACCACTGCTACCGGAGATATCCTCAAAGATATCTATGCTCCTGGTGACACCATTGATAATGTATTGTATCTAGGTGGAGGGGATTCAACCAATTTCGGATTGAGCCAATTTTTCCGGGTACTCGATGTCTTCACCGTACCAGATAGCGGTGATTACGTTCTCCGCTATGAGGAGACCATTCCTGGCCAAGGGATCTTTGGCAACTTCACCTTCAATCCTGCCATGGCCGCGGATACCAACATGGTAAATGGAATCTCTTTTGAGCCAGAGGGATTAACCCAGTTTTATGCCCATGAGGATCGAGTCGTAGTGGAATTTTCTTCCATCACCCAAGCCTCGATTCAAGTAGCAGATCTAAGTGGGCGCTTGTTGCTAGAAACTGAATTTAAAGGCAGCCGATTTGATCACGCCACTGGTCTCCAACCGGGTATTTATCTCCTGCGGGTACAAACCCCAAAAGGCATCGCCATGAGAAAGGTTAGGTTTGAATAAGGTATTACGCGTTTTGTTTTTGTGTAGTGCACCCGGTCCTTGGATCGGGTGCCTTTTGTATATTGACATATATCCCTTAACCATGCAGAATCTCCCAAAGCTCTTCTTTATCACCCCCCTAGTTTGGGCCTGCCTTCTATCACTGAGTCAAGCTCAACCAGGCCGCCCTAACATTCTAATCTACATCGCAGATGACATATCCTACCCCCATCTCAGTGCATATGGCTGTGAATGGGTAGAAACACCAGGGTTTGACCGGGTAGCCGAAGAGGGATTGCTCTTTGAGGCGGCCTACACCCCCAACCCAAAATGTGCCCCTTCGCGTGCTTGCCTACTTACAGGGCGAAACTCTTGGCAACTAGAAGCAGCCGTCAATCACTTTTGCTACTTCCCAGCCAAGTTCCAGACCTTTATGGAAGCGCTTCATAATCAGGGCTATGCGGTAGGTTACACGGGCAAAGGTTGGGCACCGGGAGACCCAGGTGTATTAGATGGAAAGCCCAGGCAGCTAACGGGCCCAGCTTTTCAGTCGGCCAAACTTACTCCCCCTACTTCGGCCATAAGTGCGATAGATTATGCAGGGAATTTTGCCTCATTTTTACAGCAAAAGCCCGAGGAAATCCCATTCTGTTTCTGGTATGGCTCTAATGAGCCCCACCGAGCTTATGAGTTTCGCTCTGGCGTAGAAAAGGGGGGCAAGTCCCTCCGCCAAATCCCCCGGGTGCCTAGCTATTGGCCCGACGTAGATACGGTGCGGCATGACATGCTCGATTATGCCATGGAGATAGAGCATGCGGATCAGCATTTTGTCCGCATATTGGACCAGCTTGAGGCAGCCGGCATGTTGGAGAACACCCTGATCATCGCAGTTGCAGACCACGGCATGCCTTTTCCCCGAGTCAAAGGGCAGCCTTATGAAGCTTCTAACCATATTCCCCTGGCCATTCGGTTTGGCAAACAGATTCAACAAGCAGGCAGAAGTATCACCCACTTGGTCAGCATGGTAGATCTTGCTCCCACTATTTTAGAAGCAGCTGGGGTGAGGGAGACAGCCACTCAAATGGCCCCTATTACGGGACATAGTCTTTTCCCCTTGTTTACAGATACAGCAGCGGCACCCATCAGAAATTTTATGCTGGTAGGGAAAGAACGCCACGACGTAGGGCGTCCCCATGACTGGGGTTATCCTATTCGGGGCATCCAAATGGATAGCCTGCTATACATTTACAACTTTGAACCCGATCGCTGGCCCGTCGGCAACCCCGAAGTTGGTTACCTCAACTGCGATGGCAGTCCTACGAAAAGCTGGTTGATCTACCACTACGCGGATAGTCAAAGCTACCCACTGTGGCTCATGAACCTGGGAAAGCGCCCTGTCGAGGAACTCTATGACCTGCGAAAAGACCCGGACTGCATCGACAACTTAGCAAAGCATCCTGCCTATGCTTTGCTCAAGACCCAACTTCAGTCTCAGATGATGAGTACCCTGCGTGAGGAAGGAGACTGGCGCATGTTTGGGCGCGGAGAGGAGTACGAAAAATTTCCCTACGCCGGAATACGCAAAGACTACTACAATCGATGGAAACGAGGGGAAAACCCTCCAGTACCTGGCTGGTTCAAAGAAACCGACATCCACCTGATTGAGAAATGAGAAGCGGGAGGCAGGAAGGGGTGTCCATCTTCTAGGGCTAGAAGCTATCCCCTTCCAGCATTCCCCTCGCCTACTTCACTACCATGGTCCCCTTCATCACCGTGGCGTGGCCGGGAACTGTACAAATAAATTCATAGACCCCAGGCTTATTGGGGACTCTGAAGTAAATGGTTTCTTCCGTATCAGGTTCAAGGAGACGTGTGTGACACAGCAACTGCCAGGTATCTGGGATGTAATGCTGCCCAGGTCCCTTTAATCCTAATTGCATAGCCATAGACCCAATCTGCTGCCCAAATCCAGGTCGAGCGATCACCAAATTGTGCTGCATATCATCTGGATTCACCAAGGTCAGGGCGACGTGAGCGCCAGCCTTAACCGAAAAAGATTGGGTGTCATATTTCAAGCCAGGCTCCGTCTGGATTTTGATTTTTCGGTCAATGCGGCCATTCCACTCTTGAGGAATCTCCGTGAGATGTTTACGAGTGTTCAGGATTGGTGACTCTGTCAGATCCTTAGGCTTGCCAATGTAATCAGGGTTACCGCCTTCGGGAAGGGCATTGAGGGTATAGTAAGCCAGAGGGTGTAGGATGGGTAGATTCCCCTCTACACTGCGGATTCCCTCCGTGCGTATTTCATGTACGTAACCTAGCTTGAGGTTTTTAACTTTCAGTCGAACAGACCGGCCATCGGCTCCCAATTCGATAGATTCGATGGGGCATGCACTGATGTCAAGAGAAGGGCTGCCGTAGCGATGGTGGTACTGGTAGGTAAAATTCTGCAGCTGATAGCTGCTGACATCTTGGGCGCTTTGGGGATCAATTTTTTTAGTAAAAGTCAAAAGGAACCCATCTGGCTGGGCCTGGACGGTCTGCACCTCGAAGGGCACCTCCCCAGAATAGCTCACTCGGTCAATGCCAAACTGGTCCTTCCCCGTGGCGTTCCAGCCTCGGCTGGTCATGCCCGCAATGAGAGACTTGTCTGGTGCCCAGACTAAGCGAAGAATGCCAGAGTGAAAGCCTTCGCGAAAAGGGAAACAAGCTCCTTGATACTCTCCTCCTACCTTTTCCAGGTAAACCCGCATCACCTTGCTCTGCCCTTGATCGCCAACTAGTAACTGTCCCTCAAATGGTCCTATGCGGTCATCAGGAATCGTCAAGATGTCTGAGGTTGATATGCCCATGATGCTATGCGGGAACCAAACTGCGGGCAGTTTCAAGCTTGAGACCTGCTTAGCGGCTTCGTACATGGTTCCAAATTCATCCGTAACGTCTTCTACCCGCAAATCCAATGGAGAACGGATATCCTCTGACCAGGCCAAGCTAGCCGGGTGACCGGCAAAATCTCCTGATTCCAAGTGAGTCATTCGCCCAGAGCCTACCCAATCGCCTTGATTTTCTGCATAAAACACCTCTCCATCCGCATTAAAACCAAAACCTGCAGGAGAGCGCAGTCCCGCCGCTAGAGGGGTCATTTCTCCATCGGGACTCACTTTCAATAGCCATCCGCGGAAAGGCGACTTACTCACTCCGCCACCTTCCCAACCTACGTTGAGGGTGATGAGCATGTCACCATTAGGAAGAAATAGCGGGCCATAGGCATACTCGTGATAGTTCGCGGTTAGAGGCCAACTGTATACGGTTTCATAGCTATCGGCACGGCCATCTTGATTGCGATCCTTCAAGCGTGTGATCTCTGTTCTTTGGGCTAAGTAAAGGGCTCCGTCATGCCATGCAAGCCCCAAAGGCTCATGTAACCCGCGAGCAAAGAGTTTATAGCTGGGTTTATCACTCTGCCAGTCATCGATTACCCAGACTTCCCCCCGCCTGGTACTGACGGCCAGTTTATCATCGGGAAGGAAAGCTACTCCTCCGACTTCAAGGACCACCCCATCTTCAACGGGTATAGAAGCTAAGGGATAATAATCTGACTCATTGTTTTGAGCAGCAAGAATCCCAAACAGAAAAAAGGCAATGAAAAAGCTAAGCGAGCGCATGGAATGTAGGTTAGTTGAGCTAAGAGATGGAAAATGGAAGAGATAAATCATTACCAAGAGATTTGGTATTTGAGGCTAGAATTGGAGCCCCGCAATTTGGCCAAGAGCTCTTGCCCCTGTTCCGTACTCCGGAGATAGAGCTTGACACTCTCCCCCTCCAACAAGTCCAAACGGTACCCAGGTCCCTGTACTAGGTAGCTTCCTTCTCCTAAGTTTTCGATTTCTATGCCTTCGGCAATTTGATGCCAAATGGGTTGATCCAACTGGCTTATGCTCAACTGGCGTAGCAGCGCCTCGCCCTCTGGCAACAGCAGGTCACTCACCTCCCCACCTGCTGAGGTTGCATAATGAAACTGTGGTCTTCCCTTTTCATCTAATTCGTAGCGGTCAAACTGTAGGACTGACTGATAGGCGTCCAAGGTATCTGGCCAGGCTGCTTGAGCATTTTCTAAGAAGGCAAAATCTGGTCTTCCACTGCGGTCTAAGGGATTGCCTAAGGGAACAAATTGCTGACTTTCACCCCGGCCAATCCACAACTTACCTGCTTGCCCAAATTTACCTCGCCAAAAGGTTAGCAGTGATCCTAAGGACAGGTCCACGGTATAGTGCGGGCCTTGGGCCTCTCCAACCGCAACACCATGTGTACGCCTGAAGGGCATTTTGATCCTCTGCTGTGAAGGGTAAGCAATGAAGGCGCGAAATACGTAGGGATACTCATCACTCGCTAATTCTGTAGCGGGGGGCAATGCTTCCTTATTTTGATCTGAAGAAGAAGAGGGGGTATAGAGGGGAGTCCTTGGAATGCCAGGTCCTTCGTAAAACATTTCTAACCCTGCCCCTCCTTTGCCTTGGAAGTATTCTACTTTCAAGCTGTGCTCACCAGGAGTCATTTCAACCTCCTTTTTTTTCTCTTGCATGGCGTGGACACCGTCATACTCTAAAATTACTTGGCCATCCCACCAGACCCTTACTCCATCATCGCTACTTACGCCCAAGGTGTATTTCCCAGCCTGAGCGATTTCAATACTGCCCTCATAGACCAGAGCGTATTGCTGCTTTCGCTGGGCCAACTGTTTAGACCTAAAGAAATCAGTAGTCCCTTTTTTGATCGGGCTTAACTGAGTAAAATCCGGTAGCTTCTTCCATGGCCCCCCTTCAAAATAGCGGTAATTCAACAGCCCCGGTTTAACAGCGGAAATGACCTCTACATTCTCCACCCCCTTACCCGGCTCTGAGGCTCGGTAATAGAGATTACGTAAACCTAGGCTCCCTTTTTGAACTAGGATGTTGACCGGAGCAGCTTCTACTTCTGGCTGGCCTACCAAGACTTGATCTTTCATGATGGATACCCCATTAAGACTTAGCTCCTTAAGCATCGCCGATTTTCCAGGATCGGAGGAGGATGCAGCCTGAAAAGTCAGGGCCAACTTCTGCCAAATGCCGGCTTTTTTAGTTAGCTCTTTAGGCAGGTAGAGGGTATTCGCTTTAGTTTGATCAGGAGAATCCATCCCAGCAAGCTGGATAGAATAGAAATTCATGAGCTTTAGTTCGGCTACCCCATCTTCATCCAGCTTGAATTCAAGCTCCAAGGCCAAGTCCGCATGCGACCATTCGCTGAGTAAGGGTGCGCCAGGCAGCCCCTTCCATTGGTTTTCCCCTTCCTCTTGCCAATTATCAAGCCCGTTAGAGGCAGGTGTCCACCTCTTGAAGCCCAAAAGAGGGGGTGATTCTGCGAGTTCTCCGATGAGAACTTCTTGGGGAGTGGATAGAGAGGACGTACCACAGCCAAACCAAGTCAAGCAGTACAAACCAAGGATGAGAAGGAGGAATCGAGGGAGCAAGTAATTCATAAAGAAGATTTATGGGGAAATGAATACGCGGTGACCAGAAATGAATGATCTACTCAGGGATTAAGTTTCCGTACTGGAATGGTCCACTTTTGATTAATTCTTAGCCAATAGAGTCCTGCAGGCAGGTCAGCAAGGTCAATTTCTACCCGATTGAAGACATGCTTAAGTAGTCGTCCATATTGATCAAAAACCATCAGCTCTTCGATGTATGCCTCAGATTGGACCTGAACTCTACCTTGAGTAGGGTTGGGAAAAGCCTGGACCCTCACCTCTTCAAACCCTTTGGGAAGATGGGTGGTCTGGGTAGCCTCAGCCAGCCAAGTATAGAGGTTGACTGCATAGGTTGAATTACTAAAGCGAGTGATGTTGGACCCAGCTCCATTTAAGTTAAAAAAGGTATTGCGATCAAAATGTCCGGCTATTCGTCCCTGTCCTACGGTGGCCACGATGAGAGCGGCATCATTATTATTCGGGGATTCTGAGGGGCCTTGGCCCATCATGGTATTGCGCCGAACTTGATTCTTTGCACGTGCCAAAATGGTAGAGTTTACCCCATTGACATTGTTGCTGGCTAAGGTAATGGGAGACACCCCTTCGCCATCAAACGCATTTACTCCGGCTACCACAGGATGACTCGCTACCAGGAATTCATTATTGGAAATAGAATAGGTGCCCCGGTCTTGGTTCATCACCCAGCCAAATCGATCTAGGAAGGGCTGGTCAGAAGTTGGAGCATCTCCCCAGTTTCGACCCCAATTGGCATCACTGATAAATAAGGCTCCTCCTCCCTGACGTACATAGTTCTCTACTGCATCTACCGCCGCCTGATTGTACTCGGCATTGTTAGAGCCAAATACAATCACATCATACTGTCCGAGGTTCATGTTTGCCAAGTCAATGGGCGTATTGTTGCTCGCCGGTCCTTCGATCATTTGCTCTAGGATAAAGCCATTTTTACGCAGGGTATCGGCCAACTGCCCCCAACCATGGTTTCCACCAGAAGTACTGAAATCAGTAATGTCTGAGAGCTGCTCGTCGGCACCTCCTTCTAAAAAGCCACCCGTTCCAGCTCCTCCACGAATAAAGAGGACCTTGGACTGGCCTACTACTGTCGACACCATGCATATAGATGCCAGACATAGAACTAAATGGAGATGTTTCATTGATGAGTCTAAGTTTGAAGGGTGCTTGGTTTCAGCCCTACAATATATGCCATGTCCATAAAGCGACCTATGTAATCTCGCTCGCTTTATACACCTTTTGATAAAGAAGCTGAAACGAATGTTTACCATAGCATCTAGCATCCCTTAGAGGCTAGCGTATGGCATAGGGGCTTCACCGAGGAACCATGGCAAAACTTCTCGTGGAAGGAACCAGTGGAAGTAATTATTATGATGTCTAAAAACCTTGAATAGGTTGACGTCACCTACCTCAAGGCTCAGATGCTATCATAGCAGCTTTCCTTCCCCAGGTATGGTCCACAAAGTTTTGCTTTTTGCCTGATCCTTCAAAATTATACTAAAACCAACTCTGAGGGCTATCTTCCTTTCCATAATCCAAATAACCATGCATGATTCCATCAGAGAACCCTGGCTAGTCCACGGCTACCGACTCTTTGCCAAAGAGGGGCCAACAGGATTGAAAATAGAAGTATTGTCGCGCCAAGTGGGAAAGAATAAATCTTCTTTTTACCACCACTTTGCCGATCTCGAAGTGTTCATTGTTCTATTGCTGGAGCGACATCTTAAGCGAGCCCAGGAGATTGCCATTGAGGAAAGGAAATGCCAGAATCTTGATCCTGAGTTGATCGATGTTATTCTGGACTTTAAAGAGGACCTCTTATTCAATCGACAGCTGAGGGTGCATCGGCAGCGCCTAGAATTTGAGGCTTGCTGCAGAAGGTCTAACCAAATAGTCGGTGAGGCACTGGCTGAGGTCTGGGCCAAAAGTCTGGGACTAACGCAGGAAAAACCCCTCTCGGGGCAGCTCCTGCAATTGGTCATGGAAAATTTTTACCTACAAATCACCGAAGACAAGCTGAATCGCAGTTGGCTAGCTCAATATTTTACGGGAGTACAGCAAACTTTAGGGGCCTATGGGAAGCAAGGGGCCAATTCTTCTGCTTCGTTCAGGATGCCAGAAGGTGGCCAGTAAGCAGAGTTGGAGAATATGGGATGCCGAGATAACGGAGCTAATGCCTACCAAAATCCGTATCCCATAACGCCTTCTCCAACTTCCTATAGCCATCTTTACTCCAAGGACTGAAGAACTGGCCCCTAACGGGTAATCCGGTCCTAACTTTCTTATCGCTCTATCCGAATGACCCCATTCAATTGTTCATTTCCCACGCGGATCAAGTATAAGCCCTCCTGAAGTTCTCCCACGCTCAGGGGAATTCCTTCCTCATGCTCTTGCTGCTTGACACATTTGCCCATCAAGTCATACATCTCAACCTTCTGCCCCGTTCCGACTCCCTGCAGAAAGAGCTTGTCTCGTACTGGATTGGGATAAAAACCAAGACCTTTGGGGGCATCGACTTGGGCCTGACGGGTATTCATCCCTCCTACGCGGGTCAAGATGATCTTGTCTAGGTTCATCTGCCATGTCTGGCTGCCAGCGGTCAAGCGGAGTAAATGATTGCCAGCGGTAAAGTTGGCCGTCTGAGGAGCAGTGAAGGTCTGAAAATTGCCGTAGCCCCCGGTGCTGGGGAGGGTATGCGTAAAAAAGGGAGTACCGGAAACCGAAAACTGCAGGCTACGCCCTGATCCCGGAACAGCATACACATAGTTCACTTCGTAGGCTCCATCTTGGGGAATGGTGATGGGGTACTCTACCCAGTCACCGCCATTGACATAATTGATGATGGTACCTGCCTTATTGGCGCCAAAGGGCACCACTCCATCGTTGTAGCTCCCCCCAGTTTGGCTGAAGCTTTCGGCTTCGATGGTCAGAGAGGGATTTCCACCGCCCCCACCACCCGTGGATACGGGTTTGTAGACCCTGATCCAGTCTACCAACAGGTTGTTGTTCTGAAAATTAGCCAACTCCGACAAGGTAGGAGTCCGTCCATCTATGGCCTGCCAACTTTGATCCTCTACGTTGATGATGATGTCCAAGGGTTGGGTAATCTGGTACCCACTATTGAGATAGTTATAGGGGTCAATCACGCTGATGTTAGATGCAGCCTGTGCTGCCGCCAAGCTAGCCGCGGTATTCATGGCCTGAAAACCTTGCTGAGGTCCACTGGTATTGTTCAATAGCAGTCCATTTGAGTCAAAGCCCGCGGGATAGGTGTGCTCCCAGGTGCCATCGGGCAAGCGCGTAGAAATCGCGTCGTTGGCCACAATTCTCTCTAGCTGCCCATCAATGTAATACTCGATCGTGGTGGGATTGCGCCAATATACCCCCAGGCGAACCCAGGTTCCTCCCCATTCACTGACTCCACTGCGGCGCCACCAGCTGTTCCAATCTCTCGGCTGATAATCGAGGATGGGACCACTGCGGTCAAATACATGGTGGCTGAGGTGTATGCGCTCGGCGAAAAAGCTATTTCGCCCATCTGCGCCGGCCCCGCCATACGCTTCAATGATGTCAATTTCTTCCGTATCATCCGCACTGAGCAGCCAGATGTCCGAGGCTAGGACCGAATTCATCACTCGGATACGCCCTTCGATGAAAACGGGATATTGGACTCGCTTCTTGGAGGTGATACAACCTGCTCGGGTGGCGGGCATGGTGTAACTGGTGTTGCCGACCACAAAGGATTCCATTTCTCCCGTGGCCCGGGAGGCCCAGATATTGAGGTTTCCTCCGGAAACTGCTACATGGTCTCTCCGCCATTTGGTAGGGCCAGGGCCGTCCCACGAGTTGTGATAGAAATTGTTCCATTTTTTACTCCCATCGCTGTTGGTACCAAAGTCAGCGTTGCTATTGGTGGGATTAAACGTGTAGTTAAAGTCATCTGAGAGATCGTTTTGGAGCTGCCAAGTCATGCCCGAGCCCGCGCTAGCAGGTACAGGAATGCCATTCCAATCTTGGGCCTTAGCCACCATTAGGCTGAACAGCAGGGCTAGGAAAAATAGGAAAGTCCTTTGGGTGTAAACAAACATAAGGCAATAGGTGATTAGGGAGCTTACGGGAGCAGCTCCTGGATGAATAGGCAGTTGGATTAACATGAAAGGAGATTCCCCTTCACGTTCTCTATCAGGAAGAGAATCGGATTCTGAAGACGCTAGAAAAATCAACAGGGAATGGCCTGAGCAAGGAATGAGTTGGTGAATACATAGCTATTAGCGTTGAAATCCTTTGAAAGTAAATTAGACGCCACTAAGCAGAAGTCTAGGCTTGTGAGGTGAGGGTTTTTCACTCAAAGCAGATTCAGAAGCCTCAGGCAGGTTGGGGTTGAGCTGCTGTTCAGATCATGTCAGTTTTCGTCTAGTTTGATGTTCAGAATATTTTCAAGCCACATAATTAACCCATCACAAACAAGTCGCCCCACCTAGCATCACCCGTACAAACCAACTACCTTCCCTGGTCAAAGGGAGATGTCTATAGCTCTCCATTTTAGATGTGAGGGTTCTCGCTCGTCCAATCAAAGAAGGCGCCTGATTGAATTGTCATCCTTATTTACTGACTAGGAATTATGTCTCGGCATCTCCTCCTTGATGATCCCATCATCTAGCTAATTGCATGAACCCGATTATTTCCTGGACAATTGGGCAGCTACGGGGTCCCCCTTCCCCCTAAGTTCGGGCCATGAAGCACATACTACTCTCCTTGCTCCTGGGATCATTTGGACTGATGATGAAGGCCCAATCAGATCCCTTTACCATGACTCAATTGGGACCCAATCAGTCGCTAAACTTTCCTTGGGAAATCACCTATGGCCCAGACGGCTTTCTATGGGTCACAGAGCGAGAAGATGGACAGGTCACCCGAGTAGATCCACGGACTGGTCAACAAGATGTCATCCTGACTTTAACAGACTTCTATGTCGACGCCCGTCAAGATGGCTTACTAGGCATGGCGCTACATCCCGATCTAGGGCAAGGCAAAGGCCGAGACTACGTGTACCTCTCCTATACCTACTGGGTAGGTCAGCGCCGCCAAAAAATTGTGCGTTTTTCCTATCAGGTCAATCCAAATGGGACAGGGCAACTCAGCCAGCCCCAAGATTTGTTGATCGGATTACCCTCCAGCAACGATCATAATTCTGGGCGTCTGGTTTTGGGTCCAGATCAAAAACTCTATTATACCCTTGGAGATCAAGGCAGCAACCAGGGGAGGAACAAATGCAATCCTTTGCTTTCTCAGGCACTGCCAACTCAAAGTCAAGTTGACCAGGGGGACTACCGAAGCTACCCGGGTAAGATCTTGCGCATGAACCTTGATGGCAGTATCCCTGCCGACAACCCCTTGATCAATGGGGTACGGAGTCACATTTTCACCTATGGTCACCGCAACCCCCAAGGCTTGGCATTTGCCCGCAACGGATTGCTCTACTCCCACGAGCATGGCCATAAAACCGATGACGAAATCAACCTGATCAATCCTGGCAAAAACTATGGCTGGCCCTTCGTAGCAGGTTTCATCGACAACCAAGCCTATACCTATTGCGATTGGTCCTCCGCCAATAATTGTGACAACCTGGATTATTCTTCCTTTACCTGTCCAGGGACTGCAGACGAGCAAGACGAAACCGATTGGAGTCATCCAGATTTCCAGCCTCCCATGGGATCTTTTTTCACTGTGCCCAACAACTACGATTTCGACCGACCAGATTGTACCAATTCATTCATTTGCTGGCCCACCATTGCTCCTTCTAGCATGGAAATCTACGAAGGTTTTCCCTTTTCCATTCAGGGTTGGGACAAATCTTTGTTGATCAGCAGCCTGAAGAAAGGTTTGTTGTATCGATTTCAGCTTTCAGCAGACGGAACACAAATCACCAGTGACACCATCAGTTTGATTCGCACCCAGAATCGCTATCGAGATTTTGCCCTAGACCCCAATGGCAGCACCATCTACGTCATCACCGACAATGATGGACGCACCTCTACTCCTACCGAAACCAATACCCAGGTACTGCTAAATCCTGGAACCATCTTGCGATTTGACTACGCCGGAACCGCTTTGGGAACTCCCCAAGAAGCTACCCAATACGACTTCTCTCTTTGGCAGCAAAATCAGCGTATTATCCTGACTTGGCCTAGAGAAAGTTCCATAGACCGCAGTGTATCTCTCTTTGATCTCAACGGCAGACTCCTCGCTAAGCAGCGAAGTCGAGCCCGGGGGATCAGTTTTTCAAGTCAGAACATGGCCCCAGGCGTGTATTGGGTAAAGGTGCAATCACCTAGCCGGCCTACGGTGGTTCGAAAGGTTTTACTGAAATAGAGTCCCTTCGTCCTTGATATCTATGAATATGCACTACTCCTACCTGCTCTTCCTTCTGCTGGGCCTAACGAGCTGTACCCCAGCCCAGCAAACCTTCACCTATCAAAACCCCATCAGCCAAGGAATTGATCCCCAAGGGCTTCGAGACTGCCAGGTCCTTCGAGATGGAGACTGGTGGTATTTAACGGGAACCTCCCACCCCCATTGGGCAAGACAGGAGGAAGATGGAAAGCTAAATCCAGGTGTGGTTCTATATCGTTCTAAAAACCTGACAGAATGGGAGTTTGTGAGCTATATCATGGAAGCGCCAGGGCCAGATAAGTGGTATCATCGACGATTTTGGGCTCCTGAAATCCAAAAAATCAAGGGTAAATACTACGCCCTATTCAACTGCCGCAACGACAGCCTGGGCTACGTAGGTCAACATCCTGGCTATGCCGTGGCTGATCGGATCGAAGGGCCCTATACCGTGGTCACAGAAGAGGTCCCTTTAGCCAAGGGCAATGACCTGACTCTTTTCGAAGATTCAGATGGCAGTGTCTGGGCTTTTTGGAATCGTGGGCGGGAGTTTGGCATTGGCTTCGCCCAAATAGACCTCGCCAATGCTACCTTTCTCACGGAACCTCGTAGTGCCATCCGCCCCTCGGCAGTCACCTATGACTACGACGAGCAAGGCAATCAACTCATGGTGCCTGGTTATGATGGTCGCCTCAAACCCAAGGTCGCTGCCTATCACGGTTGGGACGCCATTGGAATCGAAGGGGCTTATGTAATTGAACACCAAGGGACTTACTATCTCTTCTATTCTAGCTGGACCCGAGGCTATGAAATAGGCTATGCTACAGCACCCGCTGTCACCGGCCCTTGGACCAAATATGAAGGCAATCCCTTTTACGGAGCGCAAAACCAAGAAACCTGCAAAAAGAATGGCCTACCCTATACGGGAGATCCAAATAGCCCCTTTCAAGCGGTGGGACACAATGAGATTTTTACCGGCCCTGATGGCCGATATTGGCTCTCCTGCCATGGCATCCTCCAAGGAGGAAATCCGCTCTTGGTGATTGATCCCATTGAGATCAGTGAAGCAGGAGTACTAAGCTCTCCAGGTCCCACTCATACACCCCAGACGGTTCAATGGTAAGGAAGGAAGTCACCCCTAGAAGAGAGTAGCAAACACATTGGAACGATGAAAAGAAATACACTGATCGCTGGCCTTCTCTACTTGGCTATTTCCGCTTGCATGGGGCCATCTGGTCATCACGGTGACTCCAAGACCAAGCCTAGCATCTGGATATATAGCGACCTCTCTGATCCCCGAGATCAAAGGAAGGGTGGACACCCTCAAAATGATCCAGATGACATCTGTTCGCTGGCTTCCTTGCTGCTGACGGCAGATCATTTTGATATCCGCGGCATCGTGGTTGCCTCGACCAATCGCGAAGGCCTACAAGATCCCATGCCCTTTATCGAGGAAGTGTTTGTATCTGCTTATCAACACGACCTGCCTTTTTTGACTTCAAAGGGAGCGGATTACCAGGCAGAGATTCCCTTTATGGCCTCCAGTCTGACGGAAGGCGGCCGAAGCGTTCAATTTGATCCCCAAACAGACTATACGGAGCTCGAAGATCTCCTCACCGTCAAAAAACTCATTCAGCTGGCTCAAAAGGAGCCCGTATATGTCCTTTCTTGGGGTCCGCTCACGGAGTCAGCCATCGCCATAAAGCATTGCTTAGACACGGGTAAAGGAGAGGCCTTAAAAAATTTATGTTTCCTTTCTCACTGGACCAAATCCTCCATAGCCCAAGGCAGTCCAGAAGCCCCCTTTGAGGTTGCCAATTGTCAAGACGACCGGGCCGCTTGCGATTACATTCATCAAATGGCGGCGGAAGACGATCGGGTTCAATTCATTGAGCTGGGCTGCGTGGGGCAAAAAGGCTTGGTAAGTGGGATCACGGCGGGAATTCGCAAGCAGATGGAAGCTAGCCTAAGTCGCAGTACCCGCTTGGGACAAATCTTTACCCGCTCTAAGTGGTATTTCAACAAACCTGATTTCTCTGATGCGTCTACCCATTGGCTATTGTTCTCCCATTTCCGAAGCCCAGAAAATGACAGTTGGTCACTTAGCTTAGATGATTACCCGCATGATGGAAGTTTGTCTCAAAAAGAAGAAGAGGAATTGGTAGAAAAGTTTCGGGAGCACGCCTTTAGAATCGGGTTTGAGTTGTGGTCTAAAGGACACTTGTTCATTCCCTTCCAAAGACCCAAGGAAGTCCACTATGAGCCCTTTAGCCAAGAGTTCATGGCAAGCTACTTCACGTATGTCTACTATAATTCTTTCCGCCAAGAGTACGGCCTCCACCTCCCCTATCGGACCAGCTATCAGATGTTGGATAGCCTAGGGGTAGTCGTCATGGTGGATACCCTTGCTTGGGGCAATCATCGGCTAGATTTGGACAGCCTTGATCCAGGCCCTTATGAGGTAAGATTAGACAACGTAGCGCGCAGTTTTTGGTTGGAAAAATAGGGTTACTTAGGAATCCTCCTCATCGTAAACCTCCGGGTGGAGCAAGGTTGGATTATTGAATTCGTCGGGAAAATCAAAATGATATTTATAGTCAAATAGCTCCACCATTCGAGATCTTCGTTTTACCTCTTGGATACGGGATCGGATAATGCCACTGTTGATGTAGTATCTTTCCATGGCAGCCGAGAAATGGTATAGGTTATCATTGTAGTCATCTTCAAGGAAAAACATCCGGTCAAGTACATAATTTTGATAGGAAACACCCTCATTATGCATTTCTAAAGCCAAGTAGTATTGAGCTTCTGCTTGTTTGTAGTGATAGCCTATATCAAAGTAATGGGTATCGTGTTCGTCCACAAGATTCTTCAAGCGGTCTCGTACTCTATTTTCTTTTTTCGTCAGTTGGTTTTCGAATACGACCTCTCGCTCAAGTTTCCTGAGCAAATGATAGTACCTACTCCAGTCGGCTAATTCGGCGTGTGCATTGCCTATAAAAGAGTGACCGATCATGTAGGAAATGTCA
>CAZFPQ010000108.1:0-22829 GCA_964521065.1 uncultured Bacteroidia bacterium | reverse complement strand
CAGCATATTACCCAAAACTATCCCCCTGCCCGCCGCCCCATCATCGAAGCCATGACGGCAAATACTAAGTCCAGAGCAAGGGAGCCGCACTTACATGCGGGAATGGATGATTACATTTCTAAGCCATTCCAATTATCGGACTTGGAAAACACATTGGCCAAGTGGGGAAATCAAGTCATGGAACGTAAGGTTCGCTAAGGCGTTTTGTTTGGCCACGATTTCGCCGTAAAATTGCCGAAAAGGTCACCTGAATTACCCTATGTTTAACCTCAAGTTGGTCACCAATGTGCTGGGCCTGCTAATCGGGATTTGTGGCTTAGCCATGCTGCTCGCCTTGCCCTTCTCATTCTATTACCATAGCGGAGACCATCAGGCCATTTTGATTTCTGGATTTGGCTCCATGTTATTAGGAGCTTTAGTTTGGCTGCTTACCCGAGATAGCTCCAGGACCGAATTACGCAAACGAGACGGCTATTTAATCGTAACCCTTGGATGGCTTGTCATGTCGGCGATTGGTGCCTTGCCATATGTAGTGTCGGGTGCCATCCCCAGTTATACAGATGCTTTTTTCGAAACCATCTCAGGTTTCACCACCACTGGAGCGACCATCTTAGGGCAAGAAATTGAGGCCCTACCTAAAGGACTGCACTTTTGGCGTGCCATGACTCACTGGATCGGCGGCATGGGGATCATTGTCTTGACCATTGCCATCTTACCTCTCTTAGGTATCGGAGGAATGCAGTTGTATGCGGCTGAAGTACCTGGCCCCACTCCGGATAAATTGACCCCTCGCATCAAGGAAACCGCCAAACGACTTTGGATCATCTACGTGGCCTTGACTTTCTTAGAAGCCATTTTGCTGATCTTTGGTGGCATGAACTTTTTTGAGGCACTTTGTCACGCCATGTCCACCTTATCCACCGGAGGTTTTTCTACCCGCCAAGGGAGCATGGGGGATTTCAATGCCTACCATCAATATGTGGTTACCCTATTCATGTTCCTAGCTGGGACCAATTTTGCCCTCACCTATGCAGCCTTGCGAGGTAAGCCTATACGCTTATGGCAAAATGAAGAATTTAGGGTATACCTATACCTGACGGTAGGTTTAATTTTAATCGTAACGGGCATCGTTTGGTTTCAAACCGATGGTGGCCTAGAACAATCTTTTCGCGAAGCCAGTTTTCAGGTTCTAGCCATCATCACTACTACGGGCTTTGGCACCGCGGACTACACCCAATGGGGAGCCTTTGCCACAATTTTATTCTTTTTCCTCATGTTTTCGGGTGCCTCTGCAGGGTCTACCAGTGGTGGAATCAAGGTCATCCGAATCTTGGTAGTCACCAAAAACAGCTTATTAGAGCTTAAACGTCAACTCTACCCCAAAGCTATACTACCAGTTAGATTCAATGGAAAAGCCATCCAGGGAGATGTGGTAAGCAAAATTTTGGTTTTCTTCTTATTCTTTGTGCTTTGGTTTTTCATTGGAACACTTGTCATGGCCGCCCTGGGTTTGGATGTAGCTTCGGCTATGGGAGCTACCATAGCTACCCTGGGCAATATTGGACCTGGGATCGGGAGCGTAGGGCCCGGCGATCCTCAAAACTTTGCTGCGATTCAAGATGGAGGAAAGTGGTTTCTTTCTTTTCTGATGCTACTAGGCCGTCTCGAACTATTTACCGTGATGCTGGTTATCATGCCGTTTTATTGGCGAGAAAACTAGATTTTCTACTGTTTAGATCCTCACTCTAGCCAATAGAAATTCATACCTTTGCGGCGCAAGAAGTTTCACATGAATCAGCCTTCCTCCAAAAACCGTTTCATCAGACCCTTACTCATTGGGATTATCGGATTTACCCTGCTAAGTGGGGGGACTATTTTCTTTACCTTCACGCGCGGATTATATAAGCCTCCTTCTCTCCCCGATGCACCCATAGTCATAGAGCAAGCAACCATTTTTGATGGGGATTCTGTGTTAACTGGACATCCCAAAGTTGTGATCGAAGACGGGGTGATTACCTGTCTAGGAGAAGATTGCGAGGTACCCACTGGTGCAGAAATCATCGATGCATCTGGCTTGAGCTTGATGCCAGGACTTATAGACGGCTACCTGCGTTTTTACTCACCTACGGAGGAAAATCTTAGTCAAGGTGGCCTCTCAGGCTTTTTAAGCTTTGTCAAACAGCGACCACAGGTTCGAAAAAACCTCATCCAAGCAGGAGTAACTACGGTCTTTTCCGCCGGAGATCTTCCCCAAAATATTCTGCTCCTAAAGGATCAGCAGAGCAAATGGGATTTGGCAGGGCCACGCATAGTGGCGACCGGACCGGATTTTACTGCCCCCGAAGGTTATCCCTTGACTATATATGCAGGGAATGAGGCCCTAGAGAAAGAAGGAGTCAGAACACAAACCGATCCAGCTGCTGCCCAGCAAGAAGCGGCCAAGTTGCTGTCTTATGGAGTCGATGCCGTTAAAATAGTATATGACGACCTGGGCGGAAAGCTGCCAAAAATAAACACCGACATCCTACGAGGACTTATTGAAGTCGCAAATCAAAATGGATCATTTTCGGTGGTTCGATGTGGGAACGAACAAGATCTGCAAGAGGCCAGTAAGCTAGGCGCAAGAATTCTGGCCTTTGGGCCAGCCACCTCACTGGACAGCAGTACGATCAATGCCCTTTTTCAGGCTGACATCACCTATTTTCCTCTATTAAGCAGCCGAAGCCGGGCAGATCGTCCGCGCCTGAGGGAAAACCTAGTGGCCATGCGATCAAGGGGAGTGAAGGTTGGTATAGGCTCTATGCCAAGGGGAGAAAAAGCGAGGTTTGGTGAGAGTCTACACCAAGAAATGCTCGCCTTACAGGAAGTAGGATTTCCCCCCGCAGAAATCTTACAAATGGCTACCCATCAGGCGGCCGTGGCCATAAAAGTCGACGATCAAGTCGGAAATATCGCCCCAGGTAAGCAAGCAGACCTAATTTTACTCCAGGGTAAGCCATGGGAAGACCTCTCTGCCTTTAAGGACATTCAGCAGGTGATGCTGGGAGGAAGATTCATGTTAGAACCTAATTCTTCCCAATAGCTAAGTGCAGCAACCTGGTTGCTGTTGTTAGGTTAAATCCGAAATTGTATTTATGCTATTAGACATTCAAACATTCTAATTCATAAATTAGTTATATGTCTAGTATAAGTTAAACGGACTAACCTTACTTCTAGATTACCGCATTCTTATTCCTGATTATAGGCTTAGCAACGGGATCTGCCTAAGTAGCAAATATGGGACCTCTGCACTTAATCGATTACATCGAAAAACCTACTCTATTATCAAATCCTAGCATCGGGTCTATTCTTTACGCAAACCATCAATTTTTACAATTTAGTGGATTCAGCTTAGAGGAAATCATCCAGTCTTCACTTTCGGATATAGGGATACCTATTACCCCAGGTGAATATTCCTCTTCGAAGATGGCAAAAGTCCAGATAAAGACTCAAAATGGGGTTATTAAGCAAGCTTCCGTAGAGATTGCCCCTTCCAGTTGGGAAGATCAGCAGTGCTTCGCCCTTATATTAAACGAACAGCAGCCAACGCCATCTAGTCAATTGAGCCCTAGAGATGTTGGAGCGCTCCACTGGGATGCGATCCGAAATCACTTTTTTGACGCTGTAATTGCGTTGGACCTGGACTTCACCGTTGTGTCTTGGAACAAGGGGGCAGAGCAGGTTTATGGATGGAAAGAGAGCGAGGCAGTAGGGAAGCCCCTCACGGAGCTAGTTCAAACCATCTATTTAGATGCTCCTCGGGAGGTAGTGCTTGAAACCTTTCGGCACCAAGGGCAATGGAAAGGGGAGGTAAGACAGAGCACCAAATATGGCCAATGGGTGTGCATAGAATCTTTTGTCAGCATGCTGTGGGACCAAGCTGGAAACCCCATTGGCATATTGGGCAGCAACCGAGACATTACCCATCGCAGGCAGATTGAGCAAGCATTACAAGACAGTGAAAAGCGTTTGCGAGTAGCCAGCGGACTAGGCTCCGACTTGGTCTATGAGCGAAACTTCGCGCCCCCCTCACTCAATTGGTTTGGGGATTTAGATGGCCTTTTGGGCTATCCTTTTGGTACCATCTCTAAGTCTATCGACGACTGGATGGCCACCATCCATCCGGAGGATCGACAAGTCGCAGAAAAACAAGTATCTAAGGCCATAGAGGAACAACGGCCCTATAAGATAACCTATAGAATTCGACATCGAGATGGATGCTACCACCTTTGGCAAGACCAAGCGAAACCCATTTTCGAAGAAGGTAAGCTTCACAAGTGGATCGGAGTATGCAAGGAAATCACTCAAGAGCAACGAATAATCAATGAGTTAAAAGAAAGTGAGGAACTATTGGTTGCCATCACCGAAAATTTTCCTCGTTCATTTATTTCAGTGATTTATTCGGATCTCACCGTTGGGTTTACCAGTGGGCAGGAATTCAAGAATCTAGAGATGGATCCCAACGCATTCGTTGGGTTACACTTGAAAGATGTATTTGGCCCTTATGGAGATCATATTTACTCACAGATCAAAGAGGCCTACCTAGCTACCTTTAAGGGAGAAGAAAAACGTTTTGTCCTATTTATTAACGACCAGTACCAACAGTATTCTACTGTTCCTATTTATGATAGAGAAGGAAAAATCACTCGAATTCTCGCCGTAGTTCAGAATATTTCCGATCAGTTGATGATTGAGCAACGCATCCGTGAAAGCGAAGAGCGATTTAGCAAGGGTTTTCACCTTCATCCTGTCCCCATGGAAATCATTAACCTGGAAACAGGGGAGCGGGTCGAAATCAACCCTTCTTTTGCCTCTGCATTGGGCTTTCACGTGGATGAGTTAGTAGGTACGTCTATATTTGAATTAAACTTATGGGCAAACGAAAGCCAGAAAGCCCAAATTCTAGACGCAGTTGAAAAGCAGAAGACCATATTTAACACGCCAGTCGATTTGCTCACCCAAACTGGCCAGACCAAACATTTTCTCATAAGTGGTGCGACCCTTGAGGTGGACCAACGGAATCTTGCCATTTTCTCCCTGGTGGACGTGACCCTCCAAAAAAGAGTGATTGAGGCCCTTAAGCGGAGCGAAGCACAAATGCGCACCCTGATCGAAACCATTCCAGACCTCGTTTGGCTCAAAGATAAGGAGGGTATTTATCTAGCTTGCAATCCAAAATTCGAAGAATTATATGGGGCCACAGAAGAGGACATTGTAGGCAAATCCGATTATGACTTCGTATCAAAAGAATTAGCTGATTTTTTCAGGCGAAATGACGCCAATGCCGTGGCCATGGGCAAACCTACCGTCAATGAAGAAGAGCTTACTTTTGCGTCTGATGGCCACAAGGAACTAGTGGAGACCATCAAAACGCCCATGTTTGACGAAGACGGAAGGCTAATCGGTGTATTGGGGGTAGCAAGAGACATCACCCAACGTGCCCGCTTCTCATCAGCGATTCAAGAGCAAAATGCTCAGCTCAGAAACATCGCATGGATGCAAAGCCATGTGGTTCGGGCTCCACTGACCAACTTGATGGGACTAGTCGAAATATTGAAAGATCACCAAGGCCTTCATGATCAAGCAGGCGAAATTAAAAACATCCTTCACTTGGTTATGAACTCTGCGCATGAACTGGATGAAATCATTAAGCAGATTGTCGATGAGACCTATAAAGCAAAAATCTTGGCGGAAAAAGTGATGGAACCTAGCACTCAAGGTACTTGATAATATCCGACTTCTCCTATTTCCAGCTTAAATGGGCCTTCCTGCTTGTCACTGATAATGAATCCCAATTCCACAATTGACTTATTCCGTAGCGCCTCAACATTGTCCAAGACCCTTCCTCTAAAAACTGGAATAAAATCTCCGAATGGAAAATACCAAGTCTGTTCTGGCTCTTCTGCAGCAAGGAAAGAAGCGGCATAGCTTGGAGCCCAAGATCGTTGCTGCATTTTTAGCCTCAGGCCATAACGCTGCCCATCGCCTTTAACTTTGATGTAAACCCCGTCGGAAGCAGCCGGAATACTTCCTTCTTTGATTCCACAACGAACTGACGCAAATCCGCCGTTGTTGTCCAAAGATACCCGTCCGGAGAAGGTCATCTTTTCTCCATCCGTCCAATTGACTTGGCTGTTTGAAACGCCCCCCATTACCCCATCATTCACGATACGCCATCGGTCCACCTCCCTCTGGTTCTCAAACCTTACTAAGGGATAAAGCTTCGCATTCTGAAGGGTTTGACCGTAAGAGATGAGCATAGCATGGAAGATTAGTAGAGAGATGGTGCAACGAATCACATTCATGCATCTACTACTCATAAAAAGCATGAATGTTCAAGTGCGCACCTTAGTAGTCCTACCCTTTTGCCTCATACTCAACCACTGGGCATGGGGTCAACAAGAGTTAAAACCTGCGTTGGAAGCAGCCTTGTCCTACCCTCCCCTTCAAGCCTTTTGGTGCGAGGATCAAAAGGGGGAAAGCCGCATCTCTTATGTAGATCTTAGCAGAAAAATGACGCTCATAGAGGGGCTAGACCTAAGCGAAATACATGTTCCCGCGGGAAATAACCCACCTTCCTCTTCTAGACACCAAATCCGTCTGAACAAAAGCAGACTTAACAGCGAATTAAATGCAGTATTCTTTTCTTTCACCTACGATCAGAGAGTGAAGGTCCGTATGAAACTCACCTGGGTCTTAGGGCATTGGAAAGTGAAGCGGGTACTAATCAGACAAAAGAAAGGCTGTGAAGGCGAAGTAAACAAAAGCTTTATTTGGGATTTTTAAACTAAGGAACAAACTGCTCAAAATTTCGCTACCTTTTGGTTATGAAAAACCACCACTTTCGCGCCCTGAGAGTAACTGAAAAGGAGGACGGAAATTTCCATCGAGCCATCGAGATCAGACCCATTTCAGACCTTCCCCCAGGAGATTTATTGATACGGGTACATTATGCGGCCCTAAACTACAAAGACGCGCTATCCGCTTCTGGCAACAAAGGGGTCACCCGGGATTATCCCCATACTCCGGGTATAGATGCGGCAGGAATCATAGAAGAGAGTTCACACCCGGAATGGAAGGCTGGACAGTCCGTGATTGTGACAAGCTACGACCTAGGTATGAATACCGATGGAGGTTTTGGAGAATACATCCGGGTCCCTGCGGCTTGGGCCGTGCCGTTGCCAGAAGAACTTAGCTTAAGGGAGAGCATGATCATCGGTACCGCTGGATTTACCGCAGCGCTAGGACTTTGGAAGATGGAACGCATAGGACAACGACCTGACTTAGGTCCATTAGTGGTTACAGGGGCATCTGGGGGAGTTGGCAGCTTGGCCGTAGGGATCATGGCTAAAGCAGGCTATGAGGTAATTGCGGTCAGCGGAAAGGAATCGGCTCATCCCTACTTGAAAG
This sequence comes from uncultured Bacteroidia bacterium, assembly GCA_964521065.1. Taxonomy (GTDB): domain Bacteria; phylum Bacteroidota; class Bacteroidia; order J057; family J057; genus CAYVAP01. The sequence continues at coordinate 15,380 of CAZFPQ010000108.1, read as the reverse complement.
AATTGGGCGCATCGCGGATCGAGCCTCGCTCTTATGCCGATGACCAGAGTTCACGTCCCTTACGCAAACCTTTGTGGGCAGGCGGTATCGACACAGTGGGGGGAAATACCCTGGCTACTTTACTTAAGTCTTGTGGCAAAGAAGGCTCTATTGCCACATGTGGTCTGGTTGACAGCCCTAGCTTAGCCTTAACTGTTTTTCCATTCATTCTTAATGGTGTTAATCTGCTAGGCATCGATTCTGCCACCATCGCCCATTCCACACGGGTCGAACTATGGCGAAAACTAAGTGAAGAATGGCGCTTTTCTAGCCTCAATAAAATTGCCCGAGAAGTTCCTCTAGAAGGCCTAGAGAAGGAAATAAGCCACATTCTGGCCGGTAAGATTCAGGGTAGAGTACTTGTTAAGCATATATGAAGATCAAAAGTAAATTTGGCCTCCTGCGATAAAATACGGATTTTTTAGTCAGAAAAATTTTGTCACATGCCTGTTTTGTCCAGATCAATTACGCTGGTCTTCCTGATGTCAACCATGTCATTTATGGCTGCACAGCAGACTGACTTGCCCATCATTCTGGAAGATCAGGATCTGAGGAATCATTGTAGAGAAGTAACCAAAAATGCGTGGTTCTTTTTCAAGTCAGGTTCAGGCATCAATGATAGCCTGATTAAAACCAAATATGCAGGGCAACTGGGGCTTACGCCAAGGGATCAACTGGTTCTCAAAAGTGAACGGCAAGAAGGAGGCTATTGGCACCGCAAATATCAGCATGAACATCAAGGTATCCCTGTATTTGGTTCCTCCCTCTATACCCACGGGAAGCTCCAAGAAATAGAGCTTCTTCACCACCACCTCGCACCATGGATAGTGGTTGAAATCGAGGATCTGATTGACTCGGATAGTGCCGCTGCCATTCTATTTAGAGAGTTTGAAGAGCAGCGTCCCATTCAACTTAGTCCAGAATGGCAAATGAGTGCTCAGCAAGAAGGGGAAGAGCTTCAGCTCGCTTCTCAAGGCAAGCTCTACATTACTCAACTGGCTAACCTCAATCACTATTTAGCTGCATATCGTTTTGAACTGCGCTTACTTCAACCGGATGACCTAATGGAAGTCTGGATAGACGCTAGGAGTGGAGAAATGATTCGTCAGGAGTCTCTTAGAAGAGCTTGTCAGGGGGAGATCATCCAAGCCAAAACTAAATACTATGGACATCGCCATGTTTCTGCACGCCTAAAAGGATTCCCTGATCGTGAATACCGGCTGGAGACTTGTGGGGATCAAAAGATCAGTACCCGTTATTTCGAAAAAAACAGTTTTGAGGAAACCAGGCCTTGGTTTTGGTTGCCAAAACCAGGCTATTCTAGTAGTATTTGGCAAAGTCAGCATCAGAATGCGACCACGGCGCATTGGTGTGCTACTCAGGCCTGGAGTTATTTTGAATCAACGCATGGCTGGCAGGGGCCAGATGGCGATGGAGGGGCATTACGTGTGATGGTCGATTGGGCCCCCGACAACCCTAGCTATGGCCATCAGGCATTTTATGAGCCCCGAGGGAGGCATCATTATTTATACATCGGAGAAAGATATGGACATAGCATGGCCATGCTGGACGTAATCGGTCACGAATACGCGCACGCCGTCATACAGGAGCTTAGTCAACTGGGGTATTCCTCGGAGCCAGGTGCTTTGCATGAAGCACTCGCGGATATGTTTGGGGTATTGGTGGAGAGATACGTCCTTGGGCTTGAATCAGACTGGACCATAGGCCGAGAGGCAGGTGGCATTCGCAACCTCGCTTATCCAAAAGATTTTGAACAGCCCGATCGATATAAAGGGGAGCTGTGGGTTCCTACGAATGCGGAAGAGTGTCACCAACAAAACGACTTATGCGGCATTCATAGCAATTCTGGCGTTGGTGGAAAATGGTTTAACTTGCTGGTAGATGGGGGGATTCACCATGAGCAAGAAGTTTTTGGTATTGGAGATCGAGATGCTGGTAAAATCATTTTTCGTGCTGTTCGGCTGTATCTCGAGCCTCAATCTGACTATCAAGACATGCGCTTGGCTAGCATTCAATCCGCTCTTGACCTATTTGGAGTGTGTTCTAATCAAGTAGCCCAGGTACGCAATGCATGGGCCGCTGTGGGGGTTGGAAGGCCCAGCGAGCAGCTCTGTATTCAAATTGAAGGCCCTGAGAATTTTTGCTTAGATGATTCGCAAGATATGTACCTATTCAATGCCCAAGTAGTTTCTGGGGCACAGGTATCATGGACTTTGCCCGGTCCTGGCTTTGCTTATTCCATTGCCGGAGATCACAATGAACGGCTCATCTTGACCCAAATACCTGACACCCTTACTCAGTTGAGATTGGTGGTTCACGCCGAGTATGATAGTCTCGCCGCCACCCAGTCCATTTTGATCCCGGCTGGATTATGCAAAAACAGCCAAAGGCAAGAAATCAAACTCCCAGAATCAGAGCAATGGCAAGCTTATCCCAATCCTGCAGAAGAACGCATCAACTTGTTTTTCCCAGAAGGAAGCACACCAGCCACCCTCTCGATACACGATGCAGTGGGAAAATTGGTCTCCCAACTTGAGGTGAATAGAAACTATATCAGTGTAGACCTAACCACTTGGCCTGACGGCTACTACCTGATCACTCTCCAAAACTCTTTGGGTCGAGATAGTAAACGGATAAGTGTCACTCACTGACTCGAGCAAAAGCACGGTGCTCAATCTTGGTTTTGTTCTAGAGACTTAGCAAATCCCAAAGCCCTAAAAATTTACTTGCACTGACTATTACGATTAATATCAAAAGGCGGTGAATCCACACGTTGGCTTTAGGAACTTTGGTGGCAAACCATACCCCAATAAAGGTACCCATACTCTGAAATACGGCCATAGCTAAACCCAGTCCTAAGTTTACTTGGCCGTTTATCCAAAAGATGACCAGGGCAGGAATATTGAAACAAAATACAATCAGGAGTTTGACTGCGTTGGCATTTTTTAGCTCAAATCCAGCCATCAACACCAAACCAGCTAATAGGAAAATACCCACTCCTGCCTGAATAAAGCCCCCATATATGCCGATTAAAAGAAACGCCATTAAGGTCAAAGGGTGCTTTACTTTACGAGGATCGGGGGCTCCCTCCTTAATCCACCTTTTGGGGTTTAACAGCAACACCAGCAGCATAAAAATCATCAAAACAGCAATGGCAGTGTTCATTTGACTTTTATCTAAGCCAGAAGCCAACCAGGCCCCTAGGCCTCCGCCCAAAACAGCTGGGATTACCAGCCAAAAAGCCAAATTCCCAGGTAACCTTCCCTGCCTTCGGAAGGCATTGATCCCCACAAAACTCTGAATCAGGGCTCCAATCCGGTTGGTCCCATTGGCCATAGGAGCAGGTAAACCGCAGATAAAGATAAAAATAGGGAGGGTAATCAAGGACCCGCTACCTGCTAGGGTATTGATCACACCTGTGATCAATCCAGCGACAGCAAATAGCAACCATTCTCCAAGACTCAGATCAACTAACAAAAGCTCATTCATTCGAAATTGCTTATAAAAGGAAGCCTGTTTGGGTAAAACTCTCAAATGGCTAAGACCTGCCAAGTTATTTCGGTAGTGCTGCCAATACTTCCTTGATCAGGCCATCCAATTGTTTGCGATCTAGCCAACGAGCAACTATTAGCAGGTCATTTGTCCGATCCAGGTAAACCATGTTGGTACCATTCCCAAGAAAGGCGACCGCATCTTCAGGGGCAGAAGGAAGAAATTTTTGATCGGTGTTCAAAAACCAATTCATATAGCCATAGGTATCTTTCGCAGAGGTGGGGGTACGCGCTTGATGGATCCACTCCTTAGAAATCAACTGCTTCCCCTCCCAGCGACCGTCCCTTAGGTATAAATAGCCCAATCTTGCTTGGTCAAAAGCAGAAAGAAACATTCCACCACCCCAATGCCCTCCTCCACTGACTGCTTGGACTGGGCTTCCATCTAGCACTATCCAAGAGTTTCTGTATCCTGCCCAGTGCCACAAGCTAGATGCCCCAATTGGTCCCATGATGTGCTCAGCCAATACCTCAGGTAATGGTCTGCGCCATACCATGGTTGCTGCTAAGGCTAAGGCATTTACTCGTACATCGTTGTATTCCCAGACCTCTCCCGGATCATGACGAGTTCGCATTCTTTCTTTGGCCAAATCCTCTGCTGGCCGATCAGCCCAATCAGCCTTCCCCCAGAGAACTCCCTCCCAGTCACTGGTCTGCCGCAAGAGATGATCCCAGGTAATACGTCGATTGTGTGCGGATTCAAATGGAGTCAACAAATAAACTTGCCCCCATTTTTCCGCAGGCCTAATGGGGGTCAGCTGGGGTTCATAAGGCTCTACTACCTGTACATAATCAGAGACCAGGTCATCGACGTCCCTAATCATGCCTCGATCCGCCGCTAGGCCTACTACCGTAGATAAAAAAGTCTTGGTAACGCTATGGGTCATATCTACCCGTTTTGGCTGGCCCCAAGCAGCAACTACGTATCCTTGGTAGATGATCAATCCAGTAGCGTCCCCGCGTGTCTTATACGGCCCCACCCCTTCACCAAAAGGCTCGCGACCAAAGCTATAGCTTTGACTCACTTCCTGGTTGCGGGGGACTTGACTCTCATGCTCTTGGGCGAAACGAATGGCTTCTTCGATTTGCTTTGAGTCTAGGCCCAATTGGGAGGGAGCTTTCTCTTCCCAATGACCATAAGAAGGAAAGTAATCCTGCCCAAGAGCGGCATTGAGCCAGAGGCTCATCCCGATGGCAAGAAAGTAAGCCGTAAAATTTGATCGCATCATAATTCCTGAATAACCGTGCATAGGCTGGTGAAATTAGAAAATATCCTTCATTCAAGTCTTCCCTTCCCCTACTTCCTTCCTGTGGCTTAATCCACTGTGCCAAGGGCAAGAGTAACTTATTTCTTAACTTGCAGCATGGATCTAGAATTCCTGGAACTTTTGGGCTTAGCCCTGGCCCCTGTGGTGTTTATCCTGACCTACGTCTATCTTCGGGATGAATATGACCGGGAACCCCTGAAATATTTAATCATCACCTTCATACTCGGGGTCTTAACTGCCTTTCCCGTTATTTGGTTAAGTCCATATCTACAAGGAATTGTAGGCGTTAACGCAAACTCCACCGACCCCCTGGATCTAGTCATGTATGCATTCATTGTGGTGGCCATGCTTGAAGAAGGCATGAAATACCTCGTTTTGCGTTGGTACAACTACCCCCATAGGGAGTTTGACGAACCCTACGACGGCATCATGTATGGAGTGGTGGTCTCCTTGGGCTTCGCTGCCATAGAAAATGTACTCTATGTTCTAGGAGCTGGAGAAGGCGCCATCGAAACTGGTATCCTTAGGATGTTTACCGCCGTCCCCGCCCATGCTACTTTTGGGATCATCATGGGTTACTACGTTGGCAAAGCAAAATTCCTTGAAGGGAAAGGGCACCCGTTTTGGGAGCGCATGAAAGGATTGATCGCTGCCATTGCCTTCCACGGATGCTACGACTTTTTCCTTTTTCTCCATGATGCCTACATCGCCATATTGGCCTTCGTTTCCCTATTTGTTGGCATCATATTGGCTCGCCGTGCCATGAAAACCCATCAAGAGATCTCCCCGCATCGCGGCTCCACAGATTGAATAGTGTCTCTCATTTTGTGAGATCTGCTACCCAAAAGACCTTATTCATCTCTCATCTATTCCCTTGCTTCAAAATCCAATTGGCAAGAAGTATCATCGTTCCGGATGTTTTGTTATTTTCGGGCCAAGGCCAGATTAGCCTGTTCCTTCAAACATCCAATCTAAGCTATCATGTCGGCAGCGTTCAACGAGTATATATCTGAGGGGTATACGTTCAAAGGTCCCACGATCAAACTAGGAGGAGCCGTATATCAAGGAGAAACCCAAACGGGAACCTTTGTGGAGGTTCCTTTGCAAACCATGAACCGCCATGGCTTGATTGCAGGAGCGACGGGTACGGGAAAAACCAAGACCCTACAGATATTAGCCGAGCAATTGGCCAACGAGGGGGTTCCCTGCTTGCTCATGGATATCAAAGGAGATCTCAGCGGCATCGCCCAGGCCAGTGGAGGGCATCCCAAAATTGATGAGCGACACGAAAAAATTGGTTTCCCCTTTGAGGCAAGTGGATCCACGGTGGAACTACTCAGTCTCTCGGACGAACCTGGTGCCAGGTTACGCGCCACCGTAAGTGAGTTTGGGCCTGTTCTCATCAGTAAAATTCTAGACCTGACGGAAGTGCAAGAAGGCATCGTGGCCATTTTATTTAAATATTGTGATGACCATGACATGCCCTTGGTGGACTTAGCAGATTTTCGAAAAGTTCTCCAATACGCCACCCAAGAAGGAAAAGAAGAAATCCAGAAGGATTACGGGCGTATTTCTTCGGCTTCCACTGGTGCCATCATGCGTAAGCTGATCGCCCTAGAGCAGCAAGGAGGAGACCGTTTTTTTGGTGAACCCTCATTTGACATCAATGACTTGGTGAGATTGGACAGCCAAGGCCGTGGCATCGTTTCTATTATTCGCCTGACGGACCTGCAGGATCGACCCCAGCTATTTTCCACTTTCATGATGAGCCTTTTGGCGGAAGTATATGCCGGCTTTCCAGAAATTGGAGATCCTGAACGTCCAGAGTTAGTCATCTTTATTGATGAAGCCCACCTCATCTTTAGTGAAGCTTCTGATGCGCTGTTAGCCCAAATTGAAAGCATCATCAAACTGATCCGTTCTAAGGGAGTAGGCATCTATTTCTGCACCCAAAACCCTGCCGATGTACCAGAAGACGTTTTAGGTCAGTTGGGGATGAAGATTCAACACGCACTCCGAGCTTTCACGGCCAAAGACAGGAAAGCCATCAAACTTGCTGCTCAAAATTTCCCTCTGACCGACTATTACGATACAGAAGAGCTCTTGACTTCTATGGGTATTGGAGAAGCCATGGTGACAGTCCTAGATGAAAAAGGCCGACCTACCCCCTTGGTTCATACCATGCTGCGGGCTCCCCAATCTCGAATGGACGTATTGACGGAAGGAGAAATCAAGACCCTAATTAAGCAGTCTGTTTTGATTCCGAAATACAACCAAGAGATTGACCGCGAAAGTGCTTTGGAATTGTTGAATAAAAAGATTGCAGCAGCCAAAGAAGAAGAACAAGTAGAACGTGTGAAAGCTCAGCGTACTCAAGCCAAGCGCGTCAGTACCCGCGCCAAAAAGGATCCCACCCTGATTGAGGAATTGTCTAAAAATACCATGGTTCGCCAACTTGGGCGCACCGTAGCTAGGGAACTCACCCGGGGTTTACTAGGCGTTTTGGGGGTTAAGCGTAGGTAAACAGAAGGCGTGGAATGGTGAAGAAGTTAAAAAAGTTAATGAGTGAATGCTTGGGACCCTTATCCGGTTTTATTTCCGCAATTGCAGGCAATCTATGGCTTTGCTTCAGCCAATTCTTCCTCTGGACGGCTAGCCAGCCTTACTACAGAGTGGATGTTGCTGTGCTGCTTTAGCCGATCAATTACCTGATCTAGCTCCGACAGATCGAGCACGTAGAGGTGAAAAATACCTTCGAAGAGTCCTTTCATGGACTCAATGCTCACCTTGCTAAGATTGAGTTTCATGCGAGAGGAAAGCACTCGGATGATGTCAAGCAACATTCCCTGCTTATCTACGCCTACAATTTTAATGGCCGTTAAAAAGGCCACCTTTTCTTGATCCTCAGCCCAGCGTGCTTGAATGATGCGAGACCCAAATTGCGTCATCAAGCGAATGGCATTGGGGCAATGGGTTCGATGGATTTCCACATAAGATTCCTGATTGAATCCCAAAATCTCATCTCCAGGAACTGGATTGCAACACTTGGCTCGACGATAGGAGTTAATATCTTGGTCTTTGCCCAGGATTAAACGATCTCGATCCACCCCTGCTTCTGCAAACCGGGCATTGAGCTCGTGCAACCTAGCCTGCCAGGCCTCCATGTATTCGCTGCTTAGCTCTTTACCCTCCTTTTTCATGTCGATGAATTCCTGCACCCGCTCGGTATTGATGCTATGGGTGGCCAGGGCATAGAAAAATTCTTCCTTAGTCGGTTTCATAAAAAAGGCCAAGAGCTCGTCCATGTAAGGATGGTTTTCATCAACCCCATATTGCCTTGCTCGCCAGGTAAACAAGTTTCTCCCCCTGGAGATCAAACGATTGCGCTCTTTTCGTAAATGAGCACGTATCTGGTCTTTGGCCTTAGCAGTCTGAACGTATAACAGCCATTCTTTTTTGGGCTTGCCTTTTCGAGAGGTCAGCACCTCCACCATATCCCCTGCCCTCAGCTCATAGTCGAGGGTAACGACCTCGTTCCCCACTTTAGCGCCAATAGCAGTATTGCCTACATCAGTGTGGATCTTATAGGCAAAGTCTAGAGCCGTCGCCCCAACCGGCAAGCGAATCATTTCACCCTTTGGACTGAAGACATACACGTCATTGGGTTGCAGATTTTCTTTGAAGGATTGGACTGCTTCCAACGCATCTCTACTGGGATTGCTTAGAATGTCTCTCACCTGGGCAATCCACTCTGTGAGGGACTCCTCCATCAACTCCCCTGATTCCTTGTACTTCCAATGAGCGGCAATCCCTTTCTCAGCTACCTGGTGCATGCGCTCGGTTCGAATTTGAACTTCTACCCAGTTACCTTTCGGTCCCAGCAAAGTGGTGTGCAAGGATTCATAGCCGTTGTCCTTGGGCACGGAAATCCAATCTCTCAATCGTTTGGTATTGGGAGTGTATAATCCAGAAACAGCAGAATAAACTGCCCAGCAATCGTCCCGCTCATGTCCTTCTCTGGACTCTAAAATGATCCTAATGGCGTACTTATCATAGATTTCCTCAAAGGGTTCTCCTTTTCGGAGCATCTTTGTATAGATTGAATAGATAGATTTGAACCGACTATGTATCTGATACTTGAGCTTAGTAGGCTTAAGTAACTTGCCAATGCTACCGATAAAATATTCGATATACTCTGACGCTTCTTCTTTGGTAGCCTCCAATTTGGCCGCCAGCTCTCGATAAGTTTCCGGTTGGCTATGTTTGAAGGATAAATCCTCCAATTCAGTTTTGATCTCATAGAGCCCCAGTCGATGGGCCAAAGGGGCATAGATATATAGGGTTTCAGAGGCAATTTTAAACTTCTTGTCCTGTCGCATGGACCCCAAGGTCCTCATGTTATGCAAGCGATCGGCAAGCTTAATCAGGACTACTCGCACATCATCTGCAATGGTCAATAGGATTTTTCGAAAATTTTCGGCTTGAGCAGAAGTTATGTCGGTTTGGCTCAAGGCAGACCCAGATATTTTAGTCAAGCCATCGATGATTTGTCTGACTTTGGGGTTAAACTCTCGCTCAATGTCATCTAAGCTTGTTTCAGTATCCTCCACCACGTCATGTAACAGGGCACAAATCAAAGAGGTAGGATCAATTAAGCCCATCTCTTCGAACAAAATTCGGGTTACCCGCAATGGATGAAGGATATAGGGTTCTCCAGATTTCCGCTTTACGCCCTGATGGGCTTCGGCAGCAAACTCATAAGCTTTTTCAATCATCTTTCGCTCTGACCAGGATAAAGGTCGGATACACTGATTAAGCAAGTGCACCTCCTGCTTAATGGCTTTCAGGTGTGTTAGGCCACGGTCAGAGTGATCTTCAGAATGAGGGTTTTGGCGGGAAAATCTACGTGGTAAAGGAAGGCGCATAGGTCAAAATCAAGTAGTCGAACGCTTTATCATTAAAAATAGCCCAGGAGTTTCTTTTTAAACAAAAAATCTTCTACATTTGCCATCTCAAAATTTGAAAGACGTTCATTTTTTAGCGGATGTGGTGAAATTGGTAGACACGCTAGATTTAGGATCTAGTGGGGTGAAACCCGTGGGGGTTCGAGTCCCTCCATCCGCACCTAGACAAGGCTTTAAAGCTGAATACGTATCAGCGAAAAATTGGATGCTGCTGAATAAGGCAGCATTCTTTTTATCAACACTTTTTATTCAAGGGAGGCGATTTTGAATACCACATTAGTATCTACGGGCAAGCAAACAGCTGAGCTGCAGTTGACCATTGAGCCCACCGACTATAAAGACTTAGTTAAAGAAGAACTCAAACAGCAGGCCAAGAAGGCAAACATTCCAGGTTTTCGACCTGGTAAGGTTCCTATTGGAATGGTGCGTCGCATGGTCGGAAAATCTGTGGTCATAGACGTACTCAATAAATTGGTCAATCAATCCTTGAGCGAGTATATCAAGGAAGAAAAGCTCAACTTAGTTGGGGATCCCCTACCTACCGAACAGAAGTCTGAAGAGGATTTTGATGCTAATGCAGAAAAGGAAATGACCTTTTCCTTTAACCTAGGCTTAGCCCCTGAATTTGAGCTAAACCTGGAGCTTGCTGATCTACCTAAGCGTCATGAAATAGAAATCGATGAAGCCTACCTCAACGATCAATTAGATCACTACCAAGAACGCTTTGGGGGAGTCACTAATCCTGAAGTCCTGGAAGAGGGAGACATCTTTTATGGCAGGATCTATGACCCTGCTGAAGAAGGCGAAGAAGGTTTTAGCCAGATGGTTCCTTTTAACCCCATGCGGATCGAGAATGAAGAATTTTTCAAGGCCTATTTTGGCGCCAAAGTAGACGACGAGTTTGATTTCAAATTGACTGACGTCTCTGAAGACGAAGAGAAACTGGCCGAATTGCTCTTCTTGGATAAGGAGAAAATAGAAGCATTCAAGGAAACTCCTTTGAAGCTCCAGGTAAAGCGCATGAATCGCCTCGGCAAAGCTGAGCTCAATGAAGAATTCTTTGCCCGGATGGCCGAAGAGTTTGGTTGGGGTGAAGAAGATTTGGAGGGCATGGATGAGGAGAGTTTCAAAACTAAGCTGAAAGAAAATCTAACTGAGCCTTTGACTGAACAGGCTAAGTGGTTCTATCGCAATCTCCTACGAGACCAGATCCTGGACAATCACCTTATGGAATTTCCCGATGAGTTCCTCAAAGAGTGGATGGAGAAGAGCAGTGAAAACATGAACGCTGATCAGGTAGAAGCACAATACCCAGATTATATTCGTTCACTTTCTTGGTCATTGATCGTTGACAAGATCGTAGAAGCTAATCCCGAGATTGAAATCAACGATTCAGATGTACAAAGTGAACTTCTCAACAACTTACGGAGTCAGTTCATGCGCATGGGATCGGCTCTACCTCCCGAGCGGGAGCAGGAATTTTTGCAGCTGGCTTCCCAAAACCAAGAGATGGTCAACAATGCGGTCCAACAAGTGGTGGCTCGCAAGGTATTTGACTTGCTAGACGAACAAATCATTCCCGAAAACGAGCCCATCAGTGCTACCGATTTTCGCACAAAGGTAGAAGAACTGGAAGCTCAGCGAATGGCTGAACAATTAGAAGCAGCCGCCGCGGCTAAGTTGGAGGAAGCTTCAGAGGAGGCCCCAGAGAGCCAAGAGACCAAAGAAGAAGTGGCTGAATAAGTCCTTTTATTAGATAAAATTAGAAACTGGTGCAAGGTTTACTTCTTGTACCAGTTTTTTTATGATGCCTCAGCCATAAGTCCGCAATTATTCACCTCAGAGATTTTGCTCTAATGCCTCAATAGGTCTTAGGTTTGCCGGCATGGAGGTTTCTCTCTTTGATGTATTCATGCTGGTCAGCCTAAGTCAGGGGTTCCTCTTTGGGCTGGCTATTTGGGCCACTCCGTATTTTCGAAAATCACCTGCGAGGCACCTGACCTGGACAATATTGATGATTACCATATCGGGGTTGAACCAATGGCTCTCCCGCTGGGACTTGGATGAACAATATTACCTCATTGACTTACTTGGCGATGATGTACCCTGGATCCTACTGATGTTGGTACCTCTACTTCGCTTTTTTTTAGAAACAGTCCAGCACCCATTATCTAACATGTCTCAACTCCGCTGGACCTACCTACCTTTCCTGATTTTTCTCCTGTTTAACTTATGGATCAACGCAGATGTAGATTTCAATTGGATTGAGATTCCCCAGGTTATTCAGTGGCAAATCTATGGTTATGCGGCAGAAACCTATCTTGCCGTAGTCTACAATTTTTTTCTGCTTTGGATAACCTATCGCATGGCTATCTCAAATCCCCCATCCCATCTGTCGGCAGCCAAATTCAAGTGGATCAAACAAGTGTGGCAAGCGATGTTGGGTCTTCTTGGCCTTTGGGCACTTGATGTCTTTTGGCCCGCAACGTTAAATCCATTTAGTCATTGGCTTTTTGACCTCTTATGGTTAGGTATCGCAGGCTTTATGTATTGGTTGACCTACCAAGGTATTCTCCGTTTTCACCTAGCTAACCTTCCCGTTCACCCAATCATTGATTCTTCGACAACGGAGCGATCCCAATCCAACAAGTCAGCCCAAAAGGGCCCCAATGAATCATCCCCTTATTTGAGGAAATTGGCTACATGGATGGAAGAAGAGGAGTGGTATCGCAACCAACAGCTCAGTCGTCAAATGGCGGCGGACCGCTTGGGAATCAGCCCTGGTTACTTGTCTCAACTGCTGCGCGCGGAGCTTGGCCAGTCGTTTCCACAATACGTAGCACGATGTCGAGTAGAAGCAGTCAAAAAAATGATGCAACTGGAAGTCTACGCCACCTACAGCCTTCTTGCAATAGGGCAAGAAGCTGGTTTCTCCTCTAAATCAGGCTTTTATGCTACGTTTAAGCAGCACGTGGGTAAGTCTCCTTCGGAGTACAGAAAGGAACTAAAAGAGTCCTAAATTCTTAGAATCTAAGATTTGAGGAAAAAAACCGCTGCTCTTTAGGCGCCTCTTTACCCCCCTCATGTTATCATTAGGGCATGAAACATGCAGTTTTTTTCATCTATTTTCTATTCAGTTGTGGACTTATTAATTGTCCGGCTTTACAAGCTCAAACTAGCCAAAGCCTTCCCCTCAGCGTCACCCTGATGGACGAGAGTCCTTCTCTTGGCAACCACTGGTTCCTGTCATTTCCCTATCACCCGGCCGCTAGAGTTGGCACTGAGCACATTCTGCACAAATTTGCCTCCTCAGATATATACCTAGCTCCAAATCTAGGTTTCTGGTATGATCCAAGAAATGAAGTGGGTGTTCACCTTAATCTGGATTTAGGGTATCGTTATCGGTATGGGCGCTGGTTCATTACTCCTCGGGTAGGTGCTGGGTTTCTATATCGAGTCATATTGGTCCCTCAGTATGAGCTAAAACAAGGATTAAATGCCTTAGAGGAAACCTCTTCCTCAGGACTCCCTTACCTTATGGTAGCCGCGACCGTCAAAATAGGGCTACAGCTCCGCAAAGAAGAATATGCCCCAGAGCTTTACCTAAACCTAACCCAGAGTTTCCAAGCACCCTTCAACTTTTACTCTGGCTATCATCAGTTGGTGGGAATTGGTCTGCAGTTTTACCCGTTCAAGGATTCTGAAAATCGTTAAACCCGCTCAAGATTCATCCTATGTGGTCAAAAATAAGCCTTCTAATTCTCGCCCTTGGAATGCTTTTGCAAGCATGTGTTCCTGTCGACATAATTCCTGAAGCAGCATATACCTGTTCTTTGAGCATTCCTGACACCAGTGAATTTTCACAAACAGGTCAAGAGCTCGAAACAGCAATGGATTTGTTGGCGTCAAATAGTTATGGAGGACAGGCCGCAGTCCGCACACCAGATGGACAATTATGGACGGGAGCTAAGGGGATAGCGGATATCGCTGGTGAAATTCGCTTAACTCCTTGCCATAAAACCATGGTTGGCAGTATTTCAAAGCCTATCACTGCTATTTTGGTTATGCAACTTCATGAAGAGGGACTCCTCAACATTGATGATCCGCTCAATCAATACCTTGACCAGAGCTTAATCGGCAGGTTGGATAACGCCAATGAGGTGAACGTACGGCAACTTTTAGACCACACTAGTGGAATCCGAGACTACCTTTCCACCAAGCAGTTCATCAGAGCTCGAAATCGAGACTCTTTACGTGAAACCCAAGCAGAAAAGTTGGCTTACGCTTATGGTAAGCCGGCCTATCATACCCCAGGTACTCAGCACACCTACTCCAATACCAACTACGTTCTGCTAGGCCTCTTGGTAGAAGAACTAAGAGGAATCCCACTTTGGGAAGCGGTTGATGACTACATAGCAAAACCGCTAGGGCTAAGCAACTTCCAAATGGGTACTCATAGCGACCCCATTCCCCTGGGTACCGCCCGTCCCTACGCCCTCGAACAGGGAAATTACCGAGATATTACTCCTTTTGCCATCGCCGATGCCGCAACAGGTGATGGAGGTATCTCGAGTAACATGCAGGACCTAGTATTGGTCTTCGAAGCATTATTTGACGGACGTTTAGTAAATTCCGAGACCCTGGCCCTTATGACTGATTCTAGGGTGGATGTCCCTCTCGATCAGCAAGATTTCCCCCAATGGGAGAGCGAAACTTATGGTTTGGGACTTTTGCGCATGAACACACCTATTGGAGTCGCTTACGGCCACACTGGCTCTACCTCCACTTACAACGCTTTCATGTTCTACTTCCCAAACAGTGGGACTAGTTTTGCGGTTGGCTACCATACTGAGGCAGATCAGGCGCAATGGCAGGCCCGACGGGAATTCAGAGAGGAGGTATTTCGGATTATTGGGGATTAATAATTTCATGAGATCAACGGCTCTTGGGAGGTCCCGCTTTCGAGAATCAGTTCATCAACTAACATGATGATGTGGTTTTCGCCCATTTTTTCAGACCAAGGGTACCATCATACCTCTCCCTGCCTAAAATAGAATTCAATCCAGAATCCTCCTCACTTGTGTAGCAGAAATTGGGGGATGGGCGATCTGGTTATGGCAAAGGGATTAACTTGAAATAAAGCTACTCATCCCGTACCTCCTTACCCCGCTTACCGTTTTCTTTAGGCTTTTTGCATAAGCTGATAGTTGCTCTGCTTGATTCTAATAAGCCAGCTATAGAGGATTCTTAACTTGGGTATTTCCACGAATTCTAGGCCCAGGAGTATGCCCAAAACCCATTTATTGATTAATAAAACATTTACATAGACCAATATCCATATGTAAAAGTCTGATGATTTTGAGGCTTGAAAATTTATTTTTTTACACCAATTTAAATTTTCGAAAATGGAATCATGCATCATTTCACCTCCGAAACCATCCGATTAAAAAAGAACTATCGACTTGCCCTGATGGGGATTGGCCTCTTGCTGGTCATCAGTCAAATCATTATCCAATACCAAATCTCTCTTCAGCAAA
>CAZFPQ010000107.1:0-22925 GCA_964521065.1 uncultured Bacteroidia bacterium | reverse complement strand
AAAAATCTGCTTGATAAGAACCCAAAAATCCAGCGTTTGGGCTCGAAATGTCCAAACCCAACCAGCCCCTAAAAAGCCATAAAGACCGGCTGATAATACCCTGACTCATCAGGCATCAGCCAGGTAATCTCCTGAAAACCTACCCGTTTCAGCATGGTGCTGATTTCTTCCCTTCTATAAGCTCGGTAACGAGCTTGGCGCACGACGGTGTGAAAGCCTTCCGCTTGCTCTCGTAACATGAAGTGCTGAAGTTGGTATTGGTCTTGTTCCCAATCCCAAAGTTGGAAGGTCACCACCTGTTTTCCTTCATAGGCCAGCTTACGAATGGGGGTCGATTTGGGGCGATTGAGGAGCAATTGGTCGTAGTCGCGGATAGAGCCCAGAAAAAGTCCCGCTTCGTGGAGGCGGATTCTCACATGTTGCAAGGCTTTTTCAAGGTCTGTATCCTCCAATATGTGAGGAAGAGCATTGTCACAACTGATGATTAAGTCAAAAGATTCCTCGGGGAGAGAACTGGCTTGGAGGAGGTCTCCTTGGGCAAAGCGTATGTTCAGGCCTTGGCGTTGGGCTTCCTGCCGAGCCCGTAGGATTGATTTTAGGCTGAGGTCACTACCTGAGACCTCATATCCTCGTTCAGCTAAGCCAATGGCTTGGGTACCAATGCCACAGGTGCAGTCCCATAGCTTCAGAGGGGTTCTTTTTGCATGAGCCTGGATCAATTGATCCAAAACTTGCGCTTGGTGGCGCATAAAGCCTTCCCAATCTGGGAAAATCAAGTGGTAGTCCTCGGCTAAAGAATCGTAAAACCGCTCAGCATCGTGTTGTTCTTGGCTATCTTTCATGGATGTAAAGAACGTGAAAAAGAGGACCTAGTTGTGCGGGTTTATGCTGACCTAACTGCTCCAGGTGACTCGTGCCTGCGTGACTCCCGTTCTGCTCCGATCTAGCCGATTGAAGGGTCGCCAAATTGGGCCATCGGGGATGGGAATCTCCACGGTTAAATCCTTTTTCTGGGTCGGATGGGTAAAGGTTAACCGTCGTGCGAGGAGGCAGATGGACTTGTCGGAGTTGAAATCGGTTTTTCCATATTTGACGTCGCCTTTGATGGTGGCCCCTAAGCTGGCCAGTTGGACCCGAATCTGGTGACGCCGGCCCGTATGAAGCCGTACTTCGAGCAAAGCCCTGGAACCATTTTTCTCCAAGGTACGATAGCTCAGGGAGGCTTCTTTTGACTCGGAAACAGCCTTAGAGTGGGCCCGCATGATGTTTTTGCCCGGTAGTCGCTTGAGGAAATGCCTCAACTCACCATGAGGAGGCGTAGGGGCGCGCTCTACCAAGGCATAGTAGATTTTTTTGACCTCTTTGGCCTGAAATTGCTTGGAAAGCCGAGAAGCCGCCTTGGAAGTTTTGGCCAGTACGAGAACCCCACCCGCTGGGCGGTCTAGGCGATGGACCAGCCCTAGGTAGACTTGGCCGGGCTTTTGGTACTTGACCCGGATGTACTCTTTAGCCCAGTCATAGACATTGAGATCCCCCGTTTGGTCTCCTTGCGAAGCCATGCCAAAAGGCTTGTTGACTACCAGCAAATGATTGTCTTCGTATAAGATGTCTACCATAGGCTTTATTTCGGGCAAAAATAAGTAATTTGAGCCTCTCTCAGGCACACGCACAAAATAAAGCACCCAAGTTTGCGCAGAGGTTTTATGCGAAAACAAAGAAGAAAAACCGAGTTTGAAGAGTCGAAGGAGGCTTTTGCTGGCACGGGATTCGTATGAAAAATCAAGCAAGAAGGGGGCTTTGCTAAACGTGTCTCAAGCCATTTGCCGCTATGGAAGCTATCCTAGTTTACGTAACCTGTGCCTCCGAAGCTGAGGCAATTCAGCTGGGCAGTAGAATGGTGGAGGAAAAACTGGCCGCTTGTGCCAATCTGATTCCAGGCATGCAATCCATTTACCGCTGGGAAGGAAAGGTTCAGCGTGATCAGGAGTTTGTCCTCATCCTCAAGACCTTATCAGAAAAACTGTCTGTGATGACTGCGCGAGTCAAAGAACTACATAGCTACGAAGTACCTTGTGTCGTTGCCCTGCCCATCTTGGGGGGTAATGTGGATTACCTCAACTGGCTGGGAGAGCAAGTATCATCCAATCTCTAATCTGTTTGTCCATGTCCTTTTCCATTCGCAAAGCCACTCCCGACGATGTTCCCGGCATATTTTCCTTGGTCCAGGAATTAGCAGAATTTGAAAAAGCTGCTGACCAAGTTGAGACCAGCGTAGAACAATACCTCAAAGATGGCTTCGGTGAGCGTCCTTATTTCGAATGCTTGGTGGCTGAATGGGAAGGAGCAGGCATCGTAGGGATTTCTTTGTATTACTATGCCTATTCAACTTGGAAAGGCAAAATGCTCTACCTCGACGACCTGGTGATTCGAGAAGCCTACCGTCGAAAAGGGATTGGACGCGCCTTGGTGGATCAATTGGTCAAAATTGGCTTAGAAGAAAATGCCCGCATGATGAAATGGCAGGTACTCGATTGGAATGAACCTGCCATCAAGATGTACGAGTCTTTGGGCAGCACCTTCGATGGAGAATGGATCGATGTGAAGATTTATCGGGAACAAATGGAAAATTGGAAGTTTTGAGAGAAGGAGAGCTTGAGATGTTGAGACACTGCGGTGATTTCCAGAGAATTGATCTGAGGAGTGGCGCGCATGTATGTTCATCTCAAGCAATCCCCTAACTCTAGCCAGAAAATCTCTTCATATCTCAAAATCGCATCCTCATGCAAAAAACGATACTGATTACAGGCGCTACGGCTGGCATTGGCCTAGCCACAGCAGAAGTATTTGCAGAACAAGGCCATCGTCTGATCATTACGGGGCGACGGGCGGAACGTCTAGAGGCGCTCGCAGAAAAACTAAACGTAGACTGCTACTCCCTAGCTTTTGACATTCGAGACCTTGACGCAGTGAAAACGGCCGTGGCCAGCCTGCCGGCTGAATGGCGGGAGATCGATATCCTAGTCAATAATGCGGGGCTAGCTGTGGGCCTCAGCCCCATCCAGTCGGGAGTAGTGGATGATTGGGAGCGCATGATCGACACCAATGTCAAGGGCCTGCTGTACATCACCCGTGAAATCGCGCCGATGATGATTGAGCGGGGAATGGGAGGACACATCATCAACGTGGCCTCTATCGCCGGGAAGGAAGTCTATCCCAATGGCAATGTGTATTGCGCCTCCAAGCATGCCGCTGATGCCCTTTCCAAGGCCATGCGCATCGATTTACTTCCCCACAAAATCAAAGTGACCAATGTCGCGCCCGGATTGGTCGAAACGGAATTTAGCGTGGTCCGCTTCAAAGGTGATCAAGACCGAGCCGACCAGGTTTATCAAGGAATAGAACCCCTTACTGGCAAAGATATTGCGGACGTAATAGCCTATGTGGCCAGCACTCCAGCCCATGTCACCATCAATGACATCGTGGTGATGCCTACGGCTCAAGCAGCTTCTACTGTGATCTTCCGTGAATAGATTAATTGTATTCTCACTTACCCAAAATAGCGAATCCCCTCCATGAGTGAATCTCTGCAAGCCTCTGCAAAATACCGTCAATGGGTTCAAGCCCTGAAAACCAACGGACTAGATGTGCGTGATGTAGAAGAGGTCTACACCCGGCACAACCACAAAGGTGACGTGCTATTTTCCCTGCTTCTACTGGATGCCATTACCCCCGAGGGGGATCCCATCCCTCCTATCTGCTTCCTCAAAGGCCTGGTAGTCTGTGTTTTGGTCTGCCTGATAGATGAAGAAACGGGTGAGCGTTATAATCTTTTGGTCAAGCAGCGGCGCATCTGCAACGGAGATTTGATTTATGAGCAGGTGGCAGGTATGGTGGATGGCGACGATGACCCTCATGAGGTAGCAGTTCGAGAAGTGGCAGAAGAGACGGGTTTGGAGGTCAAGCCTGAGCAGGTAGTTCTGCTGAATGAGGAAGTACTGTTTCCTTCTACCGGGACCTCCGATGAAGCCATGCATTTTTACTACTGCGAATTGACCATGAGTCGAGATGAGATTTTTTCCTACGATGCCAATGAAACGGGAGTCGAGGATGAGCACGAAAAAATCTTTACCCACGTGGCAACTTTCAGCGAAGCTAAGCGCTTGATCAAGAATGTAAATGGGGTAATGAACATCTATCTCTATGAGGAAGCCATCGGGCAAAAGCTGACTTAAGCAATTGCTGTGTGGCCTGGGGGGCTATGGTTACAAGGGTGAATAATTGCCACAACACAGCTCGTATCCCGATTACTGTTTTTCTCATGTCCAGTTGTTTAAACCCTCAAAAAATAAGTCATGCCTTTTTGCTTGGCCTTTTGCCCCATCTCTTCGTCACTGGCTCAGCAGTGGGCCCCTTAATCCCACTGCTTCACACCTTAGCTCCGACAGGTCGGAATTTTCGCCTCGCTAAGGTCGATTTTCCTTCCTTGGTCTGGAACAAAATTCCTACGCAAAAGCGACAGGTTATTTTTTCGTGTTCCTTAGTTCAGTAAAGCCCTTTTACATAGCGGCAGGATTGTTTAAATTCATCATAAAAAGATGAAGCTGTCGGCTACTGCTCACTTGAAATACCTGGTTGCATTCAGCCTTCCACTGACCTTTTTGGTCGCCTTGTGGCTAGGTGGACCCTGGACCTTTTTACCCCTGGCGTATGCGTTTGGATGCGTACCCTTGTTAGAGTTGCTGATTAATCCTGGAGAAAGTAACCTGGATCAAGTAGAAGAAGAGCTCCGCAAAGAGGATCCTTGGTACGATTGGTTGATTTATATGACCGTCCCAGTACAGTTCGGAGCAGTGTTCGCATTTTTGTGGATTCTGTCTACCCAATCTCTGCAATCCTATGAAATACTGGGCTTGATTACCGCTCTAGGGGTAATGTGTGGAGTCTTTGGGATCAATGTGGGACACGAATTGGGGCATCGACGGAAGCCCTTTGAGCGCTATTTGGCGCAAGCAGCTTTGCTGACTTCCCTTTATACCCATTTTTTCATTGAACACAACCGAGGTCATCACAAGCATGTATCTACCGAACAAGACCCCGCCTCGGCTCGATGGGGAGAGACAGTCTATGGATTTTGGCTGCGATCTGTCATGGGTGGCTATCGCTCGGCCTGGAGTTTGGAGCAAAAGAGACTGGTAAATAAGCAGCTTCCCGTTCTTTCTTGGCAGAATCAGATGATTCGCCTCACGGTTTTACAGCTTCTTTGGTTGCTTGCGATTGGACTAAGCGTAGGGCCAGTGGTGCTAGGCTATTATCTACTGGCGGCGGTCATGGGCTTTTTGCTGCTAGAAACCGTCAACTATATTGAGCACTACGGATTGCAAAGGCAGACTTTGGCCAGCGGCGGGTACGAACGGGTTCAGCCCCATCATTCTTGGAATTCCAATCACGTGATCGGCCGCCTCCTGCTCTTCGAGTTGTCTCGCCATTCTGACCATCATTACATCGCCAGTCGCAAATACCAGATCCTTCGTCATCACGATGCCGCCCCGCAAATGCCTACGGGGTATCCAGGGATGATGATTTTAGCCCTCATCTCTCCTTTGTGGTTTTCCGTGATGCATCCGCGAATCCAGTCTGTTCAAGGTCCCACCAACCGCACTACATGAAAAGAATTTGTTGGCTTGCTCTCATGCTCGGTTTATCCACCGTCTCTCTTCATGCCCAAGCCCTAGCCCATCTCGAAGAAGATGCTTATCGCAGCATGGCTGAGTGGGAAGAGGTAGAATACCTGGTCTTGACCTGGACCCAATTCATTCCTACCCTACGGGAGGTAGTCCGCATCGCCCGAGAAGAATGCAAGGTTCTCATCATCTGCCAAGATTCGGGCCTGGTCAAAGCAGACCTGGAAAGCCATGGAGTAGACTTAGCTGGGATCAGTTATTTGCCCCAGGCCTTTAACAGCGTTTGGATCAGGGATTATGGCCCAGCTACGGTCTATCGTTTGCAAGACGGCCAGCGCATGCTGGTAGATTGGATCTATAACCGACCCCGACCCTTGGACGATCAGTTGCCCCAAATTATAGCGGAGCACCTGGGGATTTCCCTTTTAGACATGCAACTCGCTCCCAATGGGTTGGTCCATATTGGAGGGAATTTTTTAGTGGATGGAGCCGGTTTGGGCTTGGCCTCCAACTTGATTTTGGAGGAAAATGCCCAGCGTGATTCTTACAGCCTTCAGCCTAGAGTAGAATCCGACATTGACCGTTTAGCGGTAAGGTACCTAGGGCTTAAACGATTCGTCAAACTGCCCCCCTTACCCTACGACGTCATTGATCACCTGGATATGCACATGCAATTCCTTAACGAGGAAACCTTACTGGTGGGGCTTTACCCCCCAGGCAAAGCCGATGGCCCTCAGATTGAAGCCAATCTGGACTTTTTGCTGGATCAAGTACCTTCGGTCTTTGGCACTCCCTTGCGTGTGATTCGTATTCCCATGCCTGCCCATCAAGGACAATTTCCTGACTCCGAAGGCACTCCTTACCTGACCTATACGAATGTGGTCATCCTTAATCGAAGCGTATTGGTCCCTGTGTATGGTTTGCCCAGTGATAGCTTAGCCTTGGGAATTATCCAGGATGAAATGCCAGGCTACCAAATACATGGGGTCGATTGTCGAGAGGTAATTGCAGCTGGTGGTGCCTTACATTGTATTACTCGGACCATTGGCATCAATCAACCTCTACGCATGCTGCATCAACCCTTGAGAGATCCCGTTTCCTCGGGTTTTCCGATTAAGCTCAAGGCTCAGATTGAACACCCTGAAGGGGTGGTCCAAGCCACGATATTTTATCGGCTAAAAGGACAAGAAGATTTTGAAGCCGTTCCGATGCTGGCCCTAGACAGCATTCATCAGCAGTGGACAGGCTATCTGTTCGCCGACCGAGGCAGTGGGGAAGTAGAATATTTCATTGAAGCAGAAAGCACGAATGGGCAGCGGAAGCGTCATCCCCTCACGGCTCCTCGGGGAGTTTGGACTTTTGCATTGAAGCCTGTACCTCAGCTGGGCATGCAAGAATAAGCATACCAAACTAAGAGGGGAATTTGAAGGGTTTCGGGTGGGGACGGCTTTGTCTTTTGATGAGGCGAAACCTCTTTCCCTCAACTTTCATTTTCTCAATAAACCTGTGGGGGGTCAACAATCACTTGATCCGTGCCCATGCCCATGATTTCCTGCCGGTAATGTTTCCCTGATTGGTCGGTAAAATGAACCCAGAACTGAAACGTTATATGCTGCAGCTCAGGGGATGACACTTTTACGTTGAGAGAAGTCCCTTTGGCATAGGTTTCTTTGCTTCGAAAAACGGGGGGGGCGTACTCAACTTTGGCTTCATTGTGGGGGCCCGTCTCTAAAGAATGAAAGTGGATGGTGTCTCCTAGGTTCTGCAGCGCGATGCGCAGCCGTCCTAAGCTTGGGTTTTCGATGCCTTTGAGGGCGAGTCCAGGGATATCTGCAGTAGAAACCAAGATCGGGTTCAACTCTTGCAGGTGGAAGTTCGGCTCATAATGGTGATTGCCCTGTGTAGGAGAGGTAGCGGCAAATTGCAATTTGCGAGGCAATGATTCTCTTTTGGGATAGCGGCTTCGAAGGACAACACTTTGGCCACTTACCTCAGGTACATCTTGCCATTCAAGCAGCCGAATGGCTGTCACTACCCCGATGATGGTACTCAGTACCCCAAGAATAGCGGCTAATATATCGAGCCAAATTTCAGCAATGGTGAGCAGGTCCATGGCAGATAAGATGATACAGGCTTGGAAATTCCAATGAGCAAAAAGGAAGCCAAAAAACAAAGACCTTCTGTAAAGAAGGCCTTTAAATTGAGTATATGGTAATTTAGACTTAACGCTTGGAATAGTTGGGCGCTTCCTTGACGATGGTAATGTCGTGGGGATGGCTTTCTCTTAGGCCTGCGTTGGTAATTCGCGAAAACTGGCATTCTTGTAATTCCGCAATGTCTTTGGCACCGCAATAGCCCATGCCAGCTCTCAGTCCGCCCTCCATTTGGTACAAGACTTCCTGTACTTTTCCTTTATAGGCCACTCGGCCGACGATGCCCTCAGGTACCAGTTTTTTGATATCGTCTTCTACATCCTGGAAATATCGATCTTTCGATCCCTCTTTCATGGCTTCTACGGAGCCCATGCCCCGATAGGTCTTGAACTTTCGACCTTCGTATAGGATGGTCTCACCAGGGCTTTCATCCGTTCCTGCGAAAAGTCCTCCGGCCATGACGCTGCTGGCTCCAGCTGCAATGGCTTTTACCAAGTCGCCAGAATATTTGATCCCTCCATCTGCAATGACAGGGATACCGTGCGGCTTGGCGGCTTCCACAGCTGAGAGTACCGCCGTTAACTGTGGTACCCCAACCCCAGCAATCACGCGAGTGGTACAGATCGAGCCAGGTCCTACACCTACCTTGATTCCGTCTACCCCTACATCAATCAAAGCCTTGGCTCCTGATTCAGTTGCGACGTTGCCGCCTACTAGCTGCAAGTCAGGATAGCGCTCTCTTACTCGCTTGATTTGCTGCAGGACTCCTCGGGAGTGGCCATGGGCGGTATCGACGGTGACTACATCTACCCCAGCCTTAATGAGAGCGTCTACCCGGTCAAAAACATCGGGGGTAACCCCTACCGCTGCCCCTACCCGAAGGCGGCCCAGTTCATCTTTACAAGCATTGGGGAAAGTTTGTTTTTTGATGATGTCCCGGTAAGTAATCAAGCCGATGAGCTTCCCCTCATCATCTACCACGGGTAGTTTCTCGACTTTATACTTGCGGATGATTTCTTCGGCCAGCTCAAGGGTAGTCCCCATGGGGGCTGTAATCAAGTTGTCCTTGGTCATCACTTCTTTGACCTTGCGGCCATCGGCGCGCTCAAAACGCATGTCGCGATTGGTGATGATGCCCACCAGATGGTTGGATTCATCTACGATGGGAATGCCCCCAATCCGGTGTTCTGCCATCAGGGACGAAACCTGAGCCAGGGTATCTTCAGTAGAAAGGGTGATGGGGTCGACAATCAGGCCGCTTTCGGAACGCTTGACTTTCCGAACTTCTTCTGCCTGGGCATCGATGGACATGTTTTTATGGATAATGCCTATGCCTCCGCTAGCCGCCATAGCAATAGCCATGCGGTGCTCAGTTACGGTATCCATGGCCGCACTGACAACGGGAAGGTTAAGCGTGATCGAACGTGTGAGTTGGGAACTGGTTTTTACTTCGCGTGGAAGCACCTCTGAAAATCGAGGCAAGAGAAGAACATCATCATAGGTGAGTCCTTCGTAAGCGATCTTTGACTGATAGGTCATACGTGGCAAATATCACTGAAAATATTTGCCGGGTAAATATACGTAGATTTTGCGGGTATTTTGCAAAATTGCCTCTGACAAAACCCTAAATTCTTCGTACACCCTTCATTAGATGGGTTTTACGCGTTTGACACTGTCTATGGGTTTGCTTTTGATGATGGTGGCAGGAGTATGAAGAGGCGGATCGTTTTCATCTGAGTGCTGATGAAAAAATGTCCAAGCTATGATCAACCCTCCTGCGATGAGGCCAGTAGCCAAAACTATTTTCAAAGTCAGAAGCAAAGAAGAACGGGACTTGAGGACTTGATGGAATCGCATAAATTACAAGAGGTGTGGGCGGCAAGTACCCATAAATTTTCGTTACCAAGCTATAATGAAACTGCATGGCAAAGAAACCTAAGCTAAGTGAGATCTTTCCCCAGGGAAATGGGCTGAACCAAGGTTGGGCTCGCTGGATATTTGTGCTATTGGTGGTACTCGTCAATGTTGGCTGCGATCAAGTGAGCAAACAAGTGGTGCGTGATAAGGTGGTCTATCACGAAGAAATTTCTTTGATCAGTGATCAATTTATTCTCACCAAAGTAGAAAATACCGGCGCATTTTTGAGCCTAGGATCTGATTTGAGTGGGATTTGGCGAAAAGTATTGCTGCTTTATCTGCCTGCTGTTGCGATGTTGGTGGTGTTAGGGGTTGTACTGGCCCAAAAAGACCTCACCCTTGGAGTACTATTTGGGGCTTGTTGTATGATCGGGGGAGGAATCGGGAACCTGATTGACCGCTGGTTATATGGTTCTGTGACCGATTTCTTACATATAGACCTGGAAATTGTGCGGACGGGGGTCTTTAACCTCGCCGATGTATCCATCATGACGGGGGCCATTGTCGTGATGGTGCTCAGCTTCATGAAGGGGAAAAGCAAAGACCTAGAGACCGAAGCTCCAGAGTAGCTGGAGAGGGTGAAGGAGTTAAGGGATGGACTTTTCATTCCCTCCATCTCCATATCAGATGTGGGTGAAAAGGTATCGATCCTTTTCACCCACAAAAAATTATCAAGCTATTTCGATTGCTAAAAGGGACTAATAACCTTAACCGGTCACGTTTAGGATTAGCAGAAGGATGAAAGGCGAGGAATAGCCGCATCAATGGAGAAGCAGCATGTGCTTAGGGGAGTATTCCTTAGGATCACCACTTACCTTATTATCTCGCTATCTCAATGCTACCAATCTTCCAATGGGACCTCTTCGATCCAGTCTCCGTTGTCGTTTTGATAGGTTTTATAATCCCCTTCATAGCTGACATTAAATTCTGAAGAGAGATGTTGCGGGCGTTCGAGTGTAGGACGCTCCATTTCCGCATCTCCCAAAGCCAGAGCCGGAAGAAAGATCCAGTTCATCCAGGCTAGGCCGGTAGAAAAAGCGGAACTTTTACCAAACTTGTCCCCAATCTCCGTCCAAATGAGTAGAGAGGCGGCGAGGTTGATGAAGGGGATAAAGAAAGCGAGGGTCCACCAGCCAGAGCGACCAGCGATCTTTGTCAGTAGATAAATGTTATAAACAGGTACAAAGGCACTCCAGCCAGGGTAACCAGCTTTTTTCATGAAGATGTATCCACTGATGGCATACACCCAAAGCCATGAAAGGGCCAAGACGGAAAAAATAGCTCCGATCATCTACTGTCGCTTAAAATACTTAGTTGGTATGCTTAATTTACGCGCTTCTTCCTTAGAAGTTCAAACAATCCAGGGCAATTATTTACCTCTGCTCGAAGATTTGCGTCAAAAGCTTAATTTGTGGAGCCTGGCGCTCGATTTGCCCACTTCCTGACCATCAGTTTGATTCCATGAATTATCTTTCTGTCGAACACATTTCTAAATCATACGGCGTCAAAACCCTTTTTGAAGATCTGAGCTTTGGCTTAGATCAAGGGCAAAAGGTAGCCCTCATTGGGGTCAATGGCAGTGGTAAATCCTCTCTGCTCAAAATTCTGGCTGGGCAAGATAGTCCCGAGAGTGGCCAGGTGACTTATCGCAAGGGAATTCGGGTCGCCTTCTTGTCCCAAGAGCCTGACCTACCTTCCCAGCTACAAGTTCGTGACGTGGTTTTTGGGAGCGAACTACCTGCCATGCAGTTGATCCGCGAGTATGAGGCCCTCACCCAGCGAATAGTAGAGGAGCCAGACCTTCAGCCTAAGCTAGATCAGGTTATGGCAGAGATCGAAGCGCAAAATGCTTGGGACTACGAAGTGAAGATCAAGCAGATCCTCAGCAAGCTTCAGGTAAACTTCCTCGACAATTTCATCCATGAGCTTTCAGGCGGGCAGCGCAAACGGGTGGCCTTGGCTCAGGCCTTGATCGAAGAGCCAGACCTCATCATCATGGATGAGCCGACCAACCACCTAGACCTCGATAGCATCGAGTGGCTGGAGAAGTACCTCAGCACGGCCAAGCAAAGCTTGTTGCTGGTCACCCACGACCGTTATTTCCTCGACAGCATCACCAACGAGATTTTTGAGCTGACCGAGGGTCGCATCTATCGCTATCAGGGGGATTACGCCTATTTTTTGGCCAAAAAAGAAGAACGTGAGCAAGCCCAGGTTGCGGAAGCAGAGCGGGCCCAAAGTTTATACAAGGTCGAACTGGAATGGCTGCGCCGTTCCCCCAAAGCACGTGGCACCAAGAGTAAGTCCCGCATCCAAGCCGCCGGCTCTTTGAAAGAGCGGGGACAGTTTCGCCTGGATCAGCGCGAGGTAAGCTTGCAAGTCAAGGGCCGCCGCATCGGGGGTAAGACCTTGGAAATTAAAAACCTCCGCAAGGCCTATGACGACAACTTACTGATCGACAACTTCAGCTACACCTTCGCCCGCAGAGACCGGATAGGAATCGTGGGACCCAATGGGGCAGGAAAGACGACCTTCCTGCGCATGATCATGGGAGAGGAGCCCGCCGATTCGGGCAAGCTCCGCACGGGGGAGACCATCGTATATGGCTATTACCGCCAGTCTGGCTTCCAATTCAAGGACAACCAACGGGTGATCGAAGCCGTCACCGAAGCTGCCGAGGAGGTAGAGCTAAGTAAAAGTCAGACCGTCTCCGCCGCACAATTGCTGGAACATTTCCTTTTCCCTCGCTCCATGCATTACAATCTGGTAGAAACCCTCTCGGGAGGCGAAAAGCGCCGTCTTCACCTGCTGCGGGTGCTGATGACCAACCCCAATTTCCTCATCCTCGATGAGCCCACCAACGACCTAGACTTGGTAACTCTGCGTCGCTTAGAGGAATTTCTCTACTCTTTTGAGGGCTGCCTACTGGTAGTGACCCACGACCGCTTCTTCATGGACCGCATCATCGACCACCTCTTTGTCTTCGAAGGCAATGGCTACATTCGGGACTATCCTGGCAGCTATTCCCAGTACCGCGAATGGGCCGAGGCTCAAGAAGCGCCAGAGACCAAGCCTGATAGGGCCAAGTCCGTGGCTTCCAAAAGTTCGCCTACTCCCGAGTCCAAAAAGCCCCGTAAAGGCAAGCTGAGCTACAATGAAAAGCGGGAGTTTGAAAAGCTAGAGCCAGAGATTGAACGGCTAGAAGCGCGTCAGGAAGAACTGCAAGATTTGATGGCCGGGGCAGGAGCTGATTTTGAGGCCTTGGGGAAATACTCGACTGAACTAGAAGAGGTGAAAGCAGATTTGGAGGCCAAGTCCGATCGCTGGTTGGAATTGATGGCGGTGTTGGAGGGGGAGGAATGAATAGAAGACCCGTTTACAAAGTAATGCATCCAACTATTCTTTACGGGTAGACTCTTTATCTTAACTATTCGAATTCCTTTATGATAGAAGGAAGGATACTCTTGGTTGAGCTGCGGGAGGATAAGCTTGAGCCATGAATAATGTTAGAAGTCAATCCAAAATCAGACTTATCGGTGAGGATCTATGCCTCTACCGCAGTGGGTTTATTGTTAAGCGTTTTCCCCTGGCCGATCAGCCTGAGATAAGCCTTGGGTATGGGTTCGCTAGTAAACACTGGCTTGTGTGGGCCATATTATCGCTTTTCGTTTTTCTCTCAGGCTTATTGGGCTTAATAGTGTTTTTTGTTGAAATCCATTATCGATTGCTTTGGACCTTAGCCACTGGACTTTCTTTGTTAGTGGGCGGTGGGATAAGTTTATCATCGACCCTGAAAAAGAGCCCTATCCTAAAAATAAAGGCCCAGCACTATTCGGATCGGATTATCCTATCTAGCAAGGAGGAAGAAAAGAAATATGAAACCTTGTTAAATCAACTAAAGGAAAAAGGACTTTCAGTCCATAACAGCCTAATTCCTCAGGAAAACAGCAAATGAAGCAGCCCCAGCGAAGTCAGCAAGGCCCAGCCCCAGCGACTCATGTTGGGACTAGCTGAGTGAAACAGCTCTTTCCTCGACTTTGCTCCTTCTCCAAAAAGACTTGGAATCACAATCAAAGCCAACGCAAACAAGATGACCCACATGGCACGGACAAAATAGTTCATGTCGGGCCACACATATTGGAGGGTGAGCTGAGCGGGGATGGTACTGAGGAAGGCCAATAGGGCTAATCTTGGGTTGGGTGCAATCAAAAATGCCGCAGAGCAAATCAAGACCACAATGCCACAGTTTACGTAGTAGCGCAACTCATTGAGGGTATGGGTGAAGGCCAATTCGGGATTTTCGAATTTCACGTATAAAAGCACCAGCCCCATGCCAATCCCCGTGATTAGTGTGACCAAAATGGTCTGGCGACCTGCCTGAACCATCTCTTGGTCACTGGCCTGGGGCTTGAGGTAAGTCTTGAAGATGTCGACCGACCACAAGGTCGCCAGGGAGTTGAAGGTAGAGTCTACCGTACTCATGAGTGAGGCAAAAAGGGCGCACAGAATTAATCCCCTCAATCCCATGGGAAGGTAAGTCGTGACCAAATAGGGAAAGGCCTGGTCCGGCTCGCTCAAGCCTCCATCGCCCAAGATGCCCGCGAGGGCGATGCCCGGCACTACGATCACCACCGCCATCACGTATTTCATCACCCCACCAACCATCAAGCCCAGTTGGGCATCTTTGAGCGATCGGGCCGCTAAAGAGCGCTGCATCACCGTTTGGTTGGCACACCAATAGTTGATGTTGAGCAGGAACAAGCCAAAAAGGAAAGGCCAGGGCAGTTTCTCATGGTCAGCAGGTAAATGCAGATGCATGAGGTCGGGCGTTTTTTGGTACAACTGATCCCAGCCTCCTAAGTGATACACGCTGATGCCCAGTACCACCAGCCCACCTAGTAGCAGCAAGCCAAACTGAATAACATCCGTGCGAACCACCGCACTGAGTCCTCCAAAGTAGGTGTAGATCGCTGAAAATATGCCCAAACCAACGAGTAAAATGGCGACCCGAGTCATGCGGTGGGGGCTAAGAAAACCAAGCAAATCCCCGAAAACCAGCTCTGCCGCATAGGCCCCCCAAAATAGGGCAGCCCCCAATCCAATGGTGGCAAACAAGGTGAGATTGGCCAAGGAATACACCAGGGCTACCACTGCACCCAGCCTCTTTTTGATGAACTGGGTAATGGTGATGATTTTTTCACGCAAATAAAGGGGCACAAAGATGAACGCCGCCATTAACAAGCCCTGGACGGCATTGATTTCGAGGTTTGCCTGGGCCAAGCCATAGAGATAGGCCGAACCCATCATGCCGAGGAACTGGTAGCCTTGGATGTTGGTGGCGATGGTCGAAAGGGCAATTGATGGCCAGCGGAGATTACGTGAGCTGAGAAAGTACTCTTCGCTGCTGATGTTCAAGCCACCACGACCCCTGAGGGCCGTGACCATGATCAGCGCAAAATATCCCAATACGATGACGAGATCGAGGTACATGAAAGCAGAATTGGTGGGACTAATGGCGTGGAGCCGCTCCAAGGGGCGTGAGTGGAGGATGAGCGGGAATGCGCCCGAGCGATTGAGGCAAAGAAAGTGTCTCCAGTTCGGGCAGCACGTAGCGGGCAAAAAGGCGGCATTCATCGAGGTGTGGATATCCCGAAAGGATGAAGCTGCGGATGCCTAAGTCCATGTAGCGCTGTAACTTGGCTCTGATTTGATCTGGATTTCCGACCAAAGCCGCGCCACAGCCCGAGCGCGCCCGTCCAATGCCGGTCCATAAGTGTGGCTCCACAAATCCTTCATCATTGGATAGGCTGCGCATGTCCGCTTGACGAGCTACCCCATAAGACTTAGCGTCTAAAGCTCGTTCCCGGATTTCTGTCCCTTTTTCAGCCTCTAGTTTAGACATCAGCTGCGCGGCGTAAGTCCGAGCTTCGGATTCGGTTTCCCGCACAATCACGTGTACCCTCAGCCCAAAATCCACCTTGCGGCCATAGGCAGCAGCTTTGGTACTCATGTTTTGCATCAGGCCCAAAATCTTGTCTTCGGTTTCTGGCCACATCAAATACACATCACAGTGCTCGGCGCAGAGGTCTACACCGGGAGGCGAGTAGCCCCCAAAATACAGCAAAGGTCCCCCATTTTGCTGGTAAGGCTTGACCGGATCGGTGTTGGCCAGCTGGATGCGGTAAAACTCCCCTTTGAAGTCGATGTGATCTTGGGTCCAGGCTTGTCGCAGGATGGCGATCATCTCCCTCGACCGCTGGTAGCGACTGGCTGAGTCCAGCTCTTCCCCGGGCAGATTAGAGGAGATAATATTGAGCGTCAGTCTCCCTTCCAGAATGTGGTCTACCGTAGCGATGGCTCGGGCCAGCATGGGAGGATGGACCTCTCCCCCTCGGATGGCTGCCAATAGGTTGATTTGCTCAGTCTGAGGCGCCACGGCTGAGGCAAAAGACCAGGTATCTTGCCCAACTTGATAAGATGATGGACAGAGGATGTTTCGGTAGCCCAACCGATCTGCTTCCAAAAGTATGTTGGAAGCATTGGACCAGGTACTTTTGTAGCGATCAGGCATGGTGCCCAAGAAATCGGTATCGCCGTTGCAAATAGGAGCAAACCAGGATACTTCGGCCCCCGTCAAATGCGGTGAGCGGATGTCAACCAATGGATGAGTCATAAACGTAGTAGCAGTAGTAGGCAGAAGAGATATTTGACGCCAAGCAGGAATATGTGATTCTTCATCTGCCAGAAAGGCCAAATGATCTCGCTTCCCCCTTCCCGCCTCTCTTCGTCTCAATAAACTTATTCAATTTTTCGGTAAAATCATCTCATCACAAGAATGGAAAACAGGTAATTGAGGTATAGGG
Source organism: uncultured Bacteroidia bacterium (assembly GCA_964521065.1). Classification (GTDB taxonomy): domain Bacteria; phylum Bacteroidota; class Bacteroidia; order J057; family J057; genus CAYVAP01. The sequence continues at coordinate 6,311 of CAZFPQ010000107.1, read as the reverse complement.
GGCACACAAGTGAAAGAATTAAGAAAGAGGTGAAGGTGGTTTCTGGTCTCATTTGGATTTAACTCATTAACTTTTTCACTCCCTAACTCTTAACATCAGCCATCCTTCAATTTCTTATGTTGACCTTTCGGCCCGCTCAAACCCATGCAGACCTCGAAGGTATTCTCTCCCTGCAACAAGCCAACTTAGCCTCTGCGTTAGATGCCGAGAGCCTGCAACAGGAAGGCTTTGTAACGGTGAAACATGATCTTGATCTCCTGCGCAAGATGAATCAGCCCCATGGGCATATGCTTGCGCTTGAGACGGGTCAGGTTCGAGGTTATTGCCTTGTCATGCTGACTCATCTCGCTGACGAGATACCGGTTTTGCGACCGATGTTTGAGAAAATTCAGGGCCTGGATTTCAGGCGTCGACCTTTGGCGGAGCTGCCATATTTTGTAATGGGACAAGTGTGCATTGCCAAAGCTTGGCGGGGAAAAGGAGTATTTGCTGCTATGTATCAGGCATTGGCCAAGCAAATGGGGCCTCATTTTGAGCTTTGTATTACGGAAGTTTCGGCTCGGAATCCCCGTTCGCTCAGGGCACATACCAAACTTGGATTTGAAACTTTGTTGATATACGACGCACCAGATGGCGAGACTTGGCATCTGATGGCTTGGCCCCTGTCTCGGACCAATTTGTCAAATTCTCATTAGGCGGCTACCTTTCGGCATGGAACCAAGCTGGGCTTCATTAACTGCATCCATTCCCTTTGAGCTGGCTCAATGGCCAATGCTCTTGATATTGGGCGGATTGTTGCTGTTGACCCTGTTTTTTCTGCGATGGGGGGCGAAACTGCCTCAAGGGGGAGGAGCTTTAGCGGTCTTGGCCATGGGGGGATGTGCTTTGTTGGCCTTGCTCTTGGTGTGGCAAAATGCGTCTCTTCACCTTCGCGGGACTTGGTTTGAAGTCACGCCGGCCTGGTTTGATCGATTGCCTTTGCACCTCAGTGTGGGCCTCCGCACGGACGGCCTGGCCAACTTGATGGCTCTATTGGTGTTGTTCATTGGAACCTTGGTGCATCTATTTTCTCAGGTTTACTTGAAAGAAGATCCTTTCCTACATCGATACTGGGCTTACTTGAGCTTCTTTACCTTGGCGATGCTGCTGATCGTATGGGCGGACAATTTGCTGCTCATATACGTGGCTTGGGAGTTGGTGGGGCTAAGCTCCTATTTGTTGATTGGGTTTTGGTTTAAAAACCCACAGCCTGCGCGCGCCAGCCAGAAAGCATTCTTGATTAATCGCATCGGTGACCTAGGCTTCCTGATGGGGATGATGATCCTGCTGGCCCAGGCGGGTACCTTGGACCTGGGTGCTTTGGAGAGCATGGCCCAGACTTGGAATATCGAAAATGGGCGCTGGTTGGCATCTATTACGCTAGAAAATGGCGAAGTGCTCAGCCGCGAATTGTCAGCCGCTTGGCTCACCGCTGCTGGCTTATTGATTTTTGGAGGCTGTGTAGGCAAATCCGCACAGTTTCCCCTACAGGTCTGGTTGCCAGACGCCATGGCTGGCCCTACCCCGGTATCCGCCTTGATCCACGCCGCAACCATGGTGGCTGCGGGTATTTATCTGATGGCACGAGTCTTTTTCTTGCTTAACCAAGTCGCCCTTGACTACCTAGCTTTTACCGGTACCTTGACTGCCTTAATGGCAGCTTTGGCCGCCTTAGCTCAATGGGACATCAAACGGGTATTGGCCTATTCCACCATCTCTCAGTTAGGCTATATGGTCATGGCACTGGGAGTAGGGGCTCGGGACATGGCTTTACTTCACCTCTTTACCCATGCCTTCTTTAAAGCAGCCCTTTTCCTTGGTGCAGGGGCCGTGATCCATGCTTTACACCAAGCCGTTCCGGAAGTAGATGCCCAGGACCTTCGAAACATGGGGGGGCTGCGAAAAGTGATGCGACAAGAGTTTTGGCTTTACCTTTTGCCGATGCTGGCCTTGGCTGGACTGCCCTTGACCTCCGGTTTCCTTTCTAAGGATGGAATCTTACTTTCTGCATGGACTTGGGCAGAGTCAAGGGGAGGAATAACCTGGCTGGTACCCTCTTTAGGGATCCTGGTGGCAGGATTGACAGCAGCTTACATGGGGCGACATGCTTGGTTGATTTGGGGAGGGAAGCCCCGACTTAAGACGGGGCTTGAGCAATTGAAGGAGAGCCCTTGGCAAATGAAGTTCCCCTTGTTGCTCTTGGCAATTGGGAGTCTTTGGGCACCGTTTGGGTGGCATCCTTGGGAAGCAAGCGCAAGCTGGTTGATTGATTATTGGCAAGGAAGAGAGATGAATCTCTCTGAAGGAGGTCATCTGTGGGTACCTTTGTTGTCCATTGGAGCTGCTTTGGCGGGGTTAACTTGGGCTACTTTGCGTTTTCGTAAATATTCTTCCGCTCATCCCCCTGAACTTTTGCAGCAGCATTTTTACCAGGATCGTGTGTACGAAAAAGGCCTGGCGAAAGGCGTTTTGTGGGTTAGTCGAGCCTTGGCTTGGTTTGATCGTCATGTAGTGGATGGCCTGGTTGGGCTGATCGCTAGCAGTGTAGTGCACCGGGGAAAAGGAGTCCCGCTGCCCTCTCTATCTCAGCTCGCGGCTCAATTTGATGAAAAAGTAATCGATGGGGCGGTCAATGGCATAGTTGCCCTCATTGGGCAAACGGGTAGCGTGCTCCGTAAGATCCAAAGCGGTCGCCTCCAGCAATATTTGGCCTTGGCCTTATTGGGAGTGCTATTAATGGTAGGATGGTGGTGGTGGAATTGAGTAAGACTCAAATAAACGACCTAAACCTTGTAACTTATTGCCGGCCTAGCGTTAGGCTTCTTGATTACGTGCAAACGATCGATATTGTCATCCCCACATCTATCCATGACTGAGGCACAAATCCGTGCTGAGTACGAACTGGTGCGAGCTGCCCAACAGCAGCCGCGTCACTTCGATGTGTTATATCGACGCTACTTCGAGGCCATCTATGGCTTTGTATTTAAGCGGACCAGAGACGAAGAACTCAGCGGAGACCTTACTTCTCAGATTTTTCTTAAGGCCTTGACCAATTTGAAGCGCTACCGCTTTCAAGGAGTTCCCTTCAAAGCTTGGTTGTTTACCCTCGCAGCCAATGAAGTAAATCAATACTTCCGTAGCAGCCAAAAGCAGCGTTCCATCAGCTTGGATAGCGTCAACCTAAGAGAGATGACGGAAGAAGCTGAACTGGATGTGACCGATCAAAACATCCAGCGCATGGTGGAGGTGTTGAATCAGTTGAGCCTTGAAGAGGTGCAGCTGATTGAGTTTCGCTTTTTTGAAAAAATTCCCTTCAAGGAAGTAGCAGCCATATACGGCATCACTGAAACCAACGCCAAGGTGAGGGTGCATCGTTTGCTCAAGAAGATGAAGGCGCTCATGCAAAAAGAATATCAGTTGAATGGCTAAGTATCGCATTCACATAGATCCCCCTCCGCCCGATCCTGATGCCATGGCCCGACATCAAGATTTTGAGGGATTGTTCCAGGAGTACCAAACTCATACTCGGTTTGAGTTTTGGCGGAACCTGTATCGAAAGCCTCGCAACTTTGGGTTTTTGCTCATGGTTGCGGCAGTATCTTTCCTGATCTTATACGACGATACGCCTACGCCAGAAGCGCCCACTTATCGCCTTCACGCTGCTCAGGTCGATAGCTTGCCTGAGGTCCAGGCCCTGACCTTGGATGCTGAAGAGGCCCATGAATTAAGTATCTCTAAAGAACTTCGGATAGCCATTCCAGCTGATTCTTGGGAAAACCAAGAAGGGAAAGCCATTTCTGGATTGGTGCGGCTAAACTATCGTTTGATCGATGGCCCTCAGGCAGCCTTTGCGGCGGGAGTACCCCGCCCCTGGCAGCAAGAGCGACCTATGGAAGACCTACGTCTCGTGGAAGTTCAGGCTAGCCAAAACAATCAGCCTGTGCAACTAAGGGAAGATAAGCCCTTGAGGATCTACTGGCGGGTCTCTGGTGGACCTGAGCGTTGGCGGGTTCGCCTTTTGGATACGACAGAAGATCGATGGGCTACCGTCATGGCAATGGATTGGCAGGTGGACAGCAGCAGCTTGGCTTTAGCTAAGCCACAGGCTCCAGTTTCTGTGCTGGATTTACAAGCAGATACCCTGGTGGCAAAGTCCAGCCAAGCTCCTCAGGCCCCTCAGGCACTGCGAATTTATCAGCCTAGTAATCAAGAGATGTTTCCTGAACTTCGTGGCAAAAGCCTCCTTTTCTGGGAACTGATAAATGGCCAGGCGGCTCCCGAGGCTGATTGGGGGCAGCCTCAACTTCGTCCCTTAGGGCAAGGTCTCTATGAGCTGAACTTCGCTCGCCAATCTTCTCAGGGGGTAGCAGAATCTCGGCGAGTGCCCGCTCGTTTTCGTGCAGAAATTCAGAGCCAAGCTGCTGCCAGGGCTTGGTTGCTTCAGCAGCAAGCTGCCTATGAAGCCAAAATGCAGGATTTGGCTCGAACTGAGCGTGAAGCCAGCTTGGCGAAGCAGCAGTATGAGTCGGCCTTAGAAGCTTGGTATGAGCAGGTGCGTGAGGGATCAGTCGGAGAGCTCAGTTATGAGGTTCCTTGCTTAGGCGTATCTGGCTTGTGGAGGGAGGAACAGGAGCTTAACTATTCGTTTATGATCCAAGAAAAGTCATCGCGTAAGCCAGAAGCATCCTGGCAGCCATGGTGTTATGCCATACAAAGTAGGGCGATCCTGCCCCTAAAAATTGATTCTCAGGATATCCGAATCCGACTGATAGAAGAGGGGCCTTTCTTGTGGTATCTGCGCGAAGAGGATGGCAGGGTCAAGAAAGAAGTGATTTATCCCTGATTGAGCTCCTGATTGAGCTAATGTGTATCTTCGTGAATCGGTAATGAAGCATCCCCGTCTGAGGGGAACGATGATCACGGGTTGATGAGCCATAAAAAGGCGAAGGTGATTTTTTATGGACCTTAAGAGCTATCAGGAGAAACTGCTATCGGGTAATTATGACTTTGATGCCATGGCTAAGTGGCTCTGGCAGTATCAATACCAGCAAAATCCTGTGATGAGGGATTTTACAGATCGCTTGGGAGGCCCAAGCCAAGGGCCTAGATCCATGCCGATTTCCTTTTTTAAGCACTTTGAGATGCGCGCCGGTTCCAAATGGCCTGCCAAGACCGTATTTGCCAGTAGTGGGACCACTGGACAAACCCCTTCTCGGCATTTTGTGAAAGATGAAGCTTTATACAAAGCCGTGACGGAACAAGGCTTTCATCAATATTTTGCAAATCAGGACTACCAGATTTTTGCACTCCTGCCTTCTTACCTCGAACGAGGCAATAGCTCCCTGGTCTTTATGGTACGCCATTGGATCGAACGCTTTGGCTTACCAGGGAGCGGCTTCTATTTGAACGACTTCGAGGCCTTGGCAAATGGTTTAAAAAAGGCGTCAGAAGAAAAATCGCCTATTCTGCTGATTGGAGTAGCCTTCGCCTTGCTCGACTTTGCCGAGGAGTACACTTTGGATCTGCCTCCAGATGCTGTTGTGATTGAAACAGGTGGCATGAAAGGACGCCGGGACGAAATCGTCCGCTCGGAACTTCATCGACATCTAAGCGTCAGGCTTGGGGTAGAAAAAATCTATTCTGAATACGGCATGACGGAGCTCATGAGCCAAGCTTATACACAGGGAGGGAGCCGCTTTTACCCTGCCCCCTCGCTTCGCATAAGAATTTCTGATCTCCACCTTAACCGCCTTACTGTGCCGCATGGCACCACAGGTCGCATTCACTTAGTAGACCTCGCAAATGTCCACAGCTGTGGCTTCATTGCCACAGATGATTTGGGGAAGGGTTTTGAGGATGGAAGCTTTGAAGTGTTGGGCCGCATAGACTCGGCCGAACTGCGTGGCTGCAGCCTGATGTATGAAGGTTCCTAGGTCGGAAGCGAGAAGTTAGAAGCGAGATGTGAGATGACTTGGTGTTGATAATCAGGGATTTAAGTCAATCTTATTGATCGGTGTCTTCTTTACAAGTACTTATAGTCTGGCAAAGATCGATTTGTGGAAAGATATAGCGACGGCATAGGCTGTCCAGTTTGATGAGAATCCACTTTCCCTAGATTTTCGCTGGCTACAGATAGCCATCTAAGCGTAAATTAGGACTTTAAAGAAACCCTCGAATTTGCTTTTGCCCTCAACCAATCCCTTGAGTCATCCTGATCGACCGCAGGGAGGAAGGATCTCGCGGGCTTCACTTTCTACTCCAACTTTCCATGG
>CAZFPQ010000106.1:20423-22965 GCA_964521065.1 uncultured Bacteroidia bacterium | reverse complement strand
TATAGTTTTTCATGGATGCCGACAAGCCCAACTAGGTCGCTTACTTTGATTGGGCGCTCAATCACGCCCGAAAGGGATCGCTCACCATTGCCGATAATGTCATCCGCGATGGCAAGGCGCTAGACGCCCATAGCCAAGATGAAAAAGTGATCGGCGTCAGGGCCTATAACCAGATGCTGGCATCTAACAACTACGTAACCAGCTCCGTCCTCCAACAAGTTGGGATCAAGGACTATGATTGCATGGCGATTTCGGTAGTGAATTAAACCGCGAGGATATACTATGCTGTTCCTTAGCTTGACCCACATTCAAGTATTGCAAACCTAAACCATGAACCACATCATCCTAGATCTAGAGGCTACCTGCTGGGAAGATCGAAGCCTACCCTATCCGAATGAAATCATCGAAATTGGCGCCCTGAAAATCGATTCTGCCGGACAAACTCTGAGCGAGTTTGCTGCCTTTGTAAAGCCCAAGCTCCATCCACAGTTATCGGACTTTTGCCGAGATCTCACCACCATCGAGCAAGCCCAGGTTGACTCGGCCGATGGGTTTACCGACGTAGTCCATGCCTTTCAGGCCTGGATCGACCTAGCCGAGCCTTATGTATTGGGCAGTTGGGGCTTTTATGACCGAAAGCAGCTCCGGAAAGACTGCCTTTTGCACGGCATTGACCCCGCTTGGCTACGCCCCCATATCAGCCTCAAGCACCAGTACGCCCACATCAAGCAGCTACCTAATCCTGTGGGCATGGGAGGAGCTTTGAAAAGAGAAGGGTTAACGCTAGAGGGAACCCATCATCGGGGCATAGACGACGCGAGGAACATCGCGAAAATATTTGTGGCTCATCTGGAAAAGTGGGAGCTAGTTCCCAACGATTAGCCGATTGAATAGGTCTTTATGGGGAAATGATAGGGTCTATTAGTCAACCATTTTGGAACACTCAAAAAACATGAACAACGGAAAAGCGAGAATCCATGAGTCGATGGGGAACATTGAGATTTCTCTCCCCAGCAAAAAGAACTGGTTCGTCCTCCTCTTTGGCAGCGCCTGGCTTGGGGGCTGGTATTTTGCGTTGGTCAATACCTTTTCGGTGTTTACGCCGGGGGATAGCGGATTCATGGGAGCCGATGGTTTCATGATCTTCTGGCTAATCGCTTGGATTCTCGGTGGAGCAGGAACGCTTTTTCTCTTACTGTGGGGATATTTCGGGCGGGAAAGGGTAGAAATTCGCGGGGGGAAGTTGCTGCTAGAGAAGACGATTTGGGGCATAGGGATCAAGAAAAGACTTGACTTAGCCCACGTTCAGCACTTTCGCCCAGAACAAGTGAATCAAGGCATGTTTGGCAGGAGTCGCTGGGCACTATGGGGGCTCGGACCTAGGAAGGTACACTTTGACTATGGCATGAAAACCTATTCCTTTGGCTTAGCCGTAGATGATGCCGAGGCCCGCTATCTGGCGAATTATTTAGCGGAGAGAGTGGAGCAAGGGCATGCTGCTTACTTAATAGAATAGCTGCCACCAAGGTAGTATGAGGAAAAAAGAGAGCGACACACTTCTGGAGTACCCCTTCAAAAATGAGAAAATTCCTAACTTCCGTTCCCAATCCATCCCCCTATGAGACCTACCTTACTACTCCTCGCCCCTTTCCTCTTCCTCTTTGCCTGTAATGCCCCAAGCAAAGAGCCCAGCACCAAAAGCAATCCCACCCCCACGCAAAGCCAAATGGAAGAACCCCAGAAGCTCCTCAGACACGTCGTGCTATTTCAGTTCACGGACAGCGCCACCGAAGAAATCGTTACCCAAATCGAGCAGGCTTTTGCGGCTTTACCGGAAAAAATCCCCGCCATTCATTCCTTTGAATGGGGCGTCAACAACAGCCCCGAAGGGCTAGACAAAGGCCTGACTCATTGCTTTTTGGTCACCTTTCTGTCCGAGCAAGATCGGGAGACATACCTTCCCCACCCCGACCACCAAGCCTTTGTCAAGTTGGTGGGTCCCTACGTAAAGGATGTCACGGTAGTCGATTATTGGGCTCAGTAAGGATGCGGCTTCTCTACCAAAAACGCAGCAATTTCTAGCACGCAACAAGCAACCTATGATCATCGCAATCACCGGTGCCTCTGGAGTAGGAAAAACCACGGCCATACAATACCTGGCGAGGAGCCTGCCCCCCGAGCAAAAACTAAAGATTTTCCATTTTGACGACATGGGCTTGCCCAATTGGGACGAAGTCGAGGACGTAAAACAATGGCAAGAGGAGGCGACCCTAGACTGGGTAGATCGACTGGTGCAGGTAGCCCGAGCAGAACAGGTTCACGTCCTGTTCGAAGGCTCAACCGAGATCAAATTTTTCATCCAGGGCTTCGAAAAAAATGGCTACGCCGATTACAAAATCCTGCTGTTTGATTGCCGCGAAGAAACCATGCGAGAGCGCCTCATCCAGCGAGGCCAGCCCGAGCTCTATCACCCCGACATGGTCGGTTGGCTCCATTACTTGAGAAGGGAGGCCGTGGTACATGGGGTTGACATCGTGGATAC
>CAZFPQ010000106.1:0-20323 GCA_964521065.1 uncultured Bacteroidia bacterium | reverse complement strand
TAACCTTTTTCCACGTATCTTTAAATTCGCATACATGAACAACTAAATAGCAATGAAAACCAGCCTAGCCTTCACCTTTCTCACCCTCCTCCTCTTCAGTTTCTCCTTTGCCCAAAACATGGAGAACTACGACCAATTTGTCGCCCAGGCGGACAGCCTACTTGCCGCCAAAGCCTATCAAGCATCCGCCGACAAATTCAAAGCAGCATTCGACGAATTGGACGGAAAGGCCCGCCCCATTGACCGCTATAATGCTGCTTGTGCCTATGCCATGGCAGGTGACAAAGAGAATGCATTCTACCACCTGTTTTACCTGGCAGAACACCCACGGATCCAGTACAAAGAATTGAGCCAAATCAAGCAAGACAGGGATTTGGCGGGTCTACATGCCGACGAACAATGGACCAAGCTCATCGGAATGGTCAAGGCCAACAAGGATGAATTCGAAAAAGACCTGGACAAGCCCTTGATGGCCAAGCTGGACAGCATTTACCAGCTAGACCAAAACTACCGCCAAGAGATCGGCGAAATAGAAGAAATGTATGGCCGAGATTCAGAAGAGATGAGGGCCCAATGGAAACTGATCCAACGGACCGATTCCATCAACTTGATCGAGATCAAAAAGATCTTAGACGAGCGCGGCTGGCTGGGCCCCAAGGTCATTGGCCCACAGGGCAACAGCACCCTATTCCTCGTCATTCAGCACTCAGACCTGGAAACCCAGTTGACCTACTTGCCCATGATGAAGGAAGCGGTGAAGGAGGGCAATGCCGCCCCGAGTAGCTTGGCCCTGCTGGAGGATCGGGTGGCTTTGCGACAGGGAAAACGGCAAATCTACGGCAGTCAGATTGGACAAGATCCGGCTACCGGAGAGCACTACGTATTGCCTCTGATTGAGCCAGAAAAAGTAAACGAACGACGCGCCGAAGTTGGCTTGCCTCCACTTGAGACTTATGTACAAAATTGGGACATGACTTGGGATGTGGAAAAGCACAAGGAAAGAACGAAGCAGGCCGAAGCGGAGAAAAAAGAGGATTGATACCCTCTTGTCGTTCTTCTATCATGATCACCTGCTCAATCTCTCAGCAGATGAAAGCTCAACTACTCTTCTTATGGCTATTCACCACCCTCTCGCTTCCAGGGCTCGGGCAGTCGCTGGACAAGTCCTTCATTGGCAAGAGTGGACCTTACACAGAGCAAAGAATCACCCAGGAATACCATTTGGAAGAAGACGGGTCGTTTGTCTACCGCCAATATCACCATGAGCTAAAGGAAGGGCACAAATTGATCACCTTAGTCTCTAAAGATTCTGGAAACTATCTCATCTTAGGTGACACCTTGAAACTAAGCGGCCACGGTATCTACCCACTTAAACGGAGCCTCCTGCTCGACCCTACTCAACAAACCGCCCAAGATTTTCAGAGCTATCCTTCGCTACCGATGCACTATGATGAAGTCACTAAGCTCATTCGCCCAAGGGCAGAAGCAGTCCCATACCTCGCAGTCATTGATTCAAAATTTCAAGACACAACCTACCACCGCTTGCCCGCCAACAACGAAGGGGGAGGACCCCCCATAAGCATGGAGTTTGCTATCGAGCATTTCCACTTTCTTAGTTACCTAAAGCAGGCGACACTTCGGGCCGCAGAAGGGGGCTTATTGGCGAGTCCAGCAGATCATGCCTTCGATTCGCAAGGCAGGCTGGTACGATACTGCGTATCTGGATGGTTCAACATGAGTTCTATCCCATGGACGATCAATATTGAATACGATGAGGCCAGCAACCTGATCAAGAAAATCTCCCATGATTCGCCTATCTTATCGGGTGATTCCGCCTACGAAGGCAGCTTTCAAGAATTTAGCTACGATAAGGAAGGCAACCTGACCCTGGTCGACTTTTACACAAGGGATGGCGAACTCAGTTCGAGTTATGAGATGGTGATCGTTGAGTAATTAAATTGAATGGGCAGAAAAGTCGGGGTCTGAGTTACGGACTATGGAACAAAGATCAACTTGGAATAAAGTCCCTACCCCTTACCTCCATCCCCGCCATTATTGGCCTCCCGCTTAGGGCTTCTAAGAGCCCCTTTATCAGGAAAACAAAACTCAATCCTCCATGACTTTAAAATACCTAGCCGACCATCCTGCCGCCATTGCCACCGTTGCTCAATGGTATTTTGACCAGTGGGGATATGAAAAAGAAGGGAATGACCTGAGCAAAGAAATAGAGAATGCCAAGTTGTACCTGAACCCTGGGAGTATCCCCTTCATTGTCTTGGCCATGGAAGGCGAGGAGGTATTGGGCCTAGCCCAACTCAAGTACCGGGAAATGCGCATTTACCCTGAAAAGGAGCATTGGCTAGGCGGAGTCTACGTAGCAGCGCCACACCGGGGCCGGGGGATCGCCGCACGGATTATTGCTAAAATCACCGACCGAGCCAAAGAGCTAGGCGTAAAAACCCTATACTTACAGACGGAGCGCTTGGACGGGGGTTTGTACGCCCGCTTGGGCTGGCAGCCTATTGAACAAGTGCGGTACGATGGACATGAGGTCTTGGTGATGGAGAGGCATTTGTGAGCCGACAGAAAAATCCCAGCCAGCCTTCGGGAGTCTCCCCCTGTCATGAGTCTCTTTTACATAAATCTCAAATAATAAGATGATCGCAAGAATCTGGCACGGCACGACTAAGGCTACAGACTACGAAGCCTACACCCAATTCATGATTGAGGTCGCTATTCCCGATTACCAAAAGACCGAGGGTTTTGTAAAGCTATCTTTTCTCAGGAAAATCGAAGGAGACATTGCCCATTTCACGTTGATTACCTATTGGGAGAACTTAGAAGTCATCAAGAATTTTGCCGGGGAAGACCATGAAATCGCCAAGTACTACCCGAGAGACCACGATTACCTGCTTGAATTTGAAGAGCAGGTAACTCACTACGAGGTTTTTGCCGAATGAGACACCCATGAGATTTGATGCCGACATCAATCTGTTTGATTTCACAGAGCAGGTGCTCGATCGCTTTCGAAATGAGAGTGGCTTGGTGTTAAGTGGATATGAGTTTGAGTTCAAGCTCAGAAGAGATTGGAAATATCCCAATAACCGGATTCATATAGACTTCTTGATTTTTGGAGAAGAATTCGCCCACACCAGATTTGATGAGCAATACGATACCGTTGAAAAAGTAGTCGAACTACTCTTTGTTCACCTCAGAGATGACGCAGGAATCCATGATTTGAGAGAAGGACTCATCATGGCCAAGCGCATCAGCCTAGAGACCCGCACCGAGGAATTGAGTCAGCGCCTTGAATCTTTGTCAGATGAGTTACTGGCCTCTCAAGGCCTCGCTCCGCTCATCATCCAAGTAGACGAAAGACATCCCTATACTTCCCAGGATGAACACGGATTCCCTATTTTCCAGTATCAGGTTTTCAATGCATCAAACAGCCTTCAGGTCTTTGTTGATTTAGACCTTAATCTAAGGGGTTTCAAACCACAAGAGGTCTATAACAGGGTTGAGAAGGCGGTGAAAAGCTGGTTGAAAAATCGTTGATAAAAGATGGAAGGTGAGTTCCTCCTTGAAATCATCATAAGCCTGCCTCATGGAATACCACACCTATCCCCCAGATCCAGACCTAAGCACCCTGATCAAGTGCCACTGGACACTCTACGTGCCCAAAGAAGTACCCAAAGGCCGCCAGCAAGTCTTATCCGATGGCTGCATGGACTTAATCTTCAACCTTGGCGATGAGGTCCGAAGGATTTTGTCCGGTGACAACTATTTGGTTCAGCCTCGCGCTTTTGTCCTGGGCCAAATTACCCAGCCCATGTGGATTGAGCCCATGGGAGAGGTTGAGACCTTTGCGGTACGGTTTCACCCGGGCAGCTTCTCCTATTTCACACCAAGGTCTATGGCTGATTTGGCCAATAGGGATACGCCCTTGAGTGAGCTATTTGATGAGCGGCAGGTTCAGGAACTTGAAGCAAGCATCAGCGAAGCAAGTCAACCCAGCGAGCGAATTTCACTCATCGAGCAGTTTTTATTAGGGGTCTTGGAAGCCTCCGTCGATCTCCCTGCCTTTTCCCAGTCTGTGATTGACCAGATCCTCCAGACCAAAGGAAGCAGCAGTGTCAAAGCCATGCTCGGAGAGCAAGTTAAGCAACGGAGACGCTTGGAACGAGAATTTGTCCAGCGGGTGGGGACCAGCCCCAAGCAACTCTGCCGAGCCATCCGCTTTCAGCATGCCCTAAAATCTTTGCTAGAAGGGAAAAAGAAGTTGACCGAGGTAGGCTACGCAAACGAATACTTCGATCAGGCGCACTTCATCAAGGACTTTAAGGACTTCACCGGTGTCAGCCCCAAGGAATTTTACACCGACGGCCATTTCCTTCTTTCTTCGCTGCTCTACGCAGAGGAATGAGCTGTCGCATTTTTACAATTCCTCTTCATAGAGGTTATTTAGCTTGGCAAAAAATCAATCCGCATGAAAAGAAATTGGATACTCATCGCCATGGCGGCCTTGCTGATCACCTGTGGGGGGGTCGATAAAACCGACAAGGCCCAAGACCTAGCTGCTACTTCCTCTGAGAAAGAGCAAACAAACGAAAAGCCGAATAGCTATTTGGCTCTATTTGAAATCCCCGCAGAAGACATAAATCGGGCGATCAGTTTCTACGAAGGAATCTTGGCGCTGAGCATTGAGAAATTCGAGATGCCAGGCATGGAAATGGGGGTCTTGCCCTATGAAGATCAACTGGTCAACGGAGTGATCATTCAAGGCGAAGGCTACGAACCTTCTCCCAAAGGAGTCACCATCTACCTAAACGCAGGAGAGGATTTGCAAATCATCCTCGACCGAGTCGAAGGCCACGGAGGAAGCATCCTCATGCCCAAGACCCCTCACGCGGATGAGAGCGGATATTTTGCGTTGTTTCTCGATTCAGAGGGCAACCGGATCGGACTTAATTCTCCGCATTGATCTGGGTAAAGCGGAAGCATTAGCCTCGGGAAGGATTTCGCTCAGGGATGGCACTTTCTTTAGATACGCAGATAAAGTCGGGGAAAGAGAAGGAGTTAACCTAATTATGGGGTAGACCTGCCTTTTAGGGTACCTCGGTCTTCCAGACCGAAGAAATCTCACAACCTGCAAAGCCGTGGTATACCAGTCGATCTGATTCAGCGGGCTATTGATGTGAACTTTGCAGGTATTATTCGATGGAAGAGCGATTGAGAAATAGCAATCCCAATTCCAGATAAGTTCTTTATTTTGACTCTTTGCAAAGGGCAAGAGGTCTACACCTGTTTACATCCAGAATAGCCTTTTTCAGCTCGATAAACGACTTCCAATAGACCAACAAAAAGACCGACGTACCCCGTACCCCTTTCAAACCGGTGCCGACTTTTCTTCCCGTCCCCTTCCCCGTTGCATTCGTCCTCAAATTTACTACCTTTCATATGTAGAAATGCTAATGCTCCAAAAACCATCCTAATACTAAGTTCTACATTATGCTACAAAGAAAATTTGATAAGGTAGTTAAGGGCTTTTTCCCCAATGCCAAGGATGCCAAAGACACCTCGATCCACTATCTCGGTAAGATGCAGCTTGAGCACCAGCTTGACATTTCCAAGGTATTGATGGCAACCTCCGTTTGCTCCGATGACATCAACGTCCCTTCTACTACCTTCTTCAATGTGCTATTTGGCCCTTTCATCATGGGAGGACTGGGCGGCCTGCCATTCGCTGGGCGAACCGGTATGACGGCCTTTGCCCACCATATCCCTGACGAAGGAAGTGCCTTCATTTTTTACGGCCCTCACATTGGCATCACCCTTGATGGCGAACTCGGCAAGATGTACCGCCCTCGCCAGGAGGAAACTGGAAACTCCTGTGGGGCCCTCATGCTGGCCCTTAGCCGCTTCCACGACGGTAGCTATGCCCCCGTCATCAACGACGAAGACTACCAGCAAATGAAGCTGGAGGAAAGTCTGCTGCCCTACAAAGAGCAAGTCTTGGCCAGCGACAACCAAGCCAAGGCCATCACCGAGGCTACCTATGAGATCATTCATCAGAAGATCCACGATCACTTAAAAGCCTGCAAAGGAGAGTTCCACGTAGACAAAGTGACCTTGCTAGGCGGCATCATCATCAATACCGACTATGGGCTGGATGACTACTTTGACGCCAGGAACTTTGAAGTCATCAACATGAGCAGCTTGTAAGTTCTGGCCATCGACCCGCAGGGTCGAGAGGTAGCAAATCATCAAATGGAGGCAACTTGAGTGAATGAGCGCTCAGGTTGCCTCCTTTATCCATCCTCAGCAAGCTCCTCCTTCCAGCTCTTCATGATGGCCAACACTTGGTCCAGTGCCTGGCTCCAGGCCTCGTTGACCTGTTGGGTATGGTACTCTCCCAAAACTTCAGGAATGGTGTCGACCATGGCGGCTTTGATGATGGGATAATGTTCGTCTTTCACTCCGTAGCGATGGTGATTTTCTCCGAGCTTTTTTAGTCCCATCACCAGGTGCTCAGGTCGAGACAAAGAGTAGATGATCCCACTGAGCATGTGGGTGAGCAGCCGACCTTGGTCGCGCATGTTGCTTTTGAAAAGCCTGCGCAAGAAAGGAGCTTTTTCAAATACCTTTTCGTAAAAGATGCGGGAAAAATGTTCTTCATCTTTCAGCAGCAAATGCAGAGAGGCTTGCAATTCCAACTGTAGATCCATGTCACTAAAGCTGATTAGCTCCAAGAGGTGGGTGGCCTGATCCGTTCCTCTGAGCACTCGATCAAATTCTCTCCCCATCTGGAGGCTTGCTTGATCTACTTGCCGAAAAACTTCACCCGAGATCAAGATCTGTGCCCCTAGCTCTCGGGTTTGGCTTTGGATACGACTAGCCAAATTCACAGGATCTCCAATCACTGAGAATTGTCGAAAAGTGGGATGGCCCAAGTGCCCGATGTAGGCTTGACCAAAATGGATTCCGATTCCCATTTCTAGGTTCAGATCCAAGTCTGTAAGCTCTGACTTGTTGAGCCGGTCTAGGGCATACTTCATGCCCAATGCCGCTCGTATCGCATCGCTACAATTCTTTTTCTTAGTTCCCCCTGAGGTTCCAAAAACCCCGATAATTTCATCCCCCACGTATTGATAGATGATGCCATTGTTCATCAAAATGGGATCCCCCAACTCCGTGTAAAACCGGTTGAGAAACCAAGCAATGTCAAAATTGGTGTTTTGGGTGGATAACTTCGTAAAATTGCGCAAGTCGCAGAACAGGATGGCGATAGGCCGCTCTTCTGCCCTTCCTTCTGGAGCTACTTCCAATTGAATCTTATTGACTTCCGCGATCGACCAGATCAGTCGCTGTACCGTCACCTTTTCATCCCCTTTTACATATGCCTGACAGGCCAGTCGAATGGAAGGATCCCATTTTCGGGCCCGGGAGAGTGCAAGTTCCTGCTGAGTTTTGCCGTTGAGGTGCTGCATGCCTTCTAGGATACGAATCCGGCAAGTCGTACACTTCCCGTGCCCCCCACATTCGTGTAGGTGGGGGATTTTATTTTCTATAGACGTGTCCAAGATGGAGCATGACTCGGCCGTGGCGCTTACCTCCTGATTGACACCAACGTAGCGGACTTTAGCAGGCATAGGTGAAGATAAGTAGGGGTAGGTTGAGCAAGTGTAACGGGAAAGTCTGTCGACTATTTTGCGTAGGCATCATTGCCTTAGCCACTCAGAACCAGATTTCCCTGACACCAAGTTGGTCAGATATTATCGCAAAGAAAAATGGCTTGCCGATATCGCTTCCATTACCTTTGACAAAGTGATCAGGGACTCCAGATTCCCCATCTCGGGGCATGATTGTTTGAACGTAGCTGTGTAGGCCAATGAAGTTTGTCGTTATCTCAGATACCCATGGACTGCATCAAGAAATTCGAGATCTTCCTCCAGGAGAAGTCATCATTCATGGAGGCGATTTTTGCAGACTTGGGCGAGCATAGGATGCCCGCGATTTTTTAGCATGGTTCTCCTCACTAGATTATCAATATAAAATCCTGATTGCCGGGAACCACGACTTCATCGCCTACACCCATCCTCATCGCTTCCAGAAATTGATTCCTCCCGGAATCATCTATTTAAATGACAGTGGTACGAAAATTTCGCACTGGAATATTTGGGGCTCGCCCGTTCAACCGGACCTGAGTGGCTGGGCCTTCGGTAAGTTGAGAGGAGCAGAGATAAAAGCGCATTGGGACTTAATCCCACCTGAAACCGATATCCTGATCACCCATACTCCCCCAAAGGATGTACTAGACCAATCGAGCAAAGGAAGATCCCTAGGCTGTGAAGAACTAGCCTATAGACTTGCTGAGACCAAAGTCCAAGTCCACGTCTTTGGCCACATCCATGCGAGCTACGGAAAGTTAGAAAAGCATGGGCGCCTTTACATCAATGGGTCGAGTATACAGTCTGGGAAGGGAGTCAGAAATAAACCCATTGTTTTTACTCTCAGCTGAGTCAATGAAATGGTGCGAGATCCATAAATATACGTGAGAGTGTAGTGGAAATCTTAGGGGAACTTCGATGAAGAAGCAAGCATTTTGCCAGAACCCAATACCAGCTAAATTGAGCCATGAACCTGATCCATCGCTAGATTTATGAACCCTTACAGCCATAGCCCCTATCCCGTACTCCGCTTTCATATGTCCTATTAGTTGGGGCAGCATAGAGGTGGGCAAAGAAAATCAAGGAAAATGGATTGGAAACAATATGGATTGAACTGGTGGGAGAAAGAAGAGGTGATCAATTACCGAGAACCTACACTTCATCCCCATTATGCAGGGAGTTCCGCTACTGCAGATGTGGATATACAATGGTTTGAAGTAAAGCAGACGCAGGAATGGATGAAATGCTCCGTCGAGTACTTTCCCATCGGAAAACTCTTCTTTGGATACAAAAATAAAGAAGATGGCTCCTTCCATCTATCGGTAGGTGCCCAGGGAATGGACAAAAATGGGTTAACGAATATTGAAGACGAAAATCCTGATCATAGATGCTCGATTTGGGTAGCAGACCTGGAAGAGAAAGAAAACAATGCAGTGGCTCCTTTAGCTTCATTAAGGTTCTGCACCTTCGAGAGATTCCACCTAGATCTGTCGCTCAAGGTCCTTCCTCCCAAAGCCTACATCGGCTTGTACGCCATTGACTGGTACTGGTAGAAGCCCCTATCAAGCTAACTGATTTCGATAAACGGAGAAGTCTTATCCCCTATCGACTTTACCTACCAAAGCAAGCATACCCACAAAGCATATTGATCATCAACCGATTATACCTATCCAGGAATAAACATACGACGTTTGTCGTAAATTTATTTGGATCTACGACGCACGTCGTATATATTTGAATCATCATCACAGTTAGTCTACACCGGAGGCTTAGAAAGTTCGAAGCGATTTGTTGAAACATCTCTAAGTATTTAAGCTTTTCTCAGTACTCCGATCATATATTCTCGCTCATGCACCAGACTCCAACCGATTCAGAAATTGAGATCCTCCAAATCCTCTGGCAAGAGGGGCAGCTCACGGTGCGAGCCATCCATGAGCAAATCGCGCAGCGCCGCGAAGTGGTTTACACCACCACCCTCAAGCAATTACAGCGCATGGTAGACAAAGGCTTTGTCCAGCAACACAAGACGGGCAAATCACACGAATACTCCGCCATCTTGCCAGAGCAGCAAACCAAAGGTTCGCTGGTGCAGCGCTTGGTCAATACCGCTTTCAAAGGCTCCACCGCAGACTTGCTGCTCCACGCTTTGGGGGATGGCCAGGCCAGCGACGATGAACTAGATGCCCTGGAAAAGTGGCTCGAAGAAAAACGCAAAGGGAATTCCCCTTCCCAATAGATTCCGAAGTCAGGCTCCTTCATTCTGAGGATTTTCCTTCATTCTGCTCTCTCAACGACTCAATTGCTTTTTCATAAGCCCAGTACCATGACTCCCTACATACATACTCTAGGATGGGCCCTCCTCCATAGCCTTTGGCAAGGCGCAATTCTGGCCTTGATTTACCTGATCTTACGTCGGGCCTTGCGGGGATACAAACCCCAGTTGCGTTACACCCTGGCTTTGGGCTGCCAACTGGCCTTGTTGCTGTGGGTGGGACTGACCGTGGTGCAATACTGGCCAGATAATCAGGCTTTTCTGGGCTTATCTGAGGAGCTGAAAGTGACGATTTCTCCCCTAGAAGAGGCGGAAATCGAGTTGCCTCTAAATGAGGTGACCGTCTTGAGTCAGGGGCCTTCTTCCACCTGGAATTGGCGTCGAAACCTCGAAAGCTTGGCGCCCTACTTGGCGCTGGCTTGGCTGTTAGGGATTGCCTTGATGGGTGTTCGATGGGGAGCAAGTTTGTGGCAGCTGCATTTGTTGCGAACCCAGGGACTCAGTGCGGGGCCCGTCCATTGGCAAAACCAACTCAACCAAATAAGCAAGAAGTGGGGGCTACCGCGAAAGGTGACCTTGTTGGTTTCCTCACGCATTACTTCCCCCGCCACCTTGGGCTTTTTCAAGCCCGTCATACTGATTCCGGTCTCGGTCGTGACCGGTCTAAGCCCCGAGCAGTGGGAGGCCATTCTGCTGCATGAACTCGCCCACATCCGACGGGCAGATTACGTAGTACGTTTGATCCAATCCCTGATTGAGATCCTGTTCTTTTATCACCCACTGATCTGGTGGGTCGGAAGGGACCTGACGCATGAGCGAGAAGCCTGCTGTGATGATCAGGCCGTGGCTGCTTGCGGCGATGCCTTGCGCTACGCCCATGCCTTGACCACCCTGCAACGCATGTGTCAACCTTCAAACATTCAACTGACGATGGCTATTCAAAGCAAACATCAGAAGCCTTTTACCCGACGCATTCAGCGTCTATTCGAACCTACCCAGGCCTCTGCGCTGCGTCCCAGAGCTGGGTTTATCCTGACCTTGATGCTCATGGTCAGCATGACCAGCTATGGCTGGATCAACCTCGGTGACAAAGTGGATCCCCAACCCATAGCTGAAAACGTCCAACAAGAATTCAGCCTGGAAATTGACCAGAGTTGGACGCACGATCAGCTCAAACAAGAAATCAAATCTCTCCAAGCGAAGGGAATTACCTTGACCCTCGATGGCTGGGGCAACAATCCCGAAGGAAAACTCGCTTTCTTAATAGGAGAAATATCTTTCCCCGACGGAGCGAGTCAATACTTTACCGCCGAGCTAGGCACCTTGACCATTGACCGCAAAGAAGGCGCGCGGGTGCGCGTGACCGTAGAAGGCGGTAGGACCGCAGGCTCTGCCGATCCCCGCAAAAGCACCCTGTCCTTCATTGAGTCGGGAGAGACTCAGTCCAGCATCCGTGGTACCCAGTCTACCCTGAACGAACTGGGATATGCCTTGACCCTGGAAAATGAACGATATGATGCCGATAACCACTTGGTAGAGGCCGACTTTTCCCTACAGCGCTTACCCAATGGCTGGGTCTCAGACTTTCACCTTGGCCCCTTAGAAACGGCCGTGCTGCAGTTCCAAAGAGAAGCCCGCCGCATCTCTGTTTACCCCAGTAACCTGATGCCTGAGGTCATCTTGCCTCCCAGCCTAGACCACGATGAGGAAGCCCGCCAAGCCTTCTTAGACTTCCAAGAAACTCAGGCCCAGGCTCAAGCAGAGCAAAAGCCTGATCTGGACCTTCTCATCAACGAGCGTTGGACCCCTGCAGATTTGAAGGCCCTAACTGAAGAACTGGCCGAAGACGAGGTTGAACTGACCATCAACAGTTGGCTCACCAAGCCCTCGGGTAATTTGAACTACTTAGAGGGCAGCATCTCCTTGCCTAATGGCTCCAATGCTTCTTTCAGCGGATTCTTGGGACAGATCTCCATTACCTATCAGGAAGGAGAAGGCCTAGAGGTGATCGTTGATGAGCGCGTACACGACGAGGGCGAGATTGAAGTGTTGGATAATATGCGCGCTTTTGGCCAAGCCATGACTGAACCCGTGGAGACTGGCGAGTTTCTAGAGCTTGTGATTGATGGAAGCTGGACCATGGAGCGATTGGAAGCCATGGCACCTGAACTGGAAGCTAGGGGGATAAAAATTGATGTGAAGGTGCACAAAAGCAATCCCCAGGGTGCCATCGAAGCCATGGGTGGGTTCATCAGTTTACCGGGAGCTTCTCAACAACTATTTGCCCTCAAAATGGGAAGCCTGACCCTTACTGGCAATGAAGAAGATGGCTATGAACTGGAGGTGGAACCTGGCAAGGAGCGTGAGGACATTCATCTCGTAATTGACCGTAGCTGGGACTATAGCCAGCTAGCCCTGGCCAGTGGAGAGTGTCTGGCGGATGGGATGCTGTTCATTCCCGATGATGTTACGTTAGAAGATGGCAAATTAACTGGCTTGAAGGGAGATATATTCTTTCCTGGAGGCATGTCTGCCAGCACCTTTAGCACCGATAATTTAGACCAAGTGATCATTAAGTCTTGGGTAAAACCAAAGGATGGCAAGAATTATTTTGTGCGGGTGATCGATTTAGATGAAGAAGAGGTAGTTGAAGAAGTCACAGAGGAAGAAGTGTTGGAAAAAGCCAAAATAGTCGTTGGGGAGCCTAAAGTTGTCAAAGTAGAGAATTTGCCCGTAGTAGAAGGCTATCACGCGGTGCCCCGCATTCGTCATTCGGAAGAGAAGTTTGAGCCTCTATTCATCATCAATGGCAAACCGATGGAAAGCTCCGAAATTCAGTTTCTTGAGCCGAAGGAAATTGAAAACATCACCGTGATCAAAGGTGAGGCAGCTACGACCAAGTATGGAGAAGAGGGTGCTCATGGGGTGATTGAAATCAAGACCAAGCGACCTGTGGATTTCGGAGACAAGTTGGAGCTCAACGTCAGTCCCAATCCCAGTCAGAATGTCTTTGCCATTGACTTTCAACTGCCAGAAGCCCAATCCCTCACCATCGAAATCTATGACCTGCAAGGCAAAAAGGTCCACACCATATTTGATGGGTACAAGGAGATCGGCAACCACATGTACTTTTGGGAAGGCGGCGAGCAGCCCGCGGGCTCTTACATGATTCGCCTCAAGGGAGAAACTGTCTTTGGATACAGCAAGATTCTCTTGGTAGACTAGCTAAAGCCTGAACAAATATGTCATGAGCGGAGGGGAGTTTTGGCTTCCTTCCGCTCTTTTTGAGATACTAGGATACTGGGATATTGAGACCTTGAGGCGCAAGGGGTAAAAGTGAAGAAGCTAAAAAGTGAGTGTGGGATATATTTACTCCATTTTAGGAACAGGGAAAAAGTAACCTGTAACTTTTGCGCCGATAATTCATGCCAGATCAAGGAGGAAAAATCGAGTTTGGCGGGCCAATCGAGCTTTTTTCTAAAGCTGAAATGGTATGGAAGATCAAGCAAAAGTGCATTGTTGTTTTTTGGCTGTTCCTTAGTCCGTACTTTCACAAGTCCGACTATACATTTTACCATTATCCCTTGGACAATTTGCCCCTAATCAAATGCTAGGCATTCCCGATTACAATCCTGTTTTCTACGAAAACGCCAGAGATTTTATCCAAGCCCAAAAGCGACATCTTTGCCCTCTGATAGGAAAGGCTATCAACCGCTATTTTGTCCAATGGGAGGTCTCTAACGAGGAGTGGAATTCCGATGGTCCCATTATCCTTGAGATAGACGGGATACAGCATGAGTTCTGTGCCTACCAAATAGGACTGTACAGCCTAACTGTTGGCCAAATTGACAGGAAGGCAAAATTAAACTGGTATGGAGCAGGGGATTCCCTGCCACTGGAATGGAGAGCAAATCCTTTTCTCCACATCAACCAAATTCTCAATCGTGAGATCGAAGCCATTTACATCATTGAATACCAGGTAGAAAACGTCATCCAGTTTCCACCCTTGTGTGGGATCGAGTTCCTCTTTCGAGGACTTGATAAAAAGCTGTGCCTGTTCAACGATCTCGACTGCAATGGAATGAAAATACGTGATTATGGGGAACCTGAAGAGGAGAATGTATCCCACATTGGACTTAGTTGTGGCTGAAGAAACTTGTATTGTGCCCTTAGGACCTGCTTATTTGATTGATAGAACTTAGAGTATCGTTTTGAGAGACATTGTCACCAGATATGCATCTTTCACCGAAGTGGAGTTAACCGCTTTTGAAGCAGTGGCTTCTCAACGCACTTTCAAAAAAAACGCCTTGATCTCTAGAGAAGGAGAGGTGTTTGATAAGCTATACTTTGTCAAGTCAGGGATTGTGCGGTCATATAGACTGATTGAAGGACAGGATTTTACCTATTTCTTCTTCTTCGCGAACGAGTTTGCTGTTGACTTTCAAAGCTATTTAACTCAGACCCAGAGTCCCTTTTTCCTTGAAGCACTTGCTGAGACGGAGGTATATTTTTTTCCCAAGTCGGATATTGATGCACTCTATGAGCGATATCCAAAGTTTGAAAAAATTGGGCGTCTGATGGCAGAGAACGCCTACTTGAGTGCCGCAGATCGGCTAAAGCAACACCAAACTGACGACCTAAAAACAAGATATCTGAATCTTATCTCCAAAAGTCCCAATCTATTTCAATCTGTTCCACAACACTTCATTGCCTCTTATTTGGGAGTAAAACCCCAAAGCCTGAGTCGCATCAAAGCAGAAATTTCTGGCAAGAAGTATTAGTTCACCTAGGTGAATGCACCCGCGATTTGAATGGGGCACCTTTACGCTGTGAAGTAATTTTCTAACCACTTTAATCAGCAGTAAAATGATGGCTTCATTAAACAACAAGAAAAGGACCTATGCATTTCTAGGCTTCGGTGGCATCGTCATGGCTTCTCTTTATCTCTCCTGGGCCGGAGAGACCCTCTCTCTTCGTTTAGGATTAGTTTTCGCATTCCTAGCGACCTTCTTCTGCCTTCGGAAAATAAAATCAACGAAAGGTGAAAATCACACTTTTTATCCTTTGATGCTACTCCTATTCTCGGTGAGCCTACCCTTACAAGCCCAAATCCCCAAGGAACCAATGGCAAAACGCTGGGGGGTGGAGTTTAGTCCGGTTGGGGCTGGCGTTTTTAGGATAGCCCAAGCCAAAGCAACCTATGCATTGAATCCAGGACAGCAATTCAACACGGAATTAGGGCTAGGCTTTCTTATTCAACCGCCCTCCACCACCCGGGCCAGTGAAGCATACAATGGAGACGGGCTATACTCTGCGAATATGGCATCTTTAGCGGTGAGGCAATATTTTTGGCGAGGATTCCACTTTGAAGAAGTCCTAAATTTTGGGAGTGGAAGCATCAGCAATAGCAAGGTAGATGGAAAAGATTATGATGCCTTTGTGGTTTTCACTCAAACATTTCTGGGCTACAAGTTCAATCTACTCCGGAGGACCAAGTTCAATCTCTTTATCATGGGACAAGCCGGATTTGGTTACGTTCCAATTAATACCAATCAATGGCCCCGAGTTGAGGAAAGTAGCAACTCCATTTATGGATTGGGGGACCTAAAACTGGGCATAAACTTTTAACTCTTACCCTACTTTCAGCAACTAGGGTTGCCAATAAAATTGGGGGCGGAAGGAAGTCAAGGCTCCCTTCCGCTTATTTTGTACGCTACAACTCTGTCTAAAATGGCCCGGCCCGCCCAACCGCTAAACGCAAAATCATGCCCACACATGAACTTTTGAACTAAATCACCGATCAAGGCGACATTGGCTTTCTCCTGCTCAATCCAAGCGCAGCCTTGCATGTCACCTGATTCTGCTTTAGGCGTATCCATTTTCTTGTGAAGTTGAGGCAAAAGACTAACTTGCATTTTACAAGTAGGATAGAAATAGGTACACCCCCTCGCAAAATGCGATTGCCCGTATGGAAAAATTTGCAAAAAGGTCGGACTGCCCGGTTAGCTACGCGATGGACTTGGTAGGCGACAAATGGAGTCTCCTGATTATCAGAGATTTAATATTCTTTGACAAGAGATTCTTCAAAGAGTTCCGCGAATCAAAGGAGAAGATTGCCACCAATATTCTCTCCGATCGCCTCAAGAAACTGGAGTTCGCGGGTATCCTCATGTCGGAGGTTTATGAGAAAAACCGCAGTCAAAAGGTCTACTCTCTCACCCAAAAGGGAAAGGATTTGATTCCAGTACTGGTTGAAATCATGGTTTGGTCCGCCAAATACGACGGCGACTTAGCGGTAACTCCAGAATTTATCGAGGCGGCCAAGGCCGATCGAGACGGGCTCATTGCGCGAATCCGGCAAAGGTTGGGATAAATTCATCTTCTTTGTGTAATGCCATCTTCGGCAACATTTTCTACTTTTAAAAAAGGGAATATCCTCAGCAAACCCAGTATTACCCCAGGAAGCATCACCACCGCCTTTGCGGCTTCTCACCTCCCACTCATCAACTGGTTTACCCGACTGCGGTAAGTCTGCCCGATGGGCACCTCATGGCCTTCCAGGTAAATCACATTCCCCTGAATGAGCTTGATCTTGTCCGTAGCAACCACGAAAGATTTGTGCACCCGTAAGAAATCTCCTTGTGACAACAGAGCCTCCATTGATGAAATTTTTTCATGGGTGAGGATCATTTCCTCCTTCAGATAGACCTTACAATAGTTTCCATATGCTTCCACGAATAAGATATCATCTAGGTGAATTTGATGATGCTTCTTATCTCCTTTGAGGAAAAAGCGCGCTGGGGAAGCAGGACTGCCTGGCGCTGGTTCTAGCGAGTGACTTGATTGAACTTCAGTGGCCTTGTTCACCGCTTTCAAAAAGCGAGAAAAAGCGAAGGGCTTGAGCAAGTAGTCTACTACATCCAATTCATAGCCTTCCAAGGCATATTCCCTATAGGCCGTGGTGACGATGATTTTGGGAGCCTGGGGCAGGGTCTTGAGCCATTCAAAACCCGTCATCTTGGGCATGTTGAGGTCCAAGAAGATCAAATCCACCACCTGGCGACTGACCAAGGCCGACGCTTCCATGGCATGGTAGGCATTGCCTACTTTTTCGAGATGAGGCAGTTCCATTGCGTAGCCTTCGATGATGCGGTGGGCGATGGGCTCGTCGTCAATGATCAGGTACTTCATGAGGCTCTATGTCTAAATTGACCGTATAGGTATCAGCCGTCTGGGCAATCTCCAATCGGTGACGCTGGGGATAAATCAGTGCGAGTCTCTGCTTTAAATTCATCAAGCCAATTCCTCCTTCTTCTTTCCTATTTGGCTCGTAATTGTTGCTGATCTGAAAACTGATCTGAGTAGGACTGGTGTGGATAGCAATGTCCACAAAGGCATTTTCCGCCAAGCTTTCTACCCCGTGCTTAAACGCATTTTCCAATAACACCACCAAGAGCAGAGGCGCAATCTGATGGGCATGTGCCAGGTCCTGTTGCAGCCTGATGTCCACCTGCTTGTGGTAGCGAATCCGATGTAGGTCGATGTAATCTTCGAGGTAAGTCACTTCATTTTCCAGTGGCACGAAATCGGCTTTGCCCTCATAGATGGTGTAGCGCATCATGTCGGACAGTTTCAGGATCATGGCCGGTGCTTGATCTGA
Organism: uncultured Bacteroidia bacterium; assembly: GCA_964521065.1. Classification (GTDB taxonomy): domain Bacteria; phylum Bacteroidota; class Bacteroidia; order J057; family J057; genus CAYVAP01. The sequence continues at coordinate 2,724 of CAZFPQ010000106.1, read as the reverse complement.
TTTTTCGACCGCCAGTCCGTATAGGTTGTTGAGGGTGTTGAAGAAAAAGTGGGGGTTGATTTGGTTTTTGAGCAGCGCCAACTCCGTCTTGGCCTTGTCAGCTTGCAGGGTTTTTAGCCAGCGCCACTGCTCGTAGCCCCAAAGCGCCGCGAAGACAGGCACCGGAATCACTACAAAGCGGAGGAAGTTTAGGTGATGCTCCTCCATATAGTTCGGGCTGTTCCTAAACACGAAAAAGTAGCCAATCACCAGCCCATAAACTGATAGAATGGCCATCCGATACTTCTTAAAGAATTCGGGTAAAATAAAGTATGCGACCCCTAACCAAAACAGGATCAAGAGGGGCAGTGTAATGGGATTAAAGGGGGTATGGGTTATGCTTTCGACCACCGTGACTGCCAAGAGCAAGCTAAACACCCCCAAGATCTGGGAAAGGGGAAACTTATTGATCAGGTACACCAAGAGCCACCAACAAGCCAAAAAGGCCAGCAGGTGTAGCAAATTGAGCACCGGAGCCGAGACGAAAGCAGGGCTAAGCAGCGTAAAGCTTTGTCTGCTCAGCATCAGGGCCAAGACTGCCATGATGACTCCCCCAATTAGGATGGCTCTGGAATTTTGTGCTAATAACTTGTTCATGCTCTAGCAGCTTTGGGGTGTTTTGGGGGGGAAGAGATCAGAGCTTGTGACAGATCTTTTTCCTTCCCAACAAAAATAGGGTTCTAGGGACTAGGCCCAATTATTCTTGATGAACGAGGGCTTTTCGGGGATGAACAATCTAGTTTTTGTTTGTAGGGAAATGACTCAACTGCAGACAGACTTTACCATCTCCTCTTTAACCCGTTGTGTCATCTCGACAGGCGAAGTGCAGAGAGATCAGCCTGGGTTTCGCGACCCTCAGGTGAGGATGGCTACTTGGGATTCCACTCCTCTCCAACACTACAGGGCCAGAAATCCCAAGTAGCTTTAGGTCGAGCTTGTAAAAGACTTGTATTGACGTTTACCCAACTAAGCCATAGTTTTATCTTACCCTACCCAGCCATTCCCCATGACCAACCTCCAAATCATCCAGCAGCTCCAAAGCTCCACCTTCCATGACGAAGATGGGGAAAGCTACCAGCTTGAGTTCCAGCCGGGACTGAGCCCTTCCCAAATTGAGGACTTGGCACAGCGATTTCCCGAGCAATACCTAGATCCCGAACTCGCCGAGATCCTCCAGGTGACCAGAGGCTGGGACGGCTATGGACCCGAGAGGGTCTACTTTGATGCCATCGGTCGGTTTGGCAACCTGGAGCTATCCGCTTATTCCATCTCACTGGGGCAGGATGGCTTCGGCAATCAATGGCTCCTGGAACTTGACGCAGAGGGGAAGTTGGGAAAAGTATTTTTTGACTGCCACGACCCAGCGGTCCTGGTTATCCATTCCCAAAGCCTCAACCAGTACCTGCATCACCTCCTAGCCTACTATCAAAATCCGGCGGATAACTACTTGAATACGGTCCATGGCCAGACGGTCTCTATCATCTGGGAGCAAAACAAGCTCTGCTCACCCAAGGCAAGCTTCTTAGCTCGCCACCCAGAGTTTCGAGATTTTCTGGGACAGTTTGAAGGAGAAGAATGGACCGTGGCAGACTTAAGAAGAGGGCTCAACCAGGATGGCTTTGCCTGGGGAAAATACGGCTCCAATGAGTTCATCCGAAGGCATCCCAACGAGCTGATCTGGGTCCTCCCAAATAAGAAAAAGGGATTTTGGGCGAACTTGTTTGGGTAGGAACTCGAAGAAAACATCTGAGGTGGGTGGTTTACTACCGTAACGTATCTTCAGGTTTTATTAGGCGTGGAAAATGAAAGGCCGATTTATAAAATTTGGAGATGAATACAGATTGATCCGTCAATAGAAAAATGACATATAGGTTGTTACATCCCCTTCAGGAGTTCCCCACTATAAATTTTTGGGGAAGCTCAAATTTTGGGGATTGATGAATAAAGGAGATTAATAGTATGAGCTGGAAAGCAAGCGCTATCTTGATTCGCCCAATAGATGACCCAGACTACGAGGATATTCTTAGAAAACTAAATATTGGAAAAATCGAAAAAGCAGAAAATGCCACCTTTAATGAAGCATTACATACAACCAGAACCAATCTCTGCTTTCTTGGTAGCCTAAACAAGGTCCTGATCATCTGTGCAGATATCCTGCCCCTCACTTTCATTAAACCTCATGTCCCCGAAAAGGAAAAAATATTAATGGACATGTTTCCTGATTCAGAAATCTGTGCTCTACAGTTGCACGGTGGAGTCGGATATTTTGCCATGTCGATCTCAATAGGCAGCCAGAAGACCCGCGTTTTATCAGGAACCCAAGATGGCCTGGATCTTAATATAGGAGAGCCGATAAGACAGGAGATAGAAATATTCTCTAACAACGGTGAAGCAGCTTGCGGGCAAACCCCAAACGAGTCCTTTTACATAGATCGAGGAGAAGACATTATTTTCTCCATGTTTAGAAAATACCTGGGGTTCAATATTGAGCAATCTTCAATCGAATCTGAAATGTTGTTCTCAATGGAATTCAAAGGCTATTCATTTGATACTACTGATAAATCATGGTTTAGGTAGAGGGCATAAATCTCTAATGAAGGCCCTCCAGGAAGCCTATGAAGAAAGTCCCATTCCTGACCAAGTGGATGAAGGGCGGATTGAGCGGCTATTGGTGAGCTTGAGGAA
>CAZFPQ010000105.1:5769-22971 GCA_964521065.1 uncultured Bacteroidia bacterium | reverse complement strand
CCCTTTTTAATTTATGCTGTTCCATTAAGTGATATTTTCATCCTTTCTCTTTTAGTCTTTAAACTTGCTGCTGTTTATGGATTTGCAGCCTTGTCCAGTTGAAGTGTCGCCTGCGGCGGGCCTTACTTTTTGAGCGCAAAAAGTAAGCAAAAACGCTCGAAATCCCAGGCCAAACACAGGCCGCCCCGACCGCCGGATTTCAACCCAACCCGCCTGAGTGGTTAAGCACCAGGGTTGGATTTGTTGGTTAAAAAGACACCATAGAAGTTTGATCTTAAATTGAACAACCTACCTCATACCCTCATACTTACGGTTCAACGATCTCCAGGCGGGCATATTTTAGCAAAAGTACCCGACGGCCCTTGCTGTCAAATACCACCGTGGCCTTTTTCCCAGCTCCGCTGCCTTCTACCATTTCAACTTCCCCATGCCCAAATTTTAGATGTCTTACTTTTTGTCCCGCAGCAATCTGATTGGGATCAGCTGCTTTGAAATCGGGATCCACCGGAGTATTGGGGCGATTGCTGGTCCGACTCAAGGGGCGACGAGCTCGGTTGGGAGCTACTTCTCGGCGACTGCCTGTGGGACGAGAGCGATTGATCATCTCTTCCCGTGCAGGTCGTTGAGGACGACGCAGATATTTGGGCTCTATCTCGTGCAAAAACCGACTGGGCTCGTTGAACTGGGTCTCACCAAACCGGTAGCGGGAACGGGCAAAGCTCAAGCAGAGTCGCTTTTTGGCCCGAGTAACTGCTACGTAGAACAAGCGTCTTTCTTCCTCTAGATCGCTTTTGCTTTCCATTGACAAAGAGGAGGGAAAGATATTTTCTTCCAACCCGGCCAAAAATACTGAGTTAAATTCTAGTCCCTTGGCCGAGTGGATGGTCATCAAGGTAACGTAGTCTGGATCCTTTTCTTCCTGATCTTGATCGGTAAACAAAGAAATATCGGCCAAAAATGCTTCCAGGTTTGGCTCTTCCGTATCTGGGCTATCCACGAAGGCCTGCGCAGAGTTGAGTAGTTCTTGGACGTTTTCCCAACGGGTAAGGCCCTCGATATCATTATCTGAGTGTAGATCGGCCAGGACTCCAGATTGCTTGGCAATATAGGCACCCGCGAGATAGGCATCGTTGCGCTTAGCGCTGACACCAAAGTCTTGGAGCATGTACACAAAATTGCGGATTTTCCCTTGTACCGCCTTGCCCAAAGGCAATTGCTCTAGGTTTTCCGAAATCGCCTCCCAAAAGGTCAGGCCTTGGGCATCGGCGAACACGTTGATTCGTTCTAGCGAAGTCTTACCGATGCCCCGGGTGGGATAGTTGATGATGCGGCGAAGGGCTTGTTCATCTTTGGGGTTGACGGCCAGCTTGAAGTAGGCCACCATGTCCTTGATCTCTTTTCTTTGGTAGAAAGAAAGGCCGCCAAATACTTTGTAATTGATGCCAATGCGCCTCAATTGGTCTTCCAAGGCCCGGGATTGAGCATTGGTTCGGTACAGGATGGCAAAGTCTCGGTTGAAAAAGCTGTAGTACTGCTTCTGCTCACGAATCATCTCGGCGATGCGCCGGGCTTCGTCTTGCTCACTGCTACACTCCACCAAGTCGATGGGTTCTCCAGACTCATTTTCGGTAAAGACCCGCTTTGGGATCTGCCCTTCATTGCGGGCGATGATTTCATTGGCCGCTTCTACAATCATTTTGGTGGAGCGGTAGTTTTGCTCCAACTTAAAGACCTTGAGGTCGGGGTAATCCTTCTTGAGGTTGAGAATGTTCTGGATATTGGCCCCACGAAAGGCATAAATGGACTGGGCATCATCTCCTACTACACAGATGTTTTCATGCACAGCAGCCAGCATCTTGGTCAGGGTATACTGGGCGTTGTTGGTGTCTTGATACTCATCTACCATGAGGTACTTGAAGCGGTGTTGGTACTTCAATAACACGTCAGGGTGAGACTGAAAGAGGAGAATGGGTTTGAGCAGCAGGTCATCAAAGTCCATGGCGTTGGCCTTGAAAAGGCGCTGTTCATAGAGCTTATAAATCCGTGCTACCTGAAGATTGAAATCATCGGCTGCGTGATCTTCATATTCTTGAGGCGAGACCAGGGCATTTTTGGCATTGCTGATGCCATTGGAGATGACCTTAGGCTTGTAGATTTTATCGTCGAGGTTCTTTTCCTTGAGCAGCGTTTTGACCAATCGCTGCGCATCATCGGCGTCATAAATGGTATAGCTACTGGTATAGCCGATTCGATTGGCTTCGATGCGAAGGATTTTCGAAAATATAGAGTGGAAAGTGCCCATCACAATGCTCTTGGCAGGAGCACCGATTAGTTGGTAAATCCGTTCCTTCATCTCACGCGCCGCCTTGTTGGTAAAGGTCAGGGCCAGCAGTTCTGCAGGATCCGCTAAGCCTTGATCCAAGATGAAAGCCAGACGATAGGTGAGTACCCGGGTTTTGCCAGAACCAGCACCCGCGATCACCATGTGAGGCCCATTGATGCTGGTTACCGCAGCTTTTTGGGCATCATTTAATTGTTGTAAAAAATCCATAGCCTAGCTTCAAAGTTAGGCATTGTGAGGCTAAGATGCATGGAGAAAACAGGAGGTTTTGCCAATACTTTACTACTCTGATTAGCTAATTGATCACGGATCCTCACTTCACCTACTCAAAAATCATCAGGACCCTGCTTTCACCAATTTTGCTCGAACTATAGCCCTGGAAAACCACAAGAATTCAGCGACAAACTTATCAACTGTCTCAATTACACTGGTGTCGGTCAATTGGTCTTCCCCATCAAAGGCTCCTTTGATTTGGGGAACGAGCAATTTATACGGGATTGGATAAGCTCCTAAAGAAAGAATCAGCTGCTGCATTTCGGTGGAAGCATTGATTCCACCGTACCTCCCAGCCCCCGTTGCTACTACCCCAATTGGCTTGCGGGAAAACTCTTGCCAATAATGGTCCACGGCATTCTTGAGCACTCCTGTATAACTCCCATGATATTCGGGCGAAGAAAAAATGATGGCATCGGCGTCATGGAGTAACTGGCTGATGCGAGGCAAATTGGGATGTGGAGAGTCATCTTTTTGCCAGCGATTGCTAAAAATAGGCAATTGAACATCTTTTAGGTCAACTACGTCTACTTCCACACCAGGATGAACCTGGAGTTGTGCTTGGAGATAATAAGTGATTTTATGAGTTTGTCGTCCTTCACGGACGCTGCCCAACAAGATGGCAATTTTCATATCTATTGAATTGTAGCTGGTATGATAACCAGCGATGACTCACATGGTTTAAAATAATGTCGCTCATTTTGTTTGGCCTTACGCCCACAAGTTCCTACCTTTGCATTCCTTAAAAAGAAAAACAGGATGAAGCGTACATACCAACCTAGCAATCGCAAGCGTCGCAACAAGCATGGATTTCGTGAGCGCATGGGTTCTGTCGGAGGCCGCAAGGTTCTCGCCGCTCGTCGTGCCAAAGGTCGTCACAAATTGACCGTAAGCGACGAAGGTCGTCACAAGACCCACAAGTAAATCATGCCCGCCGCTCCTGCCTCAGAGGGAAATTTTCGCTTTCCCAAACAGGAACGGATCAATAGTAGGCGCGCTTTTGCATATCTATTTGAGCACGGCTCTTCTATAAGAGTAGGCGTGCTCAAAGTTTTTTTTGTGTTTGAGGTTCCTCCAGAACTGAGAAAGGCTCATACCAGTGTGGCTTTTTCTGTGCCCAAACGTAGCTTCAAACGCGCCGTAGACCGCAATTATCTCAAGCGCCGCCTCAAAGAGGCCTACCGTTTGCATAGGCACATTTTGACGCCAGAACTGATGTCCTCAGGAGGATTAATTCTTTTTTCCTTTTACACAAGGAAAAAGGTCCCATATGAGCGAATTAGACGCAGCATGGTCAAATCTCTTCATCTCTTGGTTGAGAAAATAGAAGGGGAATCTCATTAGCCAAGTAGAACTGACTAAAAAAAGCTTGCCTATCTTTCCCCCAGGTAGCCTGGTGATAAGGTTAGAGCGGAAATACCCTTACCATTAAACGGAGGACCACAAGAAGATTAGTAAGCGAGATCAAGGAGGCAGGGGCTAAAAGAGGTCATTCCAAATCAACGCTATAATCTGTATCCCCTACCCATTCCTTAGCTGGACTTGGGCCGAAATATTGCCCTTTGCGCCATCGCCTGTCCCGCACCGCTTTGCGGCATCTTCGACAAGCGGGATTTTGCAAGTTCAACCGGCCTTACTTTTTTCAAAAAAAGGTAGGTTACAAGCTTACTTCAGTCTGTCAAAGGCCTAATGCCCGTTCCAGAATTACCCAACATTACTCAAAAATCTCAAAGTTGATTAATTCGGCAGTCCTAGCTTCAAGGTGCACGGAGCGATTTTATGCCATTTACAAATGACCAAAGTCCAGCTTAGAGGCACTAATGTCCACCTACCGAGAAGGCAGGAAGGAGGTAAGGTACAGCATAACCATGATCACTGCGGAACCTTCCTCTCATACATATCCCACACCTTCCCTTCTTATGCGCCAACCATTTTGGTGTAGTCTTCGGAGCTCAGCAAATCAGCGTCTCCGGCATTTTCTTCAAGCTTAACTTTAACCATCCACCCTTGTCCATAAGGATCTGTATTTACCAACTCTGGATCATCTGCCAGGGCTTCATTTACCTCAATTACGGTTCCTGCAACCGGCATGAAGAGATCTGATACAGTTTTCACTGCTTCTACCGTGCCAAACACCCCATTTCGTTCGATGCTTTGGTCGAGGGTCTCAATCTCCACATAAACGATGTCCCCCAACTCGCCTTGGGCAAAGTCAGTGATCCCTATGGTCGCTACGCCTTCTTCGATGCGTACCCATTCGTGTTCTTTGGTGTAGAGGAGGTCTTGAGGAAATTCCATGAATTAGTTCGGTTTTAGGAGATAGAGTAGCAGTAAAACAGATAAAGGAACTACATAGGAGGAAGGTTTTGAGTCCTAGCTTTCGCTTCTCGCCTCCCGCCTCCTATGTTGCGCGAATTTAAAACAAAATTTTAGTAAAAAGTCTGAGATATACGACTCCAGTAAAATCAGATTTTAGCCCCGTTCGTAATATCCTCCGTAGTCCAAATCATCCTCGTCATCATCTGGTAGATTTAGCATGCCACTCAGTAAGTCACCAAACTGGACTCCGCCACCAGGCTCAAGGGAAGCCTTGCCTAACAAAGAATACTCAGCCAAACCATGTAGCACAAACTCCATCAATAAAAAGCGTTCCTGCTTACTAGCTTTGGGATAGCGGTCTTTGACCAGAGCCTCTAGCCCCGGCACTCCTTTGAGGGCCTTTTTATAATCAGACTCGGGTAAGTCCGAAAGCAGATCCAGAGAATTTCCCCGGCTGAACCATTGGGTAACTTCCCGGTAAATATTTTCAGGCGCATTGCGTTTCAGCCGCTCTGGATTAGGGAATCGCTCGGCAAAGCTTTCACGCAAGGCTTTGTTGATCAGCTTTTGAGCGACAATTGCTGCGCCTTCCTGCTCTCCTTCGTATACCAGCTCTATCTTACCTGTGATGCTTGGGACAATGCCGATCAAGTCCCCAACCCGGCTAAAGCCATCCTCTTCTCCATTGACGATCATTCGCCTCTCAACGGCAGAGTGTAGGTTCTCATAGGCGGTAATGGTCAGACGGGCAGATACCCCAGACTTTTCATCTACATACTCACTTTGACGAGCTTCAATCGCTACCTTTTCCACCAATTCAGCCACCAGCTCATCGATGTGAACCTTGTCGGTCACCTCAGGATGAAGACGTGCCTCCTGACGGGTAATCTGCTTGGAAAGTTCGAGCGATTTGGGATAGTGAGTCAGTATCTGGCTCTCGATGCGGTCCTTAAGAGGCGTAACGATGCTACCCCGGTTGGTGTAATCTTCTGGGTTGGCCGTGAAGACAAATTGTACATCCAAGGGAAGGCGAAGTTGAAAGCCCCGTATCTGGATGTCTCCTTCTTGAAGCATATTGAACAAAGCTACTTGAATCCTTGGCTGAAGGTCAGGAAGCTCATTGATGACGAATACGGCTCGGTGGGAGCGAGGAATCAAGCCAAAGTGGATGACTCGTTCATCAGAGTAAGGCAGTTTCAAGGTGGCTGCCTTGATGGGGTCTACGTCCCCAATTAGGTCGGCCACAGTCACGTCTGGCGTGGCCAATTTCTCGACGTAGCGCTGATTGCGATGCACCCAAGCCACAGGAGTCTCATCGCCTTTTTCGGCAATCAGGTCTTTGGCAAAGCGAGAAAGGGGCTGCATAGGGTCGTCGTTCATATCCGATCCCGCCACGATGGGAATGTACTCATCTAGGAGACCAGTCAACTGACGGGCAATGCGGGTCTTGGCTTGCCCTCTCAAGCCGAGAAGAATGATGTTGTGCTTAGACAAAATGGCCCGCTGAAGATCAGGGATAACCGTTTCTTCATAGCCGATCACCCCAGGAAAGATGCTTTCCTTGGCTTTCATGCGGCGAATCAGGTTTTGTCGAAGCTCTTCTTTGACGGATTGGGGTTGATAACCGGCGGCCTTGAGCTGGCCTAAGGTATGTATGTTACTTGGATCTAATTGGGCTGGCATGCCTGGTGTTATGTTGAGAGTGAATGGCTGTGCGTTGAAATTGCCACCAAATTCCTACGATGACAAATCTCCAAGGCTTGAGAAAAAAGAAATCTTACCTGAGCATAACCTCTTTTCAAGGTCTTTGTTAGAATCTGGAGGATGCTGCCAAAAGGTTTTACCTCATGAGAAGAGAAAATCTGTTCCTAATGACTCAGGCTCGCATAATTAGCAAAGAAAATCTGATGGATTTGCCGGTTGGCAGACAGTCTTACATGATCTTTTTAGGCGATAATGCTTAGCTAAAAGAAGTTCGGGTACGAATGGAGTTTTGGTAGGTGCTGTTTTACCGCCCCGGAATAATTCTGTTTAAGTTAGAAATGTATTTATGTTGCTGCGCAAATATCTCTCATCACTGATCTTTTTCCTAGGCTTGACCGTAGTGGGGCAGGCACAGATCGATTACCCCGCTTTATCTGGCAAACTTCTTCAAGCCATCAGAGAAGGTCACCAAGAAAGGATCGAGGAGATCAACCAACAGCTTGCTAGGGTTTCGCCCGAAAAACTTGCCGCAGGCCTGAATAACGACGAGAAGCGTCTTACATTCTGGATCAACAGCTACAACAGTCACATCCTATTAGCGCTAAAAGAGCACCCTGAACGGTATCAAAACCGTAGCCAATTCTTCAGCGAACCCCGTATCTCACTAGCTGGGCAGAGCCTTAGTTTCGATGACATTGAGCATGGAATCTTGCGTCACTCCAAATTGAAGCTCAGTTTGGGCTTCATTGAAAATCCTTTTCCTGGAGATTTTGAAGAAATGATGCGCGTAGATCGAGTAGATTGGCGCATACACTTTGCCCTCAATTGTGGGGCGGCTTCCTGTCCTCCACTGGAGGTATATGCAGAGGAGAGTCTTTACGAGCGACTCAATGATCGAGCCTACCAATATTTGAAACATAGCACCCGGTTTCTGCCCAAGAAAGACAAGGTCCAAGTCACTTCACTTATGAGTTGGTTTCGAGGGGATTTTGGCAACCTTACGGGAATAAAAGAACTCCTAAAAAGCTATAGCCTGGTCCCACAAGCCGCAGATCCAGCCATAGAGTTTTTACCCTATGACTGGACCTTGGATTTGGATAATTGGTCGGATGAGCTAGAGGCAAGACAAGCTTTGCCTTCCTCTTGATCTTAGGTTAATCTTGGATCATGAATTTTTCACGCCAGAAACCTCCCTCATTGCCGACTCGCATTACATACACTCCTGCTGGCAACTCCTCTACCAACAGCCTAAAGCGATTACTCCCCAGCGGCCATGCTTTCCTAAGCACCTCACGCCCCGCGGGATCAAAGACCTGGACCAAAGAGGACTTTTCTAGGGGAAGTGGAGTTTCAATGACCAATTCTGTACGTGCTGGATTGGGTGCCAGGGTAAGACGGCCTGTTGACAAACTGGTGACCGAGGTATTGCGGTCTGTGGTAAAACTGAAGGTCTCGCTGGTATCACTGCCACAATCGCTGAAGGAAATTACTCGCCAAAAATATTGCGTCAAAAAATCCAATGAATCGGGGGTCCAGCTGCTGTCTGCGATAAAAGAGGCTTGACGGATCAAGGGGCTAAATAAGCCATCTTGCGCCAATTGAACCACCTGAGAATCTGCATTTGCCCGGGTCCAATTCAGAACTGGTATGACACTCTCAGGGTCAGAACCATTGAGAGGGAAAAGTAAGTCTACTTCTTGCAACTCTCCAGAGCTCAGCACCAATGGGCGATCTAGGGTAATGGTTCCGTTTTGAGCAATAATATCTATTTGATGGGTTGCCCCCCCACTGATTCCCCAAATTTGCCCCTGGGAAAACCCATTGGCCTGAGCGGGATTAGGAGAAAACGCAGCCTGCGCTCCAACGGGCAAGTTGCTGGCACTTAGGATGAGCACCTGTCCATTACCGTTATTAAAAGCTTCCCCAAACTGAAGATCAAAAGTGAAGGTATCTTCGGCGCACAAGGTGACTTGCTGAGGGTCTATGGTCAGGGCAGATGGGATCAAGGTACAAATTTCTAAATCCCAGCCATCCAGTGAGCCTCCGTCCTGGAAGGCTCCATCCTCCACCGTCAGGGTCCAAGTTCCTTGTGGATTTTCCCCGATGAAGTTCGCGAAGGGATCAATAGGTTGAAAAGTACCTATCAAGGCAGGAGGAACGCTGCTACAGGTAACCTGCAATACACTACTTGCTAGTCCCTGGTCGTCAAAATTGAGAAAGGCATCACTGAGGTTACAATTGAGGTCTCCCATCAAAACCACACTGGTTCCTTGAGGTGAAGTTAGGGTCACGGTTAAGTCTTCAATCCAAGAATGGGTAATGGCCAATTGGCTGACTTTTACTTCCCCAATAACGCCCGTTTCGCTGATTTGAATGGTAGAAGTGATGGTATTAGGAGGACCAGAGGAGATGCCAATAGGCACACTCAAAGCGGGATTGGTCCCACAGAAGCGGGCTCCTGTTTGAAAGGAATAGCCGGGTGACCAGGGACCTGTTCCGCAACTGTTTTTAGCTCTTACTCGCCAGAAATACGCTGTTTCTTCTAATAAAACCTGAGGCACAAGAATTTCCCCTTGAGTCAAGCTAGAGTCCTCAAAGACAAGACTATTGAATGTTCCATCAAGGCTAAGTTGCACATGATAAGACTCGAAAGAATTGGTCTGCCAACGTAAGCTGGCCTGAGTAGGCTGCTGAATCGCCATGTCAGCAGGGCTTGTTAAGTTCGTCACCAGTGGGGCACCATCATCTACTTGAAGAACTAAGGCTAGATCTGAACTATCGATTCCATCGTTGGACTTGACGGTAAAGGGGTAAGTCCCCGCGGGCAGACCTGCGGTTAGGACAATCAAGTTGGTATTCCCGCCTGGTGTCACAGGATTATTCGTCAAGGTATAGCTCTGGGCAGGAAGGCCCACGATGGTCAATTGCACGGGGTTGGTAAAGCTACTCAACACTTCCAACCCCCAATTGGCTGCCCCAGGTTTACATACCCTGATTTCTTTGGTGCTGGTATTTACCCCAATCCCACAATCTCTACCTTGAAGGCTCGTTTGCCCTGTATTGCCAGGGTCTAGCCAGTCCCTCAGTCTGGTCCCAGGCGTTCCCCCTCCTTCCCAGGAACGGTGAATCCAGCCATAGGCGTCGTACTGGTTGTTGCCACAGGCAGCAAAGCCACCAAAAAGTTGGCCAATCACCTGCTTTTGTTTATTGAACAAGGGCGCACCGGAAGAGCCTCCTTCGGTGGTCCCAACGTCCCAATCATCTACCACTACAAAGTTGTCATTGGGATCGGCATTACCACTGTCATCACCAATGAAGGTCGGGTCAAATTCAAAACTGATTCGTTTTTCGTCCGTGGAAGGATGATGCACGCAAATGACCGAGTCACCCGTGGCGGAATTGCTGGCATTCCAGCCCGCCATAAATGGCTCATAATCTGGATCCACTTCGTCGTCCAACTCTATCAAGGTAAAATCAGAACCGGCCCATCCAGCTCTATAAATGGCCCCACTGTTGAACTGACTCAAGGTCCCATCACCATTTCCTCCACTGGCGCCACTATTGGGTTGTCGACAGGTACTGTTCTGGAAATTCCAATACACCACCACACTGGGGGCATTACCCGGAGTAAGTCCACAGTGATTGGCCGTCATGAAGAGAGGAGTGCAATCATTGGCGGTGTTGTTAACCAAAAAACCCGTACAAAGGGTTCCTCCACCTAAGCCGTAAACAGCTACCGATCGAATGATGTCGCGGTATTCATCCACCATAGCCCATCCGTCCGTGGCTCCACAAATCACATCTAGGTTGCAGCTACCTGAAGCAGAGAGAGCTTGGGCAAAACCAATGAAATCATGGTTGACGCTACTGAGGTGTAGCCCAAGTTTACTCTTTTGACTCACTGGTAGGCGAACTTCAATGATGAGCTCATCTCCCTCGACTAAGGGACTCCAGAATTGGGCGTGGTCCTCATTGTCTGACAAGGTAAAAGGTCCCCGCACCTGCTTCTGCTTGGGATCATACAGCAGCATACTCCCTCCTTCGGGCATGAAATAGTGGACAAATCCCAAGTTGAGTGAGTAGGCTCCCTTTGATTGGATCTTCAGGCGCCAAATTGCTTCTCCCTGACTGAGCTCAGTCCAAGTACCATGGGATTGGGGAGTGATGTCTACAGGGAAGTTGTGGGCAAATCGAGGGGCGATGCCTGGTCCTCGTCGATGCAGCTCTTCGTTCCTCAACTCTTCATTGTCTAGCGAGGGCATGATCACGGTTTCCACCCCCTTAAGGGGGATTTTTGACGGCTGGGGTGACTGGGCTGATAGCTGGCTAAGCACCAACATCAGGGCAAGCAAGATAAAGGATCTCATTGTTAGGTAAAGGTTTGGCGTAGTAAGGAACACTCCAAAAAAAGGTTATGCCTTTTTGCTTAGCCTTTTTTTCTTGTTCCTAAGGATGAAAAAAAGCGAATATGACTAAATTTGGGGCCAAGAAACAAACATGGGTAGGTGAAAATTAATCACCTACCCATGTTCAGAGGTCTATGGATACATATTCCCTAATCAGGTTTTACGCTTCTTTTTTCTGGCGGCAGGGAAAAGAATGTTGTTGAGGATTAATCGATACCCGGGCGAACTGGGATGCAAAGATAAATCAGTGGGATCTTCTCCGACAAAGTGTCGGTAGTCCTCAGGGTCGTGCCCCCCATAAAAAGTCCACATCCCCCGGCCATAATTCCCATGGATGTAGCGCGCCTCATTGTAAGCCTTGAGCTCCCCCATGATCAATACATCCGATTTCAAGAGGTTTTTGCGGAAGGAGGTAGTCTGGCCATAGAAACCTTTGACCGTGCGGGTATGGTTCTGACAGAGCATGGTCGGTACCGGATCCCATTTGGCAGAAAACTCAAATAGGGTAAAGTAGTCCATGTGCTCTGGGATACGACGTCCCCCCAAGTTGGAATCTATGTCTGAGAATTCGTATTGGAAGGGGCTGCGAACCAATTGGAAATTTTCGAAGGCCAAGGATCGGGAAAAATCTAGTCGTTCTTGGGCATTGGAAGCGGCAGGGTCGCCATCAAACATGTGGTCACAGATATCTACTCCTTCAGCAGCCAAAGCAATGTCATAGGTATCGGTTGCCGAACACATCGCAAAAAGAAAGCCTCCATTGGACAAAAAATCTTTGATCTTCAGGCTCACCGCCAACTTCATTTCACTGACTTTGGAGAACCCATAACGCTGGGCCGTAGCTGATTGAGCTTTTACATCCTCCTGGTACCACTGTGCATTTTTATAAGAGGCCCAAAACTTACCAAATTGACCCGTAAAATCTTCATGGTGAAGGTGCAGCCAGTCGTATTCGCTCAACTTCCCATCTAATACCTCAGGGTCATAAACTACCTCGTAGGGGATCTCAGCGAACGTGAGGGCCAAGGTCACCGCATCGTCCCAAGGTTGTTTATTTTTGGGGGAATACACCGCAATTTTAGGAGGGGTTTCTAGCTTTACCGCATCCATATTGACTGCATCGGAGCCCACTTCAGCTAATATCTGACTAGAGCGACCGTCTGAAATTTTTTCATAGCTGACGCCCCGCACCTGTAGTTCCTGCTCGAAGACTGAACTGTACTTGAACATAAAACTTCCTCCCCGATAGTTGAGCAGCCACTCCACGTCAACCTGGTATTCCAGCACCCAATACGCAATGCCATAGGCCTTGAGATGGTTGCGTTGGGCATTGTCCATGGGGATTAATAGGTATTCTGCTCTGAGTGGAAGTAAAACCAGACAGAGGCCTAACAACAGCAAAATCTTCTTCATACCTGCCTAAAAAATTGATGATTGTTCGATGATCGATCTAAAATCCTGGGGCACTTATCCTGGGATAAGATAGAGACGGGAAGGATAAGTTAGTGAATATATAAACGAGAATCTCCTACTTGTGGTTGATGTATTTCCTAAATCCGTCAGATCTAAGTCGCTCTGCAGCTGGCATTTTTGATTCTATTCTGCTGAAATAATTACCTCTCCCAATATTCTAGGGGGGACAAATAACAAAAACCCCTAAATTGCACCTCGCCATGATCGGCAACTTTCACCCTCACGAGGGTATCGATAGCCAACTAAATCTCGACTGAATGCGAGTCATTGAACACTTTTTAGCTGCAAAAAACCCCACCGTAAGTCTGGAAATCATCCCTCCTAAGCGTGGTAGGAATATCAAGAAGTTGTATGAAGCCGTGGAGTCCGTACTGCCTTACCATCCCCCATTCATTGATGTGACCAGTCACGCCGCCGAAATTATCTGGGAAGAAATGCCAGATGGCAGTTACCGCAAGAAGGTCAAACGAAAAAGTCCAGGCACCTTCGGCCTCTGTGCCGCCATCAAATACAAGTATAACCTAGAGCCTGTCCCTCACATTCTTTGTGGGGGGTTTACCCGAGAGGAAACCGAGGACGCTTTGATTGAGCTCAATTATCTCGGAATCGAAAACATTTTGGCTATTCGAGGTGACAAGCAAAACCAGCGTCCCATCCCTCAAGATCGCAGTGTCAACAATTACGCCATAGACCTGGTACGTCAAATCAACGACATGAATCAGGGGCGCTACATCGATGGGGACCTGATTGATGCCGCCAAGACTGAATTCTGCATTGGGGTGGCCTGCTATCCCGAAAAACATTTTGAGGCCCCCAACATCGATTTTGAACTGCAAGTCCTGAAAGACAAGCAGGATGCAGGAGCCCACTATGCGGTGTCTCAAATGTTTTATGATACCCAGAAGTTCCTAGACTTTGTGGCCAAGGCCCGAGACTTTGGCATCACCATGCCCATCGTTCCTGGGTTAAAAATCATGACTTCGAAGAAGCACCTGACCATATTACCTTCCATCTTTCACATTGATATTCCCCATGAACTGGCCGAGCGCATGCTTCATGCCAAGACTCGTCAGGAGGAAATTCAAGTAGGTGTAGATTGGTCCATGAAACAGTGCATGGAGCTATTGGAAGCAGGAATCCCTTATTTGCATTTCTACATCATGCAAAACACCAAGCCCTTCCTTAAGCTAATGGAGCAGCTGAAAGTCAAGGTTTAAGCAGGAAGCGAGAAGATAGAAGCGAGATGCGAGACGGTTTTGTACTGATGATCGCATTACTCGGCTTCTTCTGCTCACCGATTAAAGTAAGAAGTAAAGAAATAGGTAGAGAAGCCATGAGGTCAGAGAGGGCAGAAAACGACATTCTTTTACTTCCTGGTGAGAGTTAGGTCATTTTCTACTCTGTTATCTGCTACCCCTGGATGGATTCGATGCCATTCCAGGCTTCTGGTGCACCTTCAGTGAGGTAATGTCTGGCCAGCTTTTGATAGTAGTTGAGCACAGAATCTTTAGGTAAAGTTTTCACCAGTGCTTCCAATTGGCTCAGGGCAGCGGCAAAATTACCAGACCAATATTCCCCCAGAGCGGCTTCATAATCGGCCTGCTGGGAATTCTTGACCTTTTGTATTTCTGTTTGGTCAATGTCAAAGCACTCCCAGACCAAGGTGGCCTGCTGGCGTCCTTTTACCCTCACCTTTCCCAAGGGGCGCAGAAGAAAACTTTCCTTGCTTAACTGGCGATGAGTGGTCTCGCTGAGCACTATTTGCACCCCAAAGTGCTTGGTAAGCCCTTCCATGCGAGAAGCGGTATTAACTGTATCAGAGACTACTCCGGCCTCCATTCTCAGGGTATCGCCGATGATGCCCATCATCAGGGGACCAGAATGTATGCCAATACCAATGCTGATTGGCATACGGCCTTTTTCCTCTCGCTCTCGGTTGTACTGCCTTAGCACCTTACCCATTCCAATGGCAGCTTTCAAGGCATCGTCCGCGCCAGACATAAACAACGCCATGATTCCATCGCCATAATATTGATTTACAAAGCCTTGATGGTCTTGAATAATGGGCCCCATGCGCCCCAGGTAGGCATTGAGGAATTGGAAATTTTCCGCTGGAGTCATCTGCTCGGCCAAGGTGGTGTACTTTCGAATATCGGCAAAGAGAACGGTTACTTCCTTCTCAACCTGATCTCCAAGTTGTACCTCTAGGACCGAGTTATGCCCCAGGGATTGGATAAACTCATGTGGCACAAAGCGGCCAAAGGCGGAGTTCACTTTTTGTAACTCTTGGTTGAGCTTTTGCTCTGCCTCTAGCTTATCTTTTTGCTGCTTTCGCATCTTATATCCCAGTCCCAAGGAAAAGACAAGAATCTCTAGGAAAATAGAAGTCAGCAAGTAATTGGGCACGTTGAATGCCACATTCATGATATTGGCTACTAGGACAGGAGCAAACCCACCTCCAAAAATCAAGATAGAGCCCGCGATAAAAAACCAAGCAACCTGAGAGCGAGCTTTGATAAGCCAATAGAAATAAATGAGGATGATCAGCCCCTCAACCCCGTACCAAAAAATCCCAAATTGGGTAAATGTTGGCTCATCATATACCAGGAAAGCAATGGCACTTGCCAAAATGATCAGAATGCGAAAACCAACCATCCCCAGCAATATTTTATCCCAAACGGGCGTGAGTCGCGGGGTATCCATGAAACTCCGGCCAAAGAGCAGATAAAACATGGAAGCACCATTGAGTCCAATAAGAATGGCCAGGCGATTGAGTTGGTAATTGCTAAAACTCAGTACAGAGAATTCCCTGACCACCACCTCAAAATGAAGAGATAGAATGATTGAAAAGAGGTAAAGGGCATAGAATAAATAGGTGCGAACCCGGGTGCTGAAGAACAATACCAGGTTGTAAGCCAGCATGATCGCCAATCCTCCCAAGAACAAGCCGATGATCAAGGTGGATATGTAGGAGCGAGAAAAATAACTGGCAAACCACAGATAACGATCATAAAACCTTGGTCTAAAGTTCGGTCCTACCCCCGCATATTCCCGCATCAATACGTATAAAGTGGCGGTATCCTGAGCTGACACCTTAAGGCTAACCCCTACAGGCTTTCCAAAATAGGTACTACGCTCTCGCCAGCTGACGTAGTTTCCGGTTTGGGTAGAATCTATTCCATTTTGGCTGAAGACATAAACGGCTACTGAGTCCGTGCCATTGAGGTAGAAAAAAATTTCCTGCTCAAAGTCATAGGGATTGATTAAGGTAGCCCGAGCCCACATCCGATCTCCCAGGGATAAGGGAAAAGAGACTTCCTTATATGGTTTAAAGTCTTGGCTATGCTCAATCTCTTCAAAGCCCAAGCGGTCTGTGCTATCGGTTAACACCTCAAAGCCTTGAGTAACATCGATCTTTTGTAAGGGCCGCGTAAGGATGAGGGGGGCAGCAGGAAAAGCAGATTGGGCTGAATCTACCTGGGCGAAGCCCCATTTCAAGCTCAAACAGAAGAGCAACAAAGTGAGTAAAAGCGCCAACTTCATTGGATCAAGTTAGGAAATTCAACTGGACTTTCGCTCTGCTTCGGCCCGCTGCAAACGGTCGTTGATAGCCAAGCCAAGGCCATGGGCGGGAACGGGCTCGGCTAAAATGAGATCTAGGCCCGCTTGATCCATTTCATGCATCACCGCAAAGAGATTTCGAGCGGCTTCCATGAGATCGCCCTTGCTAGATAAAATAGCTGTTTTATCTACCGCAGGCCCTGGAGCTCGTTGGAATACAATTACCCCCAAGCGCTTTTCGGCATGCTGGGAGATTAAGGAATCTAAGTCTCCCGTGATCAAAGGGGTATGGGGGGCATAATGGCTCTTCAACATGCCCGAGGATTGGGGATTCTGCTTTCCCTTAGAAGCAGCTCGCAAGGGACCAGTAATCGCTTCTATTTCATCCAAGGAGACACCTCCTTTTCGGAAATAATGCCAGCCTTTTTCACCCTCATACCCTAAAATTGTGGACTCTAAGCCCACCTGAGCAGGTCCTCCATCTAAAATGTAATCCACCTTGTCTCCCAATTGATCGGCCACGTGCTGAGCAGTGGTGGGACTGATGTAGCCAAAGGGATTGGCGCTCGGGGCTGCCAAAGGAAAAGGCAGGGCCGAGAGAAGATTTCTCGTCAAAGGGTGGGAGGGAATTCGGATTGCTACCCGAGGATTTCCTGCCGTGACCAAATCAGGAATGCGGGGCCCTTTGGGTAGAAGCAAAGTCAAGGGTCCGGGCCAAAAACGCTCAACCAGTTCCTCTACCAAAGGAGGCATTTCCTTCAATTCAGGGATTATTTTTCCCCAGCTATCGCTATGCACAATCAGGGGATTGAATGTTGGCCGGTTCTTGGCTTGGAATATCTTGATCACCGCTTCGGGCGAAAAAGCATTCGCCGCCAAACCATAGACTGTCTCGGTAGGAATAGCTACCAAGCCTCCCCCACTTAATACCTCTATCGCAAAATCTAGATCTGTACCAATTTTTGCCGAGCTCATGTTCAATGATTTGCGGGGCAAAGATAGAGAATCTCGGTGGATGTGGTTGAATGCAGGAAGCTATTTCGTACTCAGACTAAGGGAGAGGCAAATAGAAAGGGAGTTAAGGGAGTTAAGGGAGTTAAGGGAGTTAAGGGAGTTAAGGGAGTT
>CAZFPQ010000105.1:0-5741 GCA_964521065.1 uncultured Bacteroidia bacterium | reverse complement strand
GGGAGTTAAGGGAGTTAAGGGAGTTAAGGGAGTTAAGGGAGTTAAGGGAGTTAATAATCCTAATGATCAACTATTTAACTTCTTAACTTTTTTAACTCTTTAACTTTTCAACTCCCGCTTTCTTCTTCCAAACACTCACCCATTCTCGCCTCCCGTCTCTCGAATCTCGCTTCCCTCTTCAGGCATCTGTTCGATGTAAACAGAAGTGCTAGGGAAGGCAAAGTCGATGCCCATCTGCGCAGCCAATCTCATAATGCCTAAGAAAATATCTTGGCGGCAGGCCAGCCATTCGCCATGATCAGTCACCTCAAAAATGGCTGCATAAAAGATATCGAGCGAAGAGGAACTCATTTCATGGAATTGGACGGAGGCACTGCCCTCCCGGACTTTTTCGTGAGAGGAAACAATGTCTCGAACTCCATTCACGAATTCCTCCATCTTATCCGGCAAGGTCGCATAGGTGACAGTGATGCTGGTAGAGTAGCGACGGTAAGTCCGCACCGTGTGGTTGGTGATCGTCCGATTGGCCAAATCTCCGTTTGGCACCGTCACCTGTGCTCCATCCAAGGCGCGGATCCGGGTGGTACGTACCCCGACCTCTACCACCACACCTAGGATATCTCCTGCAGCAATGAAGTCTCCCACCATAAAGGGCTGATCCACGAAAATCGATATAGACCCAATGAAATTTTTGACCGTATCCTGAGCCGCCAAGGCGATGGCTAGGCCCCCGATTGATACCCCAGCCAACAAGGCCGTCACATCTACTTTTAGGTTGTCCAACACAAACAATAGCCCAAAAACAATGATCACCAACTTGGCCGCGCGCACCAATAAGGGCACCAATTGATCATCCATGGTGGAGGCAGTCCGGCTCGCCAAGGAGGTAAAAAGCGAAGCCACAATGTCTACCAAACGGTAAAACACCCAAACTCCCGCAAAGGACATCGCAATAGAAATGCCTCGCCCCAAGGGGTCGCTTATCTGAATAGGCAGCAACAGCATGGGCATCAGGTAGGCTCGAAAGAGCCAAAAAGTCAGGAGTAAGCTCAAAGGCCTGGCTACTGGAGGGATCAATTCCGGGTCTATGTAACCCCTTGGGGCTATTCTAGGAGCTAATTTTTTGATTCCCCAACTCAACCCCCAAGAGATCACTCGAAAGAACAAATAGCTGATCCCAACCAGCAGAACAAACCCTACCCACTTCCAAATGGGAAAGCCCAGAAAAGATCGCTGTCCGATTACGGGTACCAGACGCTGAATGAAGTTGGTGCCTAAGGGGAAAATCTGCCGATATAACTGAGGTATTCGCTCAGAGGTAGTCCGAGAATAGTACCATACGCCATCGTAGCGAGATAGATATATATCAGGGAATTGGCGGGGAAAGAGAACGTATTGATATTCCCCTGTCGCCGAATCCCGATACGCAGCTTGATCTGGAATTTTTTCAACGTCCACATAATTGCCCGTGGCGTCCAGGATTTCTTTGAGTTGAATAGCCAGCTCTATCCGGGCTTCCTCACTGAGAGATTCAGAAGGAAACACCGTAGCGGCAACCTCAGGCTCATAAGTGTCTGGCTGAAGGTAATACAAATGCCGTGTGGCCGCCTGACGGGGGTTCAACTGAGAGTAAATCTTGTTATCCTGAGCTTGGAGCACAGGTTCTTGTTGCGAGCTATCCCTTTGACCAATTAAGTAAATGGGGGTAATCCATACCCATAGGAAAAAGAGAATGATAGACCTTGACTGTCTCATGGATCAACGTTGATGATGGTGTTTTGCGGGGGTGATATTGCAAACCAAAATCTTCTTTGTCAATTATTTTCACGTGATATCCTAAAACAAACCCAAAGGGCTGTAAGATCGCCCCCCAAGGATGTTGTCATTTTCCTTTCAGGTAAGGTTTCCTAGGGTAAACAAACGACGACCAAATAGGTCTTGCTTTTACGCAGAAAGACCACAATTGAGAAGAGTATTGCCCTACCCTCGATAGGATTGTGTATTTTGTTGGCAATTTTCGTTTGGGTGGGCAGCAATGATCTTGTTACTATTCAAACAGAATTTTGGATCTCCCCTTATTGATCAGACCTCAAGATTTCACATATATGCCAGAAGCTACTACGACCCCTCTTTCTCTTGAACGACAAACCCTCGAGCAGGCCTGGCGACTTATGTGCACAGCCGTAGCCCTTTCGGAGCTTTACGAAGCTCAAAAAGACGTCACAGGCAGATACGTCCATGCGACCTCCCGCGGACATGAAGCGATCCAACTTGCATTGGGATTACAGCTACTCCCACAAGATTTCGTCTCCCCTTACTACCGGGACGATGCCCTGCTCCTAGGCATAGGCATGGAGCCCTACGAATTGATGCTACAATTGCTGGCCAAAAGAGACGATCCCTTCTCTGGTGGCAGGACTTACTATTCTCATCCTAGCCTGCGCCGAGAAAATCAACCTAAAATTCCCCATCAGTCCTCGTCTACAGGCATGCAAGCCATTCCTGCAACGGGAGTAGCTCAGGGATTGAAATACCGAGAAAGGCAGGGGATCGATCGTTTCTCAGTCGAACACCTAGCCCCCATATCAGTGTGCTCTATCGGGGATGGAGCCATGACTGAGGGAGAGGTATCCGAGGCCATGCAAATGGCCGCCTTGCATCAACTGCCCATTTTGTACTTTGTACAAGACAACGGTTGGGGCATTTCTGCTCAAAAGGAGGAAATGTATGCCCAACACGCGGGAGAGTTTGCCCAGGGCTTCAAGGGCATTGAAGTGCGGGAGGTGGATGGTAGCGATTTTATTGCCTCTTATCAGGCTCTGGCTGAGATTCTGTCCATTATGCGCCAGGAGCGGCGACCATTTTTGTTAAGGGCCCAGGTTCCGCTGCTGAACCATCATACCTCTGGGGTGCGGAAAGAATGGTACAGGGACGACTTAGCGGATCACCAGCCCATGGATCCTTGGCCTCGCTTAAAAGGACAGCTGTTAGAGCAAGGTTTTTCCGAAACAGAGCTCGAACAAATATTTCAAGCAGCAGGTCAAAAGGTACAACAAGACTTTGAAAAAGCGGTAGCCTCTGAGGACCCACGTCCTCAAGATTTGTATACCTACGACTTTGCTCCTACTGAAGTCCTCGAAGAAGCAGGAGAACGCAGGCCAGCCAACGCAGAAGAGGTAGTCATGGTAGACGCGGCTTTACACGCCGTAGACAAGATTTTAGCTGAATTCCCTGAGGCCGTATTATATGGACAAGATGTAGGGGGACAACTGGGGGGAGTCTTTCGAGAAGCGGCCTTACTGGCCGAAAAATATGGCGACCAGCGGGTATTCAATACCCCTATCCAAGAAGCTTACATCATTGGCAGCACTGTCGGGATGGCCGCTACAGGTTGCAAGCCCATCGTCGAGATTCAGTTTGCTGATTATATCTGGCCAGGCGTAAACCAGCTTTATGCAGAATTGAGTCGCAGCTACTACCTGAGCAATGGCAAATGGCCGGTCCAAGCTTTGATTAGGGTACCGATTGGCGCCTACGGCAGTGGAGGTCCTTTCCATAGCAGCAGCGTAGAGTCTGCGATCTTAACCATTCGTGGAGTCAAAGTGGTATACCCTAGCAACGCCGCTGACATGAAGGGCCTGATGCGGGCAGCCTTCTTAGATCCCAATCCAGTGGTCTTTTTTGAACACAAAGGTCTTTATTGGAGCAAGGTGCCCGGCTCCAAGGCCGCCAAGACCAAAGAACCCAGCGACGACTATCTTATACCACTAGGGAAGGCTCATACCTACCAGGAGGCTAGTCAAGAAGCCATTGAAAGTGGGGAGAGTTGTCTCGTCATCACCTATGGAATGGGGGTTCACTGGGCCCTGCATGCGAGCAAGCGCTGGCCAGGGCAAGTAGAAATTCTTGATTTACGGACTTTGGAGCCCCTGGATTGGGAGGCCATCGCTAAAGGGGTCAAGCGGCACAACAAAGTTTTAGTGTTGACGGAGGAGGTCAAAAAAAATAGCTTTGCCGAATCCTTAGCGGGACGCATCAGCCAGCATCTATTTACCCATTTGGATGCACCCGTATTCGTACAGGGTGCCGAGCCCTTACCGGCCATTCCGCTTAACTCAACCTTAGAGGCGACCATGTTGCCCAACGCCGAAAAGGTAGCGGAGCAACTGGCTGAACTCTTGGCTTGGTAGGCCGCATAAAAAAGGATCGCCGTTGCGGCGATCCCTGCAAGGAGTTTTGGAAGTTAAACTAATTTTACACCCGAATTTAGGTGCTGTACCCGAAGGATTCAACCCAAACACGAAGATCCTAGGCAGAAAGCTGGGATTTTCGGGCTAAGCTGTTATATTGTATGCAGGAAAGCTTATGTCTTGACCTATGGAATCCGGAAAAGTCGAGCCTTACATACGCTTGCTGGTTTGGGAGGCCATCGTGCCACTTCGAACCAGCGCCTCCGACTCTGCCGAGCAATCCTCTCAATTATTTTTTGGTGAACAAGCCCTGCTCTTAGAAGAGCAACCTAACTGGTATCGCTTGCGACGCCTACGTGATGGATACGAAGGCTGGGCTGATGCCAAGATGTTTTACCCCCTAGCCGATTCAGATACGCTTTCGATCTCTCCGCCTACCTCATTTTCCTTAGGCGGGCACTTGTTGCGGGAAGATGGCAGCCTAATGGCTTTGCCCATTGGTCCGCCTTTGCCAATAGAGGTCCAAACCGGAATTTTTAATTGGGCTGGAGAGAAATTGGAAGCGACAAAAAGCCTCCGCACCACCGCAGTGAGACCATCCTCGGAATGGGTAGCGACGGCCACCCTTTTTATGAACGCCCCCTACTTGTGGGGAGGCATCAGCAACTGGGGCATAGACTGTTCGGGGTTGATGCAAACCAGTGCTGCCATGTGTGGCATTACCCTACCTAGAGATTCTTCCCAACAGGCAGAATGTGGAGTCGCCATCGAGTATGGAAAGCAGCAGGCTGGGGATCTGGCTTTTTTTGCCAAGCCCAACAAAAAAAAGATAACCCACGTAGGATTGCTCAGAGACTCAGAGTCCATTATTCATGCTTCAGGCCGAGTAAGGATAGATCGTCTCTCCCCTCAAGGCATTGTTCATTCTCAAAACCAACAAATTACCCATCATTTGATAAGCATTAGAAGATGTTGATCAGAGAAAGTGTATTGGTACTGAATCAGGACTATCAAGCCATAGGGGTTTGCTCGGTCGAGCGAGCATTTGTGCTCACCCTCCTCAAGAAGGCAGAGATGCTCTCCGACAATCCAAAGCGACAGCTAAGATCAATCACGGGAGATTTTCGTTTTCCTTCTATCATCCGATTGTATCGCTACGTCCATATTCCTTACAAAAAAGTCAACCTGTCTCGCCACAATATCTTTAAGCGAGATCGCAACCGCTGTGTATACTGTGGAACCAAGGATTCTTTGACCATTGACCACGTCGTCCCTCGCTCTTTGGGTGGGCGAGACTCCTGGGACAATCTGGTCACAGCTTGTCAAAAGTGCAACGCCAAAAAAGGCAGCATGACCCCAGAAGAAGCTGGCATGGCAATGCGCCATCAGCCCTTTCGCCCGAGCTTCGTGATGTTTCTGAGTAACTTTGCGGGTGAAGTTCGCGAGGATTGGAAACCCTATTTGTACATGTCTTAAGAGGCTGTTTGGGTTTTTCCTTTACGGCCAAAACCCAAATAGTCTCTAATGTAGAGACAGGGCATGTCCTGCCAT
>CAZFPQ010000104.1:0-23193 GCA_964521065.1 uncultured Bacteroidia bacterium | reverse complement strand
GGGAGTACTGAGTTGCTGGGAATTTCGCAACTTTGTCAGTAGGCTTCCCACTCATTCTTTTTGTTCATTGATTGGGCTAAGTAACGCTCAAAAAATAAGTTCCGCTTTTGTCTTGATCTTTTGCACGAATCCTGCGTTAGAAAAAGCCTCTCTAGGCTCGCCTAGCTCGGTTTTTCTTCCTTGGCTTCGCACAAAATCTCTACGCTAAAGGGGGAAGTTATTTTTCTCGCGTTACTAACAGATAACTTACGATCAGTTGCTGATAGGTTTTAGAACTTAGCTGGATCTGCGCTCGGTAGAAATGCTAAGTATGTATCATGCTGCAAAAGTTGATCCTCAATGGCAAGATGGCCTGGCGTTAAAGGATTTTATATATGAATTTTTTTTCCCTCTTGATGGTGGTGTTTATAGCATGTATGCTCAATGGGCAATTCCTTCGCGCCCAGCCCCAGATTTCCATCCAAGTTCCCAGTATTCAGCAGGAGGCTACGTCCATTTGGAGGACCATCCATGACATTAGGTTTTTTGAGCAGCAGGGCTATCAAGTCAACTTGCCCCAAGGCGCTTTAATTGATTCATTGGTTCACAAAGCCAAGCAAGGAGCCTTTGGGAACCAGGACTTTTCAAGCATATATGGATTGCTTGAGGCAGGTGCCTACAACGCAACAGATTACGATGCAGCCGTAGCTAAAGTGGAGGCGCAGGAGTTGCTGCTTAACCAGATGCTAACTCGTCTGGATTCCTTGCAAAAAGTCTGGAACTGGGGCTTCAAACTCTATGAAGAATACCCAATTACATTTACACTCTACGGCAGTGGGGGAAGCTATGATCCCGATCAGGGCTCAGTCTTGATCTTCACCACCCCTGATGGCAGATTCAAAAATTACCAAAACCCGGCCAATACCCTGATCCACGAAATCGTCCATATCGGGATTGAAGCCTCCATCATCCAGCGCTATCAAGTTCCTCACGCCTTGAAAGAGCGCTTGGTTGACCTAACCGTAGCCACATTTTTTGGAGCGGATCTTCCTGATTATCGGGTCCAAAATATGGGTGAAACAGAGATTGATGCCTTCCTAAAACGTCGCGAAGACTTCGAAAACTTAGATAAGATTGTAGAGCAATTCTTGAATTAATCTGCTGTCTGTCTTCTTTTCGGCGATGGAAATTTCTGACATACTTTCTTGTTTCTTGCTAACTTAAATTGACGATTAGGACTGAATCTAAGCATGTATGAAATTGGTGATCATACTTGGCCCTCCTGCGGTCGGCAAAATGACGGTGGGCATAGAACTCGCACGGATAACAGGGTTGAGGCTGTTTCATAACCACCTATCGATCGAGTTAGTGAACCGTTATTTTGATTTTGGTAGTCTTGCCTTTGAGCGATTGGACAAAGCCATCCGCTTTGCCGTATTTCAAGAGGTGGCCCAGAGTGATCTAGCAGGCTTGATTTTTACCCTTGTTTGGGACTACGATTTTCCTGAAGACGAGGCTTATATCGATGAAATCATCCAAATATTTGAGCAGGAGGGGGCAGAGATTTGTTTAGTGGAGCTACAGGCGGACCTGGCCGTGCGGCTAGAGCGCAATCGGCAGGAGGACCGCCTGCAAGCAAAGCCCTCTAAGCGCGACCTGGATGGATCAGAGAAATCCTTGCTGTATTTCGAGTCCAATTATCGCATGCAGTCTAGGGAAGGAGAGTTTCCCGATAAACCCATGCTAAAGATTGATAATACGCACCTTTCTGTAGTGGAAGTGGCCCAACAGATTAAGGGGCATTTCTCTTTGTAAAGGGAGTTTCCTTATTGGTTCGAAACCTTCAAAGCCATTTCTTCTCTTGACTCTTGATCGGGGTTATTTTACCACCTACCCTACATCTCCAACAGTGATCCGAATATTGAGAGAAACCCTGAAAGCGGTGGAAAAACTTAGGGCTGAGATGTATCGTGGGATGATTTCGCTTTCCGTCGATAAAGGACTCATGCTCTCTGAAGCCTTTCCTGGGCAATATGATGACTTCATTACCTGGATACGGATCTACCGCGACCATTGGCTTAGTTCGGCGGCCATGTATGAACCTAACTCTCAAGAGCTTGTCATCGAGAAGTACGCGCGGCTATTTATTCGGCAGTTTTATGCTTTCCTCACCCCCGTCGGTCGGGAGGTCTTTGTCAAGAAAAACCTGGTTCCTGATCAGGTCAATTGGCTTCGGCAGGATTAATGGGAACTTGCTGATGCTGGGTGAATCCCCCCATTATTTGGCCCATAATTCTGACCTTGGCCCAGCGAGGAAGCAAACGCAGGTTATAAACCAAAAACTTTGTCAAGAAGCCAGGTAAGCTAGTACTCCGCCGCCCAATGGCTCTGATAATTGGGACCCCTACTTGTTCCGGACTCAAAGCCTGCCCCATTTGCATATCTGCTCTAGCCGAAAAGCCACTGACTACTGGGCCTGGGGCTGCACACAGTACGTCTACCCCTTTGGGTTTGAGCTCTACCGCCAAGGCCTCTCCCAGGGTCTGTACATAGGCTTTGGTCGCTGCATAATTAGCTGCGTGGGGGACCCCCTGAAAGGCAACCATGGAACTCATCAAAACCAAAGCTCCTCGGCCTGCTTGAGACATGCGACCAGCAAAGTGGTGACTCAGCTTGAGCACTGCCCCACAATTCAGGGCCAGCATATTTTGTTCGGCCTCCAGGTCTGAATGAATGAATGAACCCGAGGTGCCAAAGCCTGCATTGAGGACGGCGATTCCGATGGGTAAATGCTGGGTAGCGTCGATTAGGGCTTGGACTTGATCGGGGTGAGAAAGATCCCCCACTACCGGAATGACTTCCGTTTGATACTCCATGAACCACTGGGTAGCCAGTTCTTCTAAAACCGCTCCTCTGCGTCCGGTGATGACTATTTTGAAGCCTGTAGAAGCAAATTGCTTGGCTAGCTCTTGCCCGATGCCTGAACTGGCCCCGGTGACCAATACCCATTCTCCATATCGAGCCTGGAGGCGTGCGGCCTCTTTGTTGCTAAGTTGCATGTGTTGATTAGTTCGGCAGATCCTTCGTTGAATCTGCCGTGCTAAGGTCGGGCTACAGGAGGCTCAACCACGATAACATTTGTTAAGAGTTTAGCCTTCTGCTCGTTTGAGCCGACTCAAGTGAACGGGCGAAATACCGAGGTAGGAGGCAATCATGTGTTGGGGGACGCGCTGGTGGATATTGGGGAAAATGTGGTTGAGGTGGTCGTAGCGTTGTTTGGGACTCAAGGAGTATAGCTGTTGAATGCGGTTGTCGAGATAGATGAAATAGTACTCGGCTATCAGGCGTCCGAGTTTTTGTCCCTCTTGCAATTCTTCATACCCCCATTCTATGGCTTCTCGGGTCAATACCACCGTGTGCGTTTCTTCAAGGGCTTGCAGTTGGTAAAAGGACTTTTGCCCGGTTAAGAAGGCATTGTAGTCCGCGATGAACTGATTTTCATAGGCAAAATGGGTGCTGTGCTCCTTGCCTTCAGGGTCGCTGATCATCACCCTGATAAGGCCTGATTCAATGAAATAGATCTCATCGATGAACTTCGCCGAACCGCTGAGCAGGCTTTTCTTGGGAAAACTCTTGCGGTAGCACTTACCCACAAAAGTGTCCAGTTCCTGGTCAGAGATAGCGATGAGGCTGCGGATGGCTTGGGCGAGGGAAGACATAGCAGGAGGTGGTCGAGGTCTGGTTGGGCAGGAGTAAGACAGGACAGAATTAACAGAATTTTTCAGGATTAACAGAATGGGTTTTCCAAACTTCTGCGAACAATCTGTTGATCTCTCCCATCAAATTTGCCCTCTCTCTTCTCAATGTCTCAACTCTCTAGCTCCCAATATCTCCTAAATCGACATGGAAAACAGCTGACTCTCCGGTTTTTTGGCCCATAGCCGCTGATCGAAGGCCATTCCTATGTTGCGAATAAATGGCTTGCCAGCTTCAGTGACCCTCAAGTGGGCGGGCATCAACTCCACCAAGCCATCGGAAATAGGCTCAAGCAAGCGCTGTAGGCTGGCCTGTAACTCAGGAGACTTATCGCATAGACGCCACTTGGTTTCGAATCGACACATCAAATCGAGGATGTGCTGACGCAGAATCAGATCTGCCTGAGAGAGGATATGTCCCCTGAAAACGGGGACTTCGCCTGCGGCTAAGCGGCTGTAGTAGTCTTCAAGCTTTTTTTCGTTTTGGGCAAAACCATACCATGAGTCACTGATCGCCGATACGCCCAGGCCGATCATCAATTCGGTTCGATCTTCCACGTAACCCATGAAGTTGCGGTGCAGGGTTCCCGCTAGTACCGCTTGGTAGAGGCTGTCTTCTGGCAGCGCAAAATGATCCATGCCGATCTCTAGATAGCCCATTTCAGCCAAATGCGCTCCTCCAATCTCATACAAGCGACGCTTTTGCTCGTGGCGGGGAAGGTCTTGGCCAGAGAATTTACGTTGACCATTTCCTTTGATCCAGGGTACGTGGGCATAGCTGTAGTAAGCAATCCGATCGGGGCGTAGCGGCTCAACCTTGGCAAAGGTATCGTGTATACTTCGCTCCGTTTGGAAAGGCAGCCCGTAGATCACATCAAAGTTGATGCTTCGGTATCCTGCTTCTCTCGCCCATTGAGTAGCTCGCTCTACCATGCCAAAAGGCTGGATGCGATTGATCGCCTCCTGTACCTTGGGATCAAAATCTTGGATACCGAAACTCACCCGATCAAAGCCCAGCTCTGCCAAGGCAAAAAGATGCTCCCGCTGGATACTCACCGGACTCGCTTCAAAGCTAAAAGAAGCTTTGGGATGGCGCTCAGCCTTAGCCAAAATGCCCTGCATCAGCCGTTTCAGGTTCTCCGGGGCAAAAAAGGTAGGACTCCCACCCCCGATGTGCAGGTCTCGGATAAGGGGCATCTCTGCCATTTGACTGAGGTAGATCTCCCACTCTTTCAGGATGGCGGCTAGGTAGGGCCCTTCCACCGAGTGGTTTTTGGTGATCCGCTTGTTACAGCCACAAAATGTGCACAAGCTTTCACAGAAAGGAAGGTGGATGTAGAGGCTGATGCCCTCCTTGGCGTTGCTTTCGTCGAAGGAGCGGACCGCCGAAGCCATCCAGGCTTCCGCCGAAAAGGTAGAGTCATCCCAGTAGGGCACCGTAGGGTAGCTGGTATACCGAGGGGCCGGGATGTTGTACTTTTGAATGAGAGACATGTGGGATAGTGGTGAGTGACCTCTATTTGAGAAAATGAAGTCACTGCAAATTAGGTAGGAGCCTTCCCAGCTCATTTGAAAAAAAGCATGCATTAAGATGACTTATGTCATCTGAAGTCTCTTTGAAGAGGAATGCTCATAGCTCCTAAGCTTTCGTTAGACCTCGTCCCAAAGATAGCTTAGAGCCTTCCTTCGAAAATAGCTTCATGGAGTCGATTGCTCGTCTAAAGACGACTCGGATCTGGGGTCGGGATTACGCGCTTCTCCGCCCTGCAGCCAGGAAATCCCGACCAGCGGATGTGGGGTTTTTTACGTCATAGCTGAATTATTCTTTGGCCATCCCAAAAATAGAAAGCCATCCTCTACTCCTCCCGGATGTGCTTGATCGGATTCGACATCGCTACCCGCAGCGTCTCATAAGAACTGGTCAAGAGGGTCAGTACTAGCACGCCCAAAGCCGCGCCAGCAAACAACCACCAAACCAGGTCTACATGGTAGACGAAATTCTGCATCCACTGTGACATCAGGTAGTGGGCTACTGGGATGGCGATCAAGCAGGCGATCACCACAGTGATGACGAAGGTCCGGGAAAGCAAGAACATCAAGCTGGAGATGCTGGCCCCCAGTACCTTGCGGATTCCTACTTCTCGCGCCCTGCGCTCGGCCAAGTAAGCTGCCAGACCGAAGACCCCCAAACAGGCCACGATAATGGCCAGCAAGGCAAACACTTGGGTCAGGCCAGAAAGTCGCTTCTCTGTGCTGTACATGCGCCCAAATTCATCGCTGAGAAACCAGTGGTCAAAGCCTACGTTGGGGTAGACCTCGCGCCAGGCTTCTTCTAGGACCGCAATTTTATCCTGAATCTGACCCGCCGGGAGCTTGGCGTACACGATCTTGTCAATGGGGTGGGGGATCACGCTCAGCAACAAGGGCGAAATGGAATGCTTGACCGAGCGATAGCTGAAATCTTCTACCACCCCGATCACGCTACCTGTATAGGACGTATCACCCATGCTGACGTTGAGGGTGGTGCCCAAGGCTTCTTCGGGGCTGAGGTCCAGGTTGCGGATGGCAGTTTCGTTCATCACGAACACGTGACTGCCGGTTTCATCAGGCTTCTCAAACAGCCTGCCTGCTATAAGGTTAAGGGCAAAGCCTTCGGTAAAGTCAGAATCCACGTTGAGCATGTCCCACTCCAAAGCTTCTTCCCGTAAGCCAGGAAGTCGTACTTCATACGTGATGCCCCCGAAGAAATCCTGACGCGGCAGGTGGTTGCCCATGGTCACTACATTCAGGTCGGGATCTTGTAGAACTTTGGTCTTGAAGGCTTCATAGGTAGCTGGGTCAGCTACGCCGCCAAAGCGGATGGAGATCATCTGATCGCCCGATTCGCTCAGGGTGGCATTTTGTAGGTAGTTCATCTGCCGGACAATGAAGCCGGTGCTGATGATCAAAATCAAAGACATGGCAAATTGCAGGATGACCAAGCCTTGTCGCAAGCGCTCAGAACCTCGCCCGGAAGCGAACGACCCTCGTAAAACGGTGACTGGCTGGAAGCCCGAGAGCACCAGCGCAGGGTAAAGCCCAGCCACGACCCCTACGATCAGCACCACCATAGCCAGGATGGCCAACATCCCCGGTGAGAAAAGGTCTGCCACTTCAAATGACTTTTGTGCGAGCAAATTGAAGGGACTCAGCACCATCATCATGAGAAGGAAGGCCACTCCCGCACTGAGCAGCACCATTACCAGGGACTCTCCCAAAAATTGTAGGATGAGCTGGCCCCGGCGACTTCCCAGGGTTTTGCGCAAACCGATCTCTTTGGCACGCCGCCCAGCTCGGGCAGTAGCCAGATTCATGTAGTTGATGCAAGCAATCAAGAGGATCAGCAGAGCGATGGAACCAAACATGTAGATGTAGTTCATGTCACCCATGCCTTCGGGGCTCCACTCAAATTCGGTATCGAAGTGTAAGTCGGTCAAAGGGCGAAACACGGGATCTACCCGAGACCGGAGGTCTTCCTCTAAATGGGTGTCAAGCAGGTCTTCTAGGCCAGCTTCAATGGCCTGGATGTCCGTACCTGGCTCAAGCACGATGAAAGAAGAAAACCAGCTCTGGTCCCAGCTATTGTAAATGCCCGCGAAGTTTTCCTCACCGAAGGCAGGCTTCAGGGCATCAATGTTGACCAGGTATTCGGGTTTTAACTGGGTATTGGAGGGGGGCTTTTTAAAAACAGCTCCTACTTGTAAGGGAATGCTCGCCTCAAAGTAGGGGTGTTTCAAGCTCAAGGGTTCTCCGATGGGGTCTTTGCTGCCAAAAAACTGTTTAGCTACCGATTCGCTGATGGCAACCGAATTAGGTTGCCCCAAGGCGCTAGACGCTGTGCCGTGTAGCAGCGGCAGATCAAAGATCTCTACGTAAGAGTTTTCAGTCCAATAAATGTCCTCCGACAAATCTATCACATCTCCTTCTGGCTGACTGATGGAGGCGGGGTAGCCCAGCCAAAGGTGGCGAAGGCTGTGAGTGATAGCCGGAAACTGTTCCCTCAGTTGGCTACTCCAGGCACCTGGCGCAGCAGGGATGGCGTTGTTGTTGCCATTGTCCATGGTGAAATTCATCCCGATGGCATAGGTTTCCTTGGCGTAGGGATGGTGGTGATCAAAGCTGAGTTCATCCTGGATGTACAGGTATATGAGCATGGCACTGGCTAACCCAATCGAGAGTCCGAGGATGTGAATGGCCGAAAATAGGCGCTGCCGCACCAAGTTGCGGATGGCGGTTTTGAAGAAATTTTTGAACATAGGACCAGAGGTGAGAGCTGAGTTGATAAGGTCGGTAATTCCTGCCAGAAGCGCCCTATGATCCAATAGGCTTATTTTGCGATTTTTTATAAAAATGGGAGAACAAGCGTCTGCCCGTTCTCCCATTTCCAATTGTTGGTTTACGAAAATTTCTATTCGACTTCCACCGTGATCTCCGGCTGCATGGCTGCCTGGGCTTTGGCCACGGTCACAATCAGCACCCCATCCTGGTGCCGTGCACTGATTTTTGATTTGTCGACCCGGTGACTGAGCTCAAAGCTTCGCTCGAAAGACTTGATGGGATATTCCTGCAACAAAAAGTTGGGTGATGCGTCCCCCTCGGGTGTCCGGGTGCCACTGATATAAAGGGTATCGTCTACCACTGAGACCTTGATCTGGTCTTTGCTGAAAGTTAGGGAGTGAACCCTCACCTCAAATTCCGTTTCGTGTTCAATGATGTTCACGGGTACGTTGTACTTGGGACGGCGCCAGCCTCGCTGGGCAAATCGTCTGGCCTTGGCTTCCCAGTTGTAAGCCTGATCGGCATGTTTCCATCTTCTATGCATAACTCTTTGATTTTTGATTGATGTCATCATCTGATTCAAAGAGGAAGACGGAGGGACAGCCCTTTTACTTTTTTTCTCTCAAAAAAATCCAAAATCTATTCCAGTCCGAGTGTTTTATTCAGTGAGAACTTGGACAGAAGAGATCGGGGAATGTAGAAGGTGATTTTTCTAGATTCCAGCTTACCCCACTTCATTTTTCATGACTCATCAATAGTAATACACTCTACTAGGTGCTCGCTCATAGAGCGGATAAGTCCACGTTAGAAAGAACCCAAGCAAATTGTCCCAGCGTGGACTGGGAGCAGCAGGCCCGGAGACAAAATGAATGCTTCTACGGTTCAGGGTATAGTTTTGGGCAAGCTCGATGCCTGCTTTAAAGTTCACGTCTCCCCGATTAGAATAATATCGATAACCTAGGCTTTGGTTGAGCCCCCAGCCACTACGCAGATGGTCATACCCATCCTCATAGGCGCCGGCCAATCCACCTACTGGCCCATCACCAGAACGAAAATCAAAACGATAGCGTAGGAACTGTCCTCCTACACTCAGGTAGATTCCACTGTTGTCATTTGGGCGAGGCCCAATCGGAAAGATCTTGCCAATTCTTGCTGGGATCATCCAGCCGACTCCCAATACCCTAGGCTGCGAGACCACTCCTTCGTCCGTAGTAAGAAACCCATCGTTAAGAAGTGGATCTAAAATGCCAGCTGTTTTTACTGTTTGGGTAAAAAGGGAATGGAAGCCAATGCTGAACGAAAAATTTTGTCGGGTTTTTATGCCAGCCTCGGCCCCCACATTGGAAAAATAGCCCCAGTCCTCGGCCATCTGGCCCGTCGGAAACATGCCTTGATAGCGTAAATCCAAATGTATCAGCTGAATGACTGAGTCTGCGATACTAACTTGGGCGGTTAGTGAATAGCTTAGGCCAAGCAAAATTATGGTCAGGTAGAGGTTTCTTGCCATAGGATTAATAAATATGCCGGAAGCTTGGATGATGGAATATTACTGCTTTTGGCTTTTGATTTATGACGAAGGCGTATATTATTGCTTTTCAAGTTCAATAAAGAACCGTACAGTTTGTAAAAGTATCAGTTGATGAGGAATCCCGGAGTTTGCCTCTAAAACCAATTACCTTTGGCATGCAATTAGGGCATTTAGCCGAAAGCATAGATCTTTATTCTCCTCTTCTACTACTGGTACCCGCTCAACTTAAAAGTTACACATTTTAGCCTGAGGCTTCCGCTTATGGAAATCAGAATGGTTGATACGATTACACAGTATCAACAGGTACAAGCAGAGATCGACCAAGCCGTAATAGACGTAATTAGATCTGGACAGTATATCAACGGTCCAGTGGTCCGTGGGTTTGCAGAAAATCTGGCCAATTACTTAGACATACCGTACATCATTCCCTGTGCCAATGGGACCGACGCACTACAAATTGCTCTGATGGCTTTAGGTCTAAAGCCTGGAGATGAGGTGATTACTCCCTCTTTTACCTATATCGCAACCGTGGAGGTAATAGCCCTTCTACGCCTCAAACCGGTATTTGTGGATGTAGATCCTCATACCTTTAACGTCAATCCAAAAGCGGTATTAGACGCAATAACTGAGAAAACAAAGGCGATTATACCCGTTCATTTATTTGGTCAAGCAGCTGATCTCGAATGTATTCTGCCTGAGGTTAGAAAGCGAGGAATCTATATCGTTGAAGATACTGCACAAGCCATTGGGGCAAGTTACCACATGGCGGATGGAACCCGGCTCAAAGCTGGTACCATAGGAGATGTGGGAACCACCTCTTTTTACCCTAGTAAGAACTTAGGTGCATTTGGCGATGGTGGAGCAATCTTTACCCGTGATGCTGCCTTAGCAGAACGATTGCAAATGATCTGTAATCATGGATCAAAGCAACGTTATTACCATGATAGCATAGGGGTAAACAGTAGATTAGATGCCATTCAAGCAGCCATTTTAGGTGTGAAGTTAAAGTACCTAAATCGCTACACTGAATCACGTATAGAGGCAGCTCGCCGCTATGATGAACTATTCAGTGAACTAAATGGTATCACATTGCCAAATTGGCACGATGATGGTTCACATGTGTTTCATCAGTACACCATCAAAATTCATAGCGGGAGTAAAGCCCGAGATGAGATTAGAACATTTTTACAAGAACGAGGCATCCCCAGTATGATTTATTATCCTGTCCCCTGCCACCTTCAACCTGCTTATCAGGAATATGGGTATAGCAAGGGAGATTTGCCTCAATCGGAAGAGTTGTGTGAGCAGGTGATTAGTCTACCCATGCACTCTGAATTAACCCCTGAACAACAATCCTTTATCGCGGACAACTTCAGTGAGGCTGTCCAAATTTCTTTATCTATCACTTAATTTCAGTAATCCTCATGAAAGTCGCAGTCGTAGGAACAGGTTACGTAGGTTTGGTTTCTGGTACTTGTTTTGCTGAAGCTGGCAATGACGTATTGTGTGTAGACAACAACCAAGAAAAGTTGGCTATGTTGCGCGCAGGACAGGTACCTATCTATGAGCCAGGGCTTGAAACTTTATTTGAGCGTAATACCAAAGAAGGCCGCCTTTCCTTTACCGACTCCCTTGCTGATGCTGTAGAATTTGCAGAGATCATCTTCTTGGCTTTGCCTACTCCCCCTATGGAAGATGGCTCTGCCGACCTTAAGTATGTCCTAGGGGTGGCAAATGAAATTGGTACCCTTATCAAGGACTATCGAGTAGTAGTAAACAAGAGCACCGTTCCAGTTGGTACTGCGGACAAAGTGCGCGCTGCCATCGCTTCTCAGACAGACATAGAGTTTGACGTGGTTTCCAACCCTGAGTTTCTTCGGGAAGGTTTTGCTGTACAGGACTTTATGAAGCCTGAAAGAATTGTAGTCGGTACTCGTTCAGAGCGTGCCAAGGAGGTGATGAACCGACTTTACAAGCCATTCGTTATGTCTGGTAACCCTGTCATCTTCATGGATGAGCCTAGTGCAGAAGTAACGAAATATGCCGCTAACTCTTTCTTGGCGACCAAGATTTCTTTTATGAACGAGATCGCCAACCTATGTGAAAAAGTTGGTGCTGACGTTGATTTCGTTCGCCAAGGAATGGGTACGGATTCCCGGATTGGTAAGCGCTTCCTTTTCCCAGGTGTTGGCTATGGTGGATCTTGCTTCCCTAAGGATGTCTCTGCCTTATTTAAAACTTCGCAGGAGTACAACTACGGATTCCAAATCCTTGATTCTGTGATGAAGGTAAATGAGCGCCAGAAAGAAGTCATGGTTGATCGGATCATTGAGCATTATGGTACTGAGGACTTGAGCGGAAAAACATTCGCTGTATGGGGACTTGCTTTCAAGCCCAATACCGATGATATCCGCGAAGCTCCAGCACTAGTGATCATTGACCGCTTGCTTGCTATGGGTGCAAAAGTGAAAGCTTACGACCCTGAAGCAATGGAATCCGTGCAAAAGTATACCAGCCTGGATATTGAGTATACTGATAGCATGTATGCCGCTCTTCCCACAGCAGATGCGCTGCTGATCATTACCGAGTGGAATGAGTTCCGTACTCCAGATATGGCTCGTATCAAGTCTAGCCTCAATGAGTCTCTAGTATTTGACGGTCGTAACGTATATGACTTAGAAGCCATGGAACAAGAAGGCTTTACTTACTATTCAATCGGACGTCGTCCCATTAACACTGCACAAACTGTAAGTACCAATGAGTAACCCCAAAGTATTAATAACTGGAGGTGCGGGCTTTCTGGGCTCTCACCTCTGTGACCGAATGCTCGCTGAAGGCTACGATGTCGTAGCGATGGATAACCTGATCACAGGTAACCTTTCTAACATCTCCCACTTGTTTGGAAAGGAAGGTTTTACCTTCGTGAAACACGATGTGACCAACTATACCTTCGTTGAAGGTCGTCTTGACTATATCCTGCACTTCGCCTCTCCTGCTAGTCCTATCGACTATCTTAAGATTCCTATTCAAACTCTTAAGGTGGGGGCCATGGGAACCCATAAAATTCTAGGGTTGGCAAAGGAGAAAGGTGCACGTGTGTTAATTGCTTCAACCTCAGAGGTCTATGGCGATCCCCTGATCCACCCCCAAACCGAAGACTATTGGGGCAATGTAAACCCAGTTGGATTCCGTGGCTGCTACGATGAAGCTAAGCGCTTCATGGAAGCCTTGACCATGGCCTACCATCGCTATCACGGTGTAGAAACCCGCATTGTTCGGATTTTCAATACCTATGGTCCTCGAATGCGATTGGATGACGGCCGCGCATTGCCTGCATTCATGGGACAAGCCCTGCGTGGCGAGGATATTACCGTGTTTGGAGATGGTAGTCAAACTCGTAGCTTCTGCTACTGTGATGACCTTATCGAGGGAATCTATCGACTATTATTGAGTGAAGAGGCGATGCCAGTTAACGTAGGTAATCCATCTGAGATTTCTATCCTGGATTTTGCCAAAGAAGTTGTGGAACTTACGGGCTCGAAAAGTAAGATCATTTTCAAGGACCTGCCTCAGGATGATCCCAAAGTTCGCCAGCCTGATATTACCCGTGCCAAGGAAATTCTTGGTTGGGAACCGCAGGTAGAGCGCTCTGAAGGCCTGAAGCGTACCTTGGCCTACTTCAAAGAGCAATTGGATGGCGTTCCACAAGTTTGAAACTGAGTTCGAAGATCTCTATATCATTAAGCCCGATGTCTTTGGCGACGAGCGAGGATTCTTTCAGGAGTTGTACAACTCCGAAGCCTTCGCTGCCATAGGCCTCGGGCACCTTTCTTTTGTACAGGATAATCTATCTTATTCTGGAATGGGAACCTTAAGGGGGCTGCATTTTCAGGCCCCTCCTCATGCACAGGGAAAACTCGTCACCACTCTTCGTGGGAGAGTTTTGGATGTCGCCCTGGATATCCGGGAAGGATCCAAGACTTTCGGGAAAGTTTTTGCCTATGTGATAGACGACCAAAGCCGGGAAATGCTATACATTCCCCCAGGTTTTGCCCATGGATTTCAAGTCCTCTCTGAGGATTGTTTATTTCTCTACAAATGTACCTCAAGCTATCATCGAGAAAGTGAGGGGGGGGTCTTGTGGAACGACCCTCAAATAGCTGTTCCTTGGGAAGATATAGAACCTATTCTTTCTCCAAAAGACAAGTTGCATCCTACTTGGGAATCCTTTGAAACCCCCTTTAAACAAGTTCAGAATCAAGTAGAAAGTCACTAATAGACAAGGGGATTTGCTAAGATTTTAAAAAAGATTCACGGTTTCGAATCCATTTTAGATAAGTTCCGTACCTTTGTGCTGACTGGAGAGCGGGGCGTCTGGCCCAAAGTTATTCATCCGCCTGGCAGAATGGAGTGCTTTCCCTCTTTTCTTTTCCCGAATTAGCCAGGGATATAGTGCTCTCTTTTGAATCCAATCTTTAATGAATTTTGAACAACTAGGGCTAAGAAAGCCCATATTGGATGCATTATCCCAAAATGGATACGTGCAGCCTACCCCCATTCAGGCTCAAGCCATTCCTTTTGCCCTTAAAGGGAGAGATTTGTTGGCTTGCGCACAGACTGGTACTGGTAAAACCGCCGCTTTTCTGTTGCCCATCCTGGAACTCCTTAGCCAAGACTTACCCCCTCGAAATCAGCGTCCTATCCGGGCTTTGATTTTGACCCCCACCCGGGAGTTAGCCATACAAATTGATGCCAACCTAAAGGCTTATAGTAAATACCTGAAACTCTACCACACAGTGATTTTTGGAGGTGTTTCCCAGGTGCCCCAAGTAAAGAGAATCTCGAGAGGAGTAGACGTATTGGTGGCCACACCTGGTCGTTTGTTGGATCTGTTGGGCCAAAGGAAAATGACCCTGGATCAAGTAGAGTTTTTCGTTTTGGATGAAGCCGATCGCATGTTAGACATGGGATTCATTCATGACGTAAATCGATTGTTGAAGCTGATTCCAGATCAAAGGCAAACTTTCTTCTTTTCTGCAACCATGCCTCCGGCCATTGTAGAATTATCCAAGAAGATTCTTTATCAACCTGCAAAGGTTGAGATCACACCTCCTTCCAGTACGGTGGACATGATTGATCAGTCGGTTTTTCGGGTAGCTAAACGCAACAAGAAAAATCTTCTCAAGCATCTCCTCCAGACCGAGGACATCGAAACTGCTTTGGTGTTTACAAGGACTAAGCACGCGGCCAACCGGGTAGCTGAGTCTCTGAACAAAGCCAAGATCCCTGCTGAGGCCATACATGGCAACAAGTCTCAGCATGCTCGTCAGAAGGCCCTAAGCAACTTCAAGCAGAGGCGTACACGAGTCTTGGTAGCGACTGATATCGCATCGCGAGGGATCGATGTAGATTCCTTGTCACATGTCATCAATTTTGACTTACCTAATGAGCCCGAAACCTATGTCCATCGTATTGGGCGCACAGGTAGGGCTGGGGCGACGGGGGTTGCTTTTTCTTTTTGCGATGACCTAGAACTTCCTTACCTCAAAGCCATCCGGAAGCTAACTCAGGCCGATATTACCCTAATCAAGGATCACCCATTTTTGACGCCATCAAACAAAGAGCAAGCAAGCCCCGCTGGCCACAAATCAGATAACCCCTATCCGCCTAAGAAAAAGAAACGTAGACCCCCTCGGCGTTCCAAAAAGAATCGAGCCAGAAATAAGCAGACTTCGAAGGCTCAGAATCAAGCCTAAGCACTTGGATAGAAAAAATCGGGGTATGGCGCTATGGCTATAAGGACCGTGATCGCCAAAACAAGCCTGTACTCCCGTACCCCGATGGCCGTTTTTCTTAGAGCCTCTTATGTCCACTTGCCTAGTAGTTCTGTAGGCGTAAACCGTGTAGCCGAAACGAAAAGTACGAAAAATTGAAAGAGTTAGTCTGCTAGGAAAGACCAACTTCTCTCCACACTGCGAATTAACTCATTAACTTTTTCACTCCTTCACTCCTTCACTCCTTCACTCCTTCACTCCTTCACATGGAGTTTTCTAGAGGATGGCTTCTCATTTAAGCTAAGCCTCCTGGCTAAATATTTGACGTAAATGTTTATGGGAGGGCATACTCTGAGATAAAGCCTATTCACCAGGCTGTTTATTTCGATTCCTTGGTTATTTTTGCCCCACATTAGCCTACTTGTAATTCCCATGAAGCATCTTCCTTTATTTGGCATTTTTCTATGCCTTTTTATCCTTAGGCCTACCCTGGTCACAAGCCAAAGTTGGCAGTTAGATTCTACCTTTTCCCGGATCGAGCTACGTATTGATACCTTGGTGTATAACAGCGATGAGCATCGATTACGAGTTGGGGGTAGGGATTATCTGCAGTTCGATTACCAAAGTGAAGAATTAATTGCAGAGTTGTTGATTTACCCACGTAAGCCTTGGGAAATCGAGTCTATGAATCTGCTGTCTTCTCCGGATTACAAGATCTTTGATACGTTGCTATTGGTAGGCGAAAGTCACTACCGGGCTCGAATCCAGTTTGACCGACTTAGCCAATCACCCCCTCCTCAGATCCCCGTACAAATGGTCTTGGATAGTACTGATACCGTCAATGTACTCATCGACCTATTTCATACGGCCGATATTGAGGCCATGGTCCCTCCTGGGGAACACATTTTATATATAGGAGAAGAAAAAGTATTTCCCTTGGAGGTAAATCTACCCCTGAATATCAAGCCACAACCAACTTGGAGGGAATTGCCCGGCTTGGCGTATAAAGTATTGGTGAAGGAAGGTGAAGCTCGCCTACACATAATCCCCCTCAAATACGGTCGCCAGACTCTATCTTTGCCATTTCAAAAACAACGCCCAGCCCTATACCCCGGAGGTTTGATCGACTACCAGTCTTCCATTGAAGAGTTTGAGATAGAGGTGAAGCGTGGCAAAGTGCAATTTCTAAGCCTGATTGATGAACCCTTATATCTGCCCCACCGGGACCGATATTTAGAAATTGATAGCCGGTTTGCCAAGCAGTTTTCACTCACACTGAATAAGCCCTACCGAATTGAAACGACTGAGAGAGGGGGCAGTCCCCTCATTGGGACCTTGTACATACAAGAGATTCGGGGCGATGATAAGATGAAAGCGAGGTTGCGGGTTTACGACTATCACCGACGTAGTGATGGCCCTATGTACCTGAAAAATCAAGATGAAGTATTATTCTTGACCAATATTGATGTACTACCTCCTCCCACAGTAGATTTGGTGGAGATCAAAAAGAAGAATGGAGACTGGTCGCGAGATCTGACACTGATGCCTGGAGATAAGTTTTCTCTACGGATCTCTGGTGAGAGCTTGCAACAGGTAGCTTTTGAATGGGACGGTTTACCCATAGATGAAAAAGTTGAGAAGAAGTCCACCCAGGAACGCATTACCTGGACTGGTCTGAGTATACCGACTGACTTGATCCAAAAGCAAATCTACCTCAGTAAAGACGGTACCCCTACGGATTGGAAGCTGACTGTGGATGAATACCAAAGACCACGCAAACTGGATTTTGTCATCGTGGAGCTAGCGCAAGGAGGCTCAGCTCCTGTCACCAAGGTGCCCAATTCTTTGTTTTTCCCAGTCAAAGAAACAGACCTACGACTATCTTTTTTACGTGACTCCATTGATGGGAATAACCGCTTCTTTGGCCCTCAATACATAGAAGTATCAGTAGAAGTCTGGGACAAGGAGCAGCGTCTGCTGGAGAAAAAGCGAACTCGCTCCGTCTGTGTTTGCCCTGGCGAGAGCTCCCCTCGTAAGGCTGCTTACGAAGCGCCTGAGTGTTTTGAGGGCAGTATTTCGCTAAATGACATCTTGGGAACCCCCTTATATGAGTTACCGG
This sequence comes from uncultured Bacteroidia bacterium, assembly GCA_964521065.1. Classification (GTDB taxonomy): domain Bacteria; phylum Bacteroidota; class Bacteroidia; order J057; family J057; genus CAYVAP01. The sequence goes on along the minus strand of CAZFPQ010000104.1, from coordinate 5,721 downwards.
CTTGGTCTCAGGTCAGAGTGGTGGTGGCCCATAAGCGAGGCAAGTACAAAACGGAAGGACAGCGTAGCGCCTTTAACATCGTGATTCAAAAGCAGGTAGAGCTGGACCTGGAGTTTTCCGTACCAGTAGGCATTATCATGCGCAGATTTGCCAATCCTACCAATGAAACGCTCAGTACAGCCAACTTTACCGCAATGGTTCAAATTGGCTTATATGAGAATAATGTAGTCAATCAACTTCGTCCTATCCAACTTGGAGTTGGGTTAATGGCCGTAGACGTCTTTCCCTTCAGTGGGGAGGCACAGCGCGATTTGATGCTGGGCAGTTTCGTGACCTTTTATCCCATCAAGAATCGACGACAACGCTGGAATGTGCCCCTTTATCTGGGAGGGGGGTATCTGGTAGGACAAAATACCGGGCTTTTCTTCCTTGGACCTGGACTCAGCCTTAGGCTGTAGAGAGAAGCAGGAAGCGTGACAACTGTATTGGGGAGCTGCTTAGCTCCTGCAATTGCTTCAGGTGAATTTCATCCACCCCCTACGATTTCTTTCCCTGATACAATTCATAGCCCTGGAAGCGTACGGGCAACTGTCCATTGTATAGGGTGTGCTTATGACTAGGTTTGAGCCCTACTTTTTTCAATGCATCCATATTGGAACTAATGATCCAAGCTTGATGCCCAGGATATGCCTGCTTAAATCGGTCTCCTATGGCCCGATAAAATTCATCTAGGTCTATCCCCATCCTCTCTCCGTAGGGAGGATTCATGATCAGGTGACCCGGCTCGGGAGGGGCAGGAGCCTCTAAAAAGTCCGCTTTGTCAAATTCTATGAAACGGTCTACGCGGGCATCAGTGGCATTGCGGCGAGCGGCTCCTACGCTAGGTCCATGGTGGTCTCGGGCCATGATGGGAGCTTCTATTGGTTGACGTAGGCTACGAGCTTCTTTTTGTAGCTCACGCCAAAGGTCGTAGTCAAAGTCGCGCCAATGCATGAAGCCAAACTGTTTGCGCCCTAAGCCAGGGGCAACATTCGCGGCCATCATGGCTGCTTCAATGGGGATGGTACCCGAGCCACACATGGGATCTAACAAAGGAATACCGGGCTTCCAGCCAGACAAGGCAAGTAACCCAGCTGCCAAAACTTCGCTCAGAGGGGCCCGGCGACCTTCTAGGCGATAGCCGCGACGGTGCAAAGATTCTCCCGAACTATCTAGCAGAACCCGAATGCGGTCTTCATTGATGTAGAGGTGAATGCGCAGGTCGGGATTCTTGGTATCAATTGAAGGCCTTTTTCCCGTCCTCCTCCTGAATTGATCTACGATGGCATCTTTGGCCTTGAGTGAGGCAAAGTGCGAATGGGTAAAATAAGAGGAGTTGGTGACTGAGTCTATGGCGAAGGTCTGGTGAAGGCGCAGATAAGAAGGCCATTCTAGGTCTTGCATGCCTCGATATAGACCACGCTCATCTCTGGCATAAAACTCTGAGATAGGGACCAAGATACGCAAGGCGGTTCTTAGCCATAGGTTGGCTTGATAGAGTAGGCGTTGGTCTCCGCGAAACTGAACCGCCCGCTTGACCGGTTTGACCTCCTCTGCACCGAGCTGGATGAGCTCTTGAGCCAATACTTGCTCTAGTCCGTGAAATGTCTTAGCGAGGAAAAACATTTTTTTTTGTTAGCCGTGTGGAATCGGGCTGCAAGTATTGTCTTTATAGGTGAAAAAGCAATTTTCGTTCTTTTACATTGGAAGGTCTTACATAGGTTTTTTTGAATTTTTCTGGGGAGAAATAGTGTTGATGGCAAGAAAGTAGAAAGAAAGGGACGGCTATAGAGGGGAAGTCTATGTCATCGGTAAACCCAAGCTAAGTCTGGTCTCAAACGTTTTCGGATGAGATTCAGACTTCTAGAAGGGGAAATGTCCCATAGAAACTGTGGAATTGGGTGACCAGTAAAAATTTGGCCCTGCTTTGTGTTTACCGATCTTATACATATTTTTGATTGCAAACTTTTGACAACTGTACATCAAATTTAAAGGCTTTCACACATGGCTGATACCAACAAACCATCTACTTCATCTTTTAACCAAGAGGCTCAGATAAAACCTGCGAGCCCCTTCAAAGCAATCTTTCCTGTACTGGCTATTTTGGTCTGTGCCATCGTAGCACACATCGTATTTTATCAAGGCTTTGGTGCTCCTGACAACTTTGAAGAAGGACCTCAGCGCTATGAAACCTACCAAAAATGGGTAGAGGATGGAAAAGTGGGCGAGGAGCCTGAACACTGGACTAAAGGTGAACCCGAAAATACCTTCGGGCTGGTTTACAAAGGAGGTTTCGTAATCCCCATCGGTCTTACCATTACTTTGGTACTAATCGTATTCTTGATCGAGCGTGGCATCTCTGTTGCTCGTGCTGGTGGACGTGGCAACACCGACGTATTCGTGAAAAAAGTACGTCTGGCGCTAGCTAAAGGCAACATTGATGAGGCGGCAAGTCTCTGCGACAAGCAAAAAGGATCCGTTGGAAACGTGATCAAGGCTGGTCTACGCAAGTACAAGGAAATGGAAGTGGTGACCGACATGGAAAAAGAGCAGAAGAAAACCGCTATCCAAGCTGAACTAGAAGAAGCTACCATGTTGGAGCTACCTATGCTAGAGCGTAACCTGCCTATCTTGGCTACTTCTGCCTCTCTTGGGGTATTGGTTGGTCTATTCGGTACGGTATTGGGTATGATCCGCGCATTCTCCGCCCTGGGTGCTGGTGGTGCTCCTAACGCTGCAGAACTTTCTGTAGGTATCTCCGAGGCCTTGATCAACACGGCCATCGGTATTGCCAACTCTGGTGTAGCAATCCTGCTTTACAACTTCTTTACTACCCAGATTGATAAAATGACCTACGCAATGGACGAAGCTGGTTACAGCGTAGTTCAGACCTTCGACGTGCGCAACTAGTTTAGTTAACTAGTTCATTGGGTAAACTTAGTGCTTCTATGCATTGAGATATGCCCTTAATCTTCAACTTTAAACTCAAAAAGCAACAGCAATGGCTGTAAAAAAACCAAAACGCGGAGCCCCTACGGTCGATATGACTGCGATGGTGGACGTAGCGTTCCTGCTGTTGACCTTCTTTATTTTGACTACTACCAGCTTCCGTGAGGAAGAAAAAGTAGAAGTTGATACGCCGTCGTCGGTTTCCAGTCTAGAAGTACCTGAAAAGGGGCTGGCCATCATATCTCTTGATTCAGAAGGAGAGGTATATCTTGGCTACACCGACATCGGTACCCGCGAAGAGGTGTTGCGCCGCTTCATTCAAGACAAAGAGGTCGATATATCCGAAGAAGGATTCAACTATTTCTCTAACCTAAAAGACTTTGGAGTCCCCATTGACTCCATTGAAGAGTGGCTCAATAGCTCTCCCGAAGAACTGGACCTTTTTCCTCATAATGGGATTCCAACCCCTACCGAGGAAGAAGCGGACTCTACAGGGGACGTGATCGAGCTGCGTGAGTGGATTCGCTGGTCTCGACTAGCCGATCAGAAAATGCGTTTCGCCATCAAAGGTGATGTGGATACGCCTTACCCCCGCCTCAAGGCGGTGACTGACGCCCTGCAATACTGGAAAGTTAACCAGTTCAGCATGATCACCTCTTTAGAAGATGGTGGTGGTGAAGCTGAAGGTGAGGGCGAAGCCGAAGAGTAGAAGTGTAAGACCTTCCACGTTACCATTGTTTCACTGCTAAATCCCATTACCCATGGCAGAAGTAGAACAGAGTTCCGATGGCGGCCACGGTAAAAAAGGTGGCCCGAAAACCAAAAAGAAATCCACGAAAGTGGACATGACTGCGATGGTGGACGTAGCGTTCTTGCTACTGACCTTCTTCGTATTGACTGCGACCATGTCCAATAGCTCTCTCATCTCATTGACCCTGCCCCCCAAGGCGGATGATATTCCTGATGAAGAAAAGCGTAAGAAGATTGATGAGAAGAAGATCATGACCATCGTCTTGGACGCTGATGATGAAATCAAGTATTATGTTGGTGTTGCCAATGAAGAGACGGAACTCAAGACGACCAATTATGGGGAAAGTGGAGTCCGTAAGGCCATCTATACCCACATCCAAACTAATCGTACACTCGGAATTCCTTTGTGTAAGGATGTGAATGATGCTGGAATTGCATCAGGAGGCTGTTGGGACCCCATTTTCGTACTTAAGCCGCGTGATGAAAGCCGTTACAAAAACCTTGTTGACGTGCTAGACGAGTTTGCGATTACGGAAGCTCAGAAGTACGCCATCGATCAGTTTACCGAGGCCGACAGTACATTCATTGCTGATCACGTCAATCCGGGCGAAGAAGGCGCGGAGGAGTAGTCACTTAAATCGAAGTTATTTCAAAAAATTATTGATATCATTTCATTATGGCCCAACATTTAAAAGCCGACTTGGATGAAATGGTATTTGAGGACCGCGAGCGTAGCTATGGGGCATATTTTCTCCGGAAAAAATACCCCCGCCACCTCACCATCGGGACGGTAGCTGCTTCCTTGTTAGCCGCTGCTATCACGTTTGGTCCTCTCATTGCCAAAAAACTCAACCTGGTCGAAGAAGAAGCCGAGGTAAAGACGGTGGCCGTGACCATCAAGATGGAGGATCTGCCTCCACCACCTCCCGTGGATGAGGACAAGCCACCACCCCCTCCGCCACCAGACCTTCCACCACCTCAGGTGCGGACCGTAGCCTTCCAGATTCCTGAACCTACTCCAGAAGAGGAACTCGATCCGGAAGAAGATCCCACCATCGCCGATGTGAAAGAGCTGGAAGACGCTCCAAATATTGGCTTCGAGGACAAAGAAGGGGCAGATGAAGGTTTCTTTGACGGCGAAATAGATGCTGAAGGTGATGTGCCTGAGGTAATCGTAGAGCAAACGCCCGACATCAATGCGTTTGTATTCGCGGAAGAAGAGCCTACTCCGGTCAACATGGAGGACATCCAAAAACTGATCGGTTATCCCCAAATCGCGCGTGATGCAGGTATTGAGGGTACTGTAGTGGTTCGTGTACTGGTAGACAAGAAAGGGAATTACTCCAAGCACCGAGTGATCAATCAGGTGCACCCTATCTTGACTAAGGCTGTAGAGGAGCACATCAACAAGCTTCGCTTTTCTCCTGCGATCCAGGGTGGTAAACCCATTCCTTTCTGGGTAAACATTCCTTTTAACTTCAAGCTCTTGAAGTAGAAGAAATTGGTATTAAGAATGCTGAGGCGAGTCGTAAGACTCGCCTTTTTTTGTTCTCCATTTTCTAGGGTCGGTTCTCCTTGAGTCTTAACCCTTCGTGGGATGGGCATGAATCCAGGCCTCTAGGCTTATTGCGCCATTCATACAATGATCTTGACTCTTGCTGCGAGTTTTTGCGCAGTTGATCCCTAATTCTTTCCTGTTTATGCAGCTTGTTTTGACATCCAGTCGATAGCGGTTCTTTGGGAATCCATTTGATCATACATTACTCCTTTGTTGTGGCAACAACTTGTGTACAGCCTATTCCCCATGTAAGAATTGCCTCGCGAGAATTAGCCGAAATATTCTTGACTGATTCTTCTCGTATCTGAGCAAAGAAGAGCGCAAGTCTATGATTGATCGTTCGAAATTATTCTGTTTTCAAACCAGATAAGGAATGCGAAAAAAATAACATGTCGCTTTTGCGTAGGAATTTTGTTCCAGATCAA
>CAZFPQ010000103.1:0-23223 GCA_964521065.1 uncultured Bacteroidia bacterium | reverse complement strand
AGCCTAAACTTATGAAGTTGAATAATTAAAAATAAGCGTTTCCAGGACCTCAGGAAAGATTTCTATTCATCTCAAAATGGCTAAAATCCAGCTGATGGAGGACTCATGGTACCCAGTCCGCCAAAATTCTTCTTTTGCTGTACCGCATCGACCTGGTCGTTTTACACCCCAGACAACCCTTCACTTGATACATGACCGATGAGCAGAAGCTTTGAAAAAGACTAGGCTTCCCCCCACTTAGGCTAGCCCTATGATTTTTATGAGTGAGTGCTACTTCCCAATTACCCATGTCGATTCGGAGATCTGAATCACAGGGGGCAAAAAAAAGCAGGCATACACATTTCTAGGGCCCTTTTTGCCATTTTTTCGAAAAAATCTACCCTCGGTGCAACGTTTCCCTTACCCGGCGCATATGGGTATTCGAAACCGCGCGGTCCTTCCATCCTTCAGTTTCGCTAATAATTACGTTTACCCATGACTTCCCTTTATAAAATCTTCCTCCTCGCCCTAGCGGCCCTGATCACCCTAACGGCTTGTGATCGCAATCATGTTGATCGGATCGACCCTAATGATCCAATGTTTGAACCCATCGAAGTGGACGTGAACACCCTCCTCGATGCCATGGAAGCCCAGAATTCCGAGGGCATGAGCTTAGGCTGTGTCACAGTGCTGTATCCCTTTGACCTAAAAACAGCCTCTGACGCAAGCATTTCAATTTCCTCTGAAGAGGATTTTCAAGCTGCAGTATCTGTTCAAGCTGCTGACCCCGCCGTCGATTTCATCTTTCCCCTTGAGGTCAGAGACGCAGCAGGCAAACGAGTCCAAATGGAGGACAACGCCGAATTAGGGACCAACTTTGCCAACTGTACTCCCATCACTGGCTGGCAAGCAACGACCAGTAGCCCTGGTGGAGCCATCCCTGCCTTCCTGTTTGATAGCCTCTGCTTTGACTTGGTCTATCCAGTTAGCCTCGAGGATCAGAATGCGACGCCTTACACCGCCACTAGCCAAGGAGATTTCATCAACCTCCTCGCCACGGTAGATACCCTCTATTTCACCTTGCCCCTGGTGGTGGATACCAATGGCGTACAGCTCAACATCCAGACACAATCCGAATTTCTAGATTTGGTTTATACCTGCCAAGGCATCACGGCCCCTACGAGCGGCAATGGCTTGGGGCTCCAGGGCTTGTGCAGCACCTTACTCTTTCCCTTCGATGCCAAACTGAACGATGGGACCATCGTCACCGTTAACGACCAGAACGACTACGCGAACTACGTACTCGCCGGAGAACATCTAGAAGTAGTTTATCCTTTTTCCCTCGAGGATGCAGCCGGAAACGTTACCGTAGTCAACGATGATTCAGCCCTGATACTGGTTTTCATTGATTGCGGCCTCTTTGAGATCGACACGGTTTATGACTGTTCTCATTCTCCTGCTCATGTATTGTTGTTTTTTAATGCGTTGAACATTCTGACCATGAACAACTATGTATATGAAATCAACTACCCAGTGGACTTAATTGTGGAAGGCAATCCGGTGACCCTAAACAGCGATGATCAGTATTTACCTGCTGTTGGAGGTTCTCCTTTTGATCTGTTGGAAACCGATCTTGTTTACCCCATTACCATTACCCAATTCGGACGGGATATTCAGCTGAATAGCGATGCAGATGTATGTGCCTTCTATGAGACCCTGGATGAAGACTGTACCAATAAGCCCGCCCACATTCAGTTCTTCTTTAATGAAGGAGGAGGGGCACCCGTTAACTGTGCCTACTTCATTAACTATCCCGTTAGCATTACTTCAAACGGCAGTACGATCCAGATTCAAACTCGGGATGACTACCTAAGTGAATTGAATGCATCTCCCACGGCGTACAACGATATAGACCTGGTTTATCCTGTAACTGCTACCAAATTTGCCAATGGGCAACAAGTTAATATTGGATCAGCCGCAGATATGTGTCAGTACTTAGATAATTGCCAATAATCCATCCTCCTGATGCCTCAAGTGCAAACATGCACTTGGGGCCTTCTTGTTTATACCAAGACATTCGTGGCAGATACTCAACTCATATCGCAGGTCAAGAAGCGGAATCACGCGGCCTTCAAGCAACTCTATGAAGAGTACATCGGATACGTGTACACCATAGTTCGGCGGTACGTGAGTGAGGAGCGGGAGCACCCCGACGTGATTCAAGAGATTTTTGCCCGGGTATTTTTGAAGATAGATAGCTACGATGCATCACGGGGAGATTTTAAGTTTTGGCTCAGACGACTTGCCATCAACCAATGCCTGCAAGTATATCGCAAGCAGCATCCTTCCCAGAACTCTGTGTCCTTAGATCAGATTAGCGAAGTAGAACTCGGGGTAGGCGAAATGCTCACTGAGCTAAGCAAAGAAGAGATCGAAGGTTTTTTACAGCAGATGCCTGAAGGCTACCGGGAGATTTTTCTGCTCATCGTGATTGAAGAGTATTCTCACAAAGAAGTAGCTAAGTTGCTAGGAATCAGTTTGGAAACTTCCCGCTCACAGTTGTCTCGCGCCAAAAAATGGCTCAGAGCCCATTTACCCACCACCTATACCTTAACCACCAGTGGAACCTAATTTCGAGCATATCAAGCGAAGCTTTGCGGAAAGCCCGCCTTCCTTGCCTCCCGAGCTAGATTGGGAGCAAATGGAAGAAGGTATCTTGCAGAAAATGGATGCCTTAGAAGCGGAGGAGTCTAGTCGAAAGCCCTTCTTTATCTGGCTAAAGGGCCGCCGTATCGGACTGGTGATCATCCTAGTGCTATTGGGAGTGGTGGCCATGCTGGCTCTGTATCCAGAAAGTCCTTTTCAGTCCCAATTGTCTGTTGAAGAACAAGCTTCCTCTGAGACGGGTTCCGAACTCATAGAGGAACCCCAAGCGATGGATAGGGAAGGCGCTGCATTTGTTCCTGTCGAAGTAGAGGCGGAATCCTCAAGGGATATCCCTTCCCCAAATCCTGCCGAGGAAAGGCATGACCGACAGACATTGAATCAGGCTTCCACTGGAGAAGAAGGGGTGCCATCAGCTTGCAATCTGATAAGCGCGGCTGCCAAGGCAATACCCACTGAGGACAGCGAGCTAGAGGTGCCAGGGTCAAGTGAGGGCCTAAATTCTCCCTTTTCAAATGTAATGGAGGAAGATAGCATAACTGAGGTGCTGGATAGGTCAAGTGCCTATGAGTCCATGGAGTTTGACCTATCGCCCATTAGGCCAAGTTCTTTGACTCAAGGTTCGATTCTAAGCTCCCAGGTTGCAGTCCCTAGTGACAAACCCTTCCCTGTAGCCCATCGACGTGGCCGCCTGATGGCAACGGTAGGGAGCAATATTTGGAGCCCGAGCCTCGGAGGCCCACGGCCAGAGCGCTTCGCCTACGAAACTCCACTGGTTTCTTTCCAAACCCAGCTAAGCTACCTGCAACCCATCAAGCAGCAATGGCTTTTGTCGATTGGCGTGCAGTACCAGCGGCTAGAAAGCCGATTCAGCCGAACTTTTGAAATCGAAGATTTTGAAGTTACCCTTACCGACGTCGTCCTGCGACGAGAAAACAACCTGTTTACTGGCAAAGTCCAGGAACAACGGGGAGACATCACCCTGAAGGTGCCCGCCAAGCGGATCATTACCCACTTCAATTCAATGGAACTTTATCAGGTTCAGTTTGCCATAGGGCATACCTGGACCGCCTCCCGCCTACGGGCCGACCTCCTGGTCGGGGGTAGCGTAAACCTGCTTACTTGCAACCGAGGTCGCAGTCTCTATGAAGGTGAGCCAAGGTTTTACGATGGAGCCGAAACAAATTTCCTCGCCAACCAAGCCAGATGGGCTGCGCTGGTGCAAGGGCGCTTGACGTATCAGCTAGATCCGCATTGGGGCATTGTTTCTGGCCTTCAATGGCAGCAAGTTCTCCAAGACTGGAGCCTTGAGCCTGGAACTCGCATGTATCCTACGGTGATGGGCTTAGATTTGGGGTTGAGCTATCAATGGTAAAAATCCTCTAGCCAAACCCAAACACCTCTGCAAAGACCTTCATGGTCTGCGGATAGCGAAATCCCTGGATGTGCTCTTGGTAATAGGTGAAAAGCAAGCGGATGAGCTTGCGCTTTTCTTCACCAGCAAAGGTGATTTGTTGGCAGGATTGGGGTTCGGGAAGAGGAGTCAGCTCGCTGTGCATAAAAGCCCGCAGCAGCCAAGCTATTCGATCCGGGTTGGCTTGGGCAGCGCTCAGGGTCCCACTTTTGACGTCAAATTGGACAGAATCGAGGCCCTCACTTTGGTCGTAAGGGAAAAAGCCCAAGTAGCGAGTGAGGTGCACCAAAAAATACAAAAATAGCTGAATCAGCCGCTGTTGGCTTTGATCCAGCATGAGGATGGTGTTACGCAAGAAGTAATATAGCTCGGCTTGGGCTTCCTCCTCTTTGACCACGTCATAAAAAATCTCCATCATGGCTAGACCGAGGGAAAGCTTGATCGGGCTGGTCTGAGCCTCATGCAGCAGGTGGGCAATTTTACTTTCAGAAATCTTATGTAAGTCGCGATTGGGGCGTTCCTGGTAGACAATCTCTACCAGAGACATGGGCTGGAAGTAGCTGTGCTTACGTCGAGAGCGGGTAGATCGGTAACCCGTGATGATGAAGCTCTTGATCCCAAAATCCCGGGTATACAAAGTCGTGATCAGGTTGGCTTCCTGATGTTTCACGCTGCGCAAGACGATGCCTTCGGTTTTTTTGATCACGATCTGTTCAAATTTTCTTTTTGAATGCTGTATAACTTTGGCGGCTTACCACTTGTGAAGGTTGTCGAACTCAGAAAAACTCATGAAGATAAGATGAGTAACTGGGGGTTTCTGCTAGCTCTTATCGAGCTTATTCACTCGCTAACTCTACTTACTAGGATCGTTTTTTCATCGGACAAGAACCCAACGTAATAGTGGCGATCCCCTTTCTGTAGGCTTAAGGATTTCTGCGGAATGGATTGATCTAGCCAATCAAGGGCTTTTTCAAATTGAACAGACATAGGGGAATACTGATTCTCTATCATCCCTTGCTTCTGCAAATGATCTTGCAAGTGCCAGTAAAATACCTCCTTAACGTGGATAACCGAAACGGAGGTGTAATCCCCAAAGTGATCTGGATAACTAGCTGTCTTGAAAACTATTTTTGCATCATCGGGAAGTAATAAACCAGTAGCCTCTTCGAAATCCTCACGATAAAATTCTTCACCTGGATTGAAAGCTATGTATGCAATCAAGCCTGCCATGAATATGGGGGTAAGGGCGAGAACCCGCCACTTTTTGCCATAAGAACTATTTGCTAACCCCCTATATAGCAAAATAGAAGCTCCTACTGGTACTCCTATCGTCAGTATAGCTATGAGTGTAAGTAAAAAAACAAACGCTAGCTGATCCGCCTCAGGAAATGCGAAGAATACAATCACCCCCGCAACAAATATGGGGGCAAAGGCAACTACGCGCCATTTTTTGCCATGAGAGCTATTTGCTATCCCCCTATATAGTAGGATTGAAACTCCTACGGGGATTCCTACTGCTAGTAGAGGGACCATCATGAGGAACAATCCGAAAATTACCTGATCCATGATGTTTGAAGAATAGCGTTGGAAATTGAGCTAAAAACTGGAAGGATCCGATTCTTCTAATTTGCATAGGCCTGATATACTCTCCATGCACCAGACTCCCATGGTCACTTAGTCGGTTCTTTCATGGAGTAAGTAACTGGCGAAGCCAAACGCGCGGGTCCTAGCTTCAGCGCCAAATCCAGCGCGCTACTCTCCTCGTCATAAATCTTTTTCAGCTCCAGAATTTGTTCCTCGGATTCGATGATCAAATTCTTCCTTCCCAAAGGAGAAAGGGAATTGTCGGTGAAGACGATGGTCTCCTCAATCGGCAAGGATGATCTCAAGGCTTCCAACATATCCATCGGATCTAGGAGCTCTACCTCTGAATCTACCTGAACCTGGGGTCCCAAAATTAGGAGGTTAATGGGCGCCAGCAGTTTTTCGATGAGCTCTGTTTTGACCCTTAAGCCTCCCTCACTGTGGGTGATCAGGCCTCGCTGCTCCGCCCCAAAAGCGTTGTTGTAGACCATGGTTTCACTCAGTAGTGTAGAAATTCGCTTGGTTACGAAGCGTGTGTCTCGTACGGTACCTCCAAAAGGAGCGTGGACCAGGATGGCCTTTTGCTCAAGGGAATACTTGTAGTTGTGGACCAGGTCCTTGATGAAAAGGCGGTCTTTGAGGTTGGCTTCAGAAAGATATAGCAGCTTCAATGGTAAGGGAATTAGTCTCTAATGATTTAAGCAACTACCGAATCACCACTTCAATTTCATTGCGCACAAATTCTCCTGATTCCAGGTCAGGGAAGCTAATCCGGTAGGTATTGGGATCACTGCTGTCATTGGTAAGAAATTCCCCATTGACTTCCGCTTGTACTCGAAAGTAAATGGAGTTGGGTTGATGAATGAAGGTATTTCCGCTGGGAAAACTGGTTCCATCCAAAGGCCTCCCTATAAAGCTGGCTTCCCCGCTGGAATTGGTCGTGGCGACATCTTCGGGGTCAAGGCTTGGAGTCTGACTGGGATCTCCCTCTGGATTGGCGGCCAGGTAGTCTTCATAGGGTGTTTGGAAAGGAAAAAGAAAGATCTGGGCTCCAGATATATTTTCTCCATTGTCGTCTACTACCGTGAAAATCAGGTCTGCTTCGGGGGTTACGTTGCCTTCCGTTTCTACACAGGAAGCGACAAAAAGGGTCAATCCTAGCATCAAGCCAAGGAAACGGAAAATAAGGGTTTGTTTCATCATAATATTAGCGGAACTTTGCGCGCGAAAATTATACCATTGACAGCATGTCTCAAGCATTGCGAAATATCGCCATCATCGCCCACGTTGACCACGGCAAAACTACCTTGGTAGATAAAATGCTCGTGGCGGGCAAATTGTTCAAGGCTCACCAGACTGTGGGAGAACTCATCATGGACAACAATGACCTCGAACGTGAACGGGGCATTACCATCCTCTCTAAGAACGCATCTGTTCGCTACAAAGATACCAAAATCAACCTAATCGATACTCCGGGTCACAGCGACTTTGGTGGAGAGGTAGAGCGGGTACTCAACATGGCTGATGGAGTACTGCTGTTGGTGGATGCCTTTGAAGGACCCATGCCTCAGACTCGTTTTGTACTTCAAAAGGCCCTGGAGCTAGGTTTGAAACCCATCGTAGTAGTCAACAAAGTAGATAAGCCCAACTGTCGTCCCGACGAAGTGCAGGAAGCGGTTTACGAGCTGATGTTTGAGTTGGACGCTACAGAAGAACAGTTGGAGTTTCCCACGGTATTTGGTTCGGCTAAAATGGGCTGGATGGGTCCCTCATGGGAAGAACCTACCGATGACATTACCTACCTGCTGGATACCATTTTGGAATACATTCCTGCTCCCCAAATAGAAGAGGGAGCTACCCAAATGCAGGTGACCAGCCTTGACTTTTCTTCCTACGTAGGACGAATTGCCGTAGGCCGCCTACACCGGGGTTCCGTTAAAGAAAACCAAGTGGTTTCGTTGATCAAGCGAGATGGGAAGAAAAAGCAGGCTCGGGTCAAAGAATTATTTGTCTTTGAAGGATTAGGCAAGCAAAAAGCCGAGGGGGCTAATGCCGGAGAGATCGTCGCCCTCACTGGGCTCGACGATTTTGAAATCGGAGACACCATCACCGACCCAGAGCACCCAGATGCCATGCCGCCCATCTCCATCGATGAGCCTACCATGAGCATGCTCTTTACCATCAATAATTCTCCTTTCTTTGGCCGCGAGGGCAAATATGTGACTTCTCGCCACCTCAAAGAGCGTTTGGAGAAAGAGCTAGAAAAGAACTTGGCTCTTCGGGTAGAAGAGACCAATTCTGCGGATTCCTTCAATGTATATGGCCGGGGAGTCCTTCACCTATCCGTGCTGCTCGAAACCATGCGCCGCGAAGGCTATGAAGTGCAGGTTGGACAGCCACAGGTAATCATCAAGGAGATCGAGGGGAAACGACACGAACCCATTGAAGAGCTAACCATCGACCTGCCAGAAACGATGAGTGGCCGAGCCATCGACTTGATTACCCAGCGCAAGGGAGAGATGCAGAGCATGGAAATCCGCGGAGAACGGGCCATCCTTAAGTTTACCATTCCTTCCCGGGGCATCATCGGCTTGCGTAACGAAATCCTCACCGCTACCCAAGGAGAAGCCATTATGGCTCACCGTTTCTTGCGTTTTGAACCCTTCAAAGGAGAAATCCAGAAGCGTAACAATGGCTCCTTGATCGCGAGTGAGCCTGGTCAAGCCTTCGCCTATGCCTTGGACCGACTCCAAGACCGTGGACAATTCTTCATCGACCCTCAACAAGAAGTTTATGAAGGTCAAATTGTCGGGGAAAACAACAAATCAGACGATCTCGTCATCAATGTCACGAAGTCTAAGAAGCTCAGTAACGTGCGCGCTGCTGGTTCAGATGACAAGGTGAAGTTGGCTCCGCCCATCAAGTTTTCACTGGAGGAAGCCCTTGAATACATCAAGGAGGATGAGTATGTAGAACTGACCCCGGATTCCATTCGTTTGCGGAAGATTTACCTCAAAGAGCACGAGCGCAAACGCGGAGGGAAATAGGCTTGAGAAGTGGGAGACAGGAGGCAAGGTCGCTTTGCTACGAGAGGGTTTTGGATCCCGAACCTATGAGGTATTTTCAATTCACTAGCACAGATTGTCAATCCGTGCTAGTGAATCTATATGCTTACTCCTGCAGCAACTTCTCGACTCGATTCTCCAGGGCACGGCCTCTGAGTTTCTTGGCCACGATGCGGCCCTCACGGTCTAGCAACACCGTGTAAGGAATGGCCCGCACGCCATAGGTTTGACCCGCTTCAGAAGACCAGTACTTCAGGTCACTGACGTGCAACCAGTTGAGCCCATCATCATCGATGGCTTTGACCCATGCATCCTTGCTCCGATCTAGGCTCACGCCCAAAATCTCAAACCCTTGGTCGTGGAATTTTTCATACATCCGCACCACGTTGGGGTTTTCCATGCGACAAGGACGGCACCAGCTGGCCCAAAAATCGATCAAAACGACCTGTCCACGTAGGTCGCTGAGGTGCAAGGTGTCTCCGTCGGGGTTTGGTAGGCTAATTTCTGGAGCAACCGCACCTATGATGAGGGATTCTAGCGCCTTGATCTCTTGGCTGAGTTGCTGGGCGATTTGTGGATTGTCTTGTGGGAATTCTGCTAGGTATTTTTTGGCGAAGTAGACGTACGCATCAGGATTGAGGCTTTGGAAACTGGAGACTAAGCCCAAAATAAATGACTTACGCCTAGAGCTTGCCCCTGGGATTTTGTTGAGCAAGGCATCTCCATAAGCAATCTGCTGCTCATTGGGCAATCCTACTTGAGCCAAGGTGCGGGCATAGGTCTTGGCTGACTCGTGCACCATTGGATTACGATCCAATTCCTCGTTTTGCCAGTCTACAAATTGGTAGTAGTTATTGGCAAAGTAATGAGCTTCTGAAGGATAAGCTGAGCCATGGACATGGTAGCTCAAATAAGTTTGCAAGGCTACAGTCTGCCCAATTAGGGAGTCAGCCTCATAGGCCTGATTTAGCAAGGCCAGCTTTTGGCTGTCGATTTGGGCCATCTGTTTGACCAAATCTTCGGTGGGGGTACTTTGGCGCTGAGCAAACTGATACTGCTGCAATACCCGCTGAAAATCTCCCCCTAGTTTATTGACCTGCTGAGTAAAGGATTTATAGGCTTGATTGGCAGGAGAGGCAACACCTGCTTGACTCAAGGTAGGGCAGGTTCCAGTTAAGTGAACGGTTTCCTCTCCACCTAACATCAGCATGATGGTATTGGCTCGGGCTCCTCCTCCTAGAAGGTAAAATCCTTTAGGTAAGTCTGGAAACTGAACATTGAATGCATGTCCTCCTTCTACCTGACTTAAAGGAACGACTCCCTGTGGCCTCAAAGACACGCCATCTAAGACAAAAAAGTAAAGAGAGTCTTGCTGGCAATTCGTCAGTTCACCAGTAAGGGTGATGGCGGTGGGCTGGGCACTTAGCCCCATGCCCCAAAGCAAAAGACCGATGATTAGACCGTGGATGCGCATAAGTGATTAACTATGGTTAGGTAGCGAGATCATATTTGGACGACACAAAAGTAACACAAAACCCTCATAAAGATTTGGCAGAAAGGAATGGGTAAGCACATTTCGTCATTTGCTTACCCAGCTAGGAATGGCTTCTTGTACCAAGTATTCAAGATCTGCTGGGGTATCTATGGCCTGTGAATCCCAATGCGTGATCCCCACCTTGATTACATATCCATGAGCCAACCACCTCAATTGTTCTAGTTTTTCAAGCGATTCAAGCGGACTAGGTTTGAGGGAGGGATAACTCATGAGGGCGGTACGGGTGAATCCATATAGGCCTACGTGCTGAAAATAATGAGGTTGAGCTAACCATTGACTCTGATCGTCCTCATCCCGACAATATGGCAATGCAGCCCGACTAAAATAGAGCGCCTGATCTTGTTCCCCAAGTACAACCTTGACCACGTTTGGACTTTGCAAGTCTCCTACTCGGCGTAGGGGCCTGGCCAGGGTCGCCAAGTCGGTACGGGGGGTGAGCAGGGTTTGGATGAGCTGGTCTAGTTGATCAGGATGGAGGTAAGGCTCGTCGCCTTGAATATTCAAAAAGTGGGTGGCTTCGGGATAATGATCGGCCACTTCGGTGAGTCTGGCTGTGCCTGACTCATGGTCTTCCCGGGTCATTTGTACTTGCCCTCCAAACCGCTCTACCTCGCGCCGAATGCGCTCATCATCGGTGGCGACTACCAAGCCGAATAGCTTGGTGGCCTGCTGGGCCTGCTCATATACGCGCTGGATCATGGTTTTGCCATGAATGCTGGCTAGGGGCTTGCCGGGAAAGCGGCTTGAAGCGTAGCGAGCTGGAATAACCCCTAGGACCTTTACTTGGCTTGACATGGCACAAAGATGGGAATCTCGCCCAGCAATGTTCGATTAATTCCAATTATTCCATAACTTTTGCCAGCTGAAGAACCAGGAAGCTTGGGGAAGAGAAACCCTGGGGCTAAAATATGGGGATAATCCCCTTGACCTCCTGGTTTAGCTATTGTCTGCTACTCATCACTAAGCCTTGGGATCTTATGGATTGGAATGAATCACTGATTGAGCGTTGGTTAATTAACGGCGGTTATGTATTGATGTATGTCGGCATCTTCTTTTTTTCCAAATGGCTTAAAGGAATGTTTGCCTCCTACCGGCTAGATGAACAACTCACAGAGTATGATAACAACGCCGTCTCTGTCAGCTATTCTGGCTATATCTTGGGCGTCACCGCTATTTTTATCGGTGCCCTCAGCGGCCCCTCCACCGACGTTTTGACAGACTTTATCAACGTAGCTGGATACAGCTTGGCAGGAGTCTTGTTGCTGAACTTAGCTCGTTTGGTGAACCAGCGCCTCATTCTGTATAAGTTCTCTGTAGAAAAAGAAATCATCCACGATCAAAATCCTGGTACTGGAGTGGTGGAAGCTGGAGCCTACCTGGCCACGGGGCTCATCATTGGCGGCTCGGTGCATGGCAATGGTGGCGGCCCCTTGACAGCCTTGGTATTTTATCTGATTGGACAGCTCTGTCTGGTGTTGTTTGCTTTGCTGTACGCCCGGGTAAGCAACTATGACGTCCACGAAGAGATTGAAAAGGATAATGTGGCGGCGGGAATGGGTTTCGCAGGAGGTCTGATCTCGATTGGAATCATCATCATGCGTGCGGTTTCTGGCGATTTTCACGGTTGGGTCGAAGACCTAATTACCTTAGGCCTAGACGTAGTGATCATTTTTGTGTACCTGATCGTCATCCGTTTTGTCTTTGACCGCTTTGTGTTGCGAAACTCCAACTTGAATACGGAGATCACCGAGGATCAAAATTTTGGTGCTGGGCTGCTGGAAATGATGGTAGCCATTAGCTTTTCCATCGTTTTGGCCTATTTGATTTGATCCTTTGACTCGATGATGAAATCTACTGCTCCCTGGTCTTTGGGTACCGTGTTGATTTTGGCGCTGGTCATTTGGCGAGTAGCCCACTTTTACCCTCGTTGGGAAAAGCCTGGTACCGAAGCCACTCTTTCTTGGGACGTGTATGGCTATTATCTCTACTTGCCGGCTACCTTCATTTATGGAGATGTAGCCGAGTTGAAGTTTCAATCCCAAATTTTCGAGACCTACCGCCCCTCAGAAACCTACTACCACAGCCACCTGATGCCAGACGGTAAGCAGAGCCTGCGCTATCCCATGGGGGTAAGTTTTTTCTTTCTGCCATTTTTTTTGCTGGCCCACCTTTTTGCTAGCCTCAGCGAGCTATACTTAGCCGACGGATTTTCCTTGCCCTACCAGTTTGCGGTGTCCATGGCCGCCATATTTTACAGCATACTGGGCCTATTCATCTTGCGAAGGGTATTGCTGAAGTTTTTCGAAGATGGAATCACTGCCTTGACCCTTGCCCTGGTTGCGCTAGGCACGGTTTACCTCAACTATGCTGCGATTGATGGGGGGATGACCCACACCTATTTGTTCACCATCTATGCCGCGGTCCTCTGGCTGACCATTCGCTGGCACGAAGAGCCCAGTTGGGGAAGGGCCCTAGGCATGGGACTTTTGATTGGCTGGGCCGGCCTGACTCGCCCTACCGATGTGCTCTTGATCTTGGTTCCTTTGCTTTGGGGCATCAGCAACCGAGAGACTTGGCGACACAAGTTACAGCTGATCAAAGCGAACCTTCTCCAGTTGTTCATAGCAGGCGTAGCCATGGGCTTGGTTGGTAGCTTGCAGCTGATTTACTGGAAATACACCACGGGAGATTTTGTGTTTTATAGCTACGGAGAAATTGGCTTTAACTTTAAAAATCCGCTCATCCTCAAAGGCTTGTTCAGCTATCGCAAGGGGCTATTTATGTTCTCTCCCGTGCTGATCTTTTCTCTCATTGGGATCTATGCCCACTATCGCAAGCAAAGAGAGAGTTTCTGGGCCATTTGGGTTTACCTGTTGCTGGCCTGGTACGTGATATTTTCCTGGTCCATTTGGTGGTATGGTGGTGGCTTGGGGGGGCGACCTTTGGTACAAACTATTCCTTTGATGGCGATACCCTTGGCAGCCTTTCTGAACTGGCTGTGGGGACAGCCCCGCTTGCTTCGTTGGTCCCTTTACGCCGTGATGATCTTTTTTGTGGAAATCAACCTCAATTTTCACTGGCAATCCCACGGTGGCAACAATCCCTACTGGAATGCAGATGGACTGAGCAAGGGTTACTATCCCAAAGTGGTTGGGAGGACCCACTTCAAGAAAGAAGACACCAAGTTTTACGAAGTAAAACGAGAACTCAAGAATCCTGGCGACTATCAAGAGACCCTGCTGGTAAACCAAACCTATGAAACCGATACCAGCATCAACCGTAGCCAAGCTCACGTATTTGAAGGGAATTATTCCCTCTTGATGGCGCCTCAGCAAGAATTTTCTCCTAAATACGAGACTACTTTAGGGGCTATCGGGGCGGAGGCGGGAGATTGGGTGCAGGTCAAGGTGCAGTTTTATTTCGAGCAGTATCCCAGCACCTTCTGGAATTACGCCCAGTTGACTACCATGCTGCTGGAGGGAGAGCGGGTTTATCGAGCTACCCCAGCTCGCCTCCATCGTTTAGGTGAGCCCGGAAGTTGGACTGAATTCTCCTACGAAGTTCGCCTACCTTGGCGCGTCAAGGATGAGGACATACTTCGCCTTTATCTCTGGGACCCAGAGCCTAGCACACCGCTTTGGATCGATAATTTTGAGGTTCGCCTGTATCAGAAATAAGCACTGGAGTAAAAGAAAATCTAAGGACAAAAAAGCCCATATTCCTTAACTCCTTAACTCCTTAACTCCTTAACTTCCTCAACTCCCTCATACCCCACCAATTCTACCCCACTTCCTGTCCCTGATATAAATTCCTAAATTCCTGCGGAGTCTGCCCCATGATGGCTTTGAAGCGGCGATTAAAGTAGGAACTGTGGTTGTAGCCGCAGGCAAAGCCGATCTGAGAGATGGGGTCATCCGAACTGATCAACAACTTCGTAGCCTGGCTGATGCGCACATCATTCAAAATTTCAGTGAAAGTCTTCTTCGTATGCTTCTTGATGAATTTATAAAACCCCACTTCAGTTAAGTTTAGGAGGTCAGCCAGTGTTTTTACTTTGATGTCTTCGTTAAAGTGAAGCATCACGTAGTCATAGACCATTTTTACCCGGTTAAGGTGGGTGGCATCAAGGCTATAAGAATATTCCTCTGAGCAAATGGGGTCCGCATCCCTCAACTCAGATAGCAAGTTGAGTAGGTCAAACAAATTGATCATCTGTTGGAATCCCTCAGATTGCTTCAACCGATCAATCTTATCCCGGGCCAGAGCTTTGGTCATTTTTCCAAAAGATAAGCCTCGACGGGCGTATTCAAAGAGGGATTTAACTCCCCTTAGCTCTGGCGTTTCCAAAAAGGCATTCCCCAAAAAATCATGGGTCATCTGAATGACAACCTGTTGGCAATAGAAGTCGGTGGTGAAGCCGTGAGGTAAGTTGGAACCAAACATCACCAGGTCCCCCGCACGATAGTCTGAAATGTGGTTTCCTACGAACCTGCGCCCAAAACTTTTCTCCGTGAAGCAAATCTCTATCTCAGGATGGTAGTGCCAAGCTTGGCTCAAAAGAGGCCGGCTCTGCCGGATAACGGTTTTGACGGTAAAGGACCGCTCTGGGGGTTCGGTGATCTTTTCGTATTCCGGCTTCATGTCGCACAATATATTCAATAATTGCACATGTGGCATGGTGTAAAGTATAGAATAGTGCTACCCAAGTATAGAATGCTGTGTTTTTCCCGCTTTGACTCAGGTTAACTTAGTGTTATCAAGTCCCTAGCTAGGGACCAGGACTAAAACACTATTCGCATCATCGTTATGTTAATCATTGACTTTTTACGCAAAACTACTCGGAGCATTTTGCTCCTGGCCCTGCTATGCGGGCTAAGCCGCAACCTCCTTGCCCAAGGTACCGTGTCCGGTACCGTAAAGGATGAAAGTGGTCCCCTCGTAGGGGTCACGGTTATGGTCATTGAAACGGGCAACGGTGCCCTTACGGCAGAAGATGGAAGCTATCGCTTCCAGGTTCCAGCAGGTACTCGCTCCATCAGGGTATCCTACATTGGATATAGCGCCGAGACCAAACAGATCATGGTGGAAGATGGAGGGAACTATACCCTCGATTTTATGTTGGGCAAAGACAACCTCGCCTTGGACGAAGTGGTGGTGACCGCCACCTTTGCCAGCCGTTCGCTCAAAGAGGCTCCATTGTCGATGACCTACCTCAACGCAGATCAACTCCAAACCTTGAGCGCCAACTCACAAGCGGACATCCTGCGCTCCATTCCTGGCATCACCGCCGAGGGTGGCGGAGGTGAGGTAGCTTCCAATGTCTTTGTCCGTGGCATGCCCTCTGGAGGTCAGTACCAGTTTACTCCCCTCCAAGTGGACGGACTGCCCGTGCTCAGTACCTTTGGTCTTAACTCTTCGGCGCACGACGTATACTTCCGCAATGACCTGGGCATCAAGAGCCTAGAGTTTGCCCGCGGGGGTGCTTCTACCTTATTCGGAGCAGGTTCCGTAGCCGGCATCATCAACTATACCAGTGTAACTGGCGGTCCCAATGTGGACAACAAGCTTCAGTTGGAAGTTGCCCAAGGTGGACGAGCCAAAGTAGATTTCTTGGCTTCAGGCCCCCTGGCTGAAAACTTGTATTACGCTATATCTGGTTTTTACCGCTATGATGAAGGACCTCTTCAAACAGGATTGGCTACCCGTGGCTACCAGATTCGTGGTAACCTAAAGAAACTGTTCAACGATGGGAAAAGCTCTGTCACGGTCTATGCGCAAATGATTGATGACAATGTGCAGTTCTACCTTCCTTATCCCTTGAACAACCAAAATGGAGAAAGAGCTAGGCCTACCGGCAATGATGGCGAGACGGTCTTTACCATGCTGACCAGCGATGCTGCCAACTTTTCGTTTGACACCCCCAATGGCCGCTACGCTAGTCGTATTGATGAAGGCGTGATCACCAAAGGACAGTACGTGATGGTCGACCTAGACCATAGCTTTGGCAACAACTGGCGTGTTACTTCCAAAGTCAAGGCAGCGAGCTATGACCATTGGTTCAACCTGTTCCTGGACGGAGATGGTGTCCGAAATACCCCCGAAGCACAGAACACCTATCTAAGCGATCGTGGCTTGCCCGAAAATGGCACGTTTACCTATATAGACAATGGGGCCACCCTTTCGGGCAGCGATTTGCTGTTTGAGAACCGTGTTCTTGACCGCCAGCGCCCCATGGAAGAAATGGTGGGTGAGGTCAACCTGACCAAGTCAATAAACGGACATAACCTTACCTTAGGAACCTTCCTCTCCAATACCCGAGCCGAAGACAACAACTGGCTATATCGTTACCTCGGGGACTTTAGCAATGCCCCCCGTATGGTGGGACTTACCTACACTGATAGCGCCGGCAATCCTGTCAACTATTCTACTGGTGGCTTCATCAGCGGAAATCAAACTTCCAACACCACCATCGAAAGTGTAAAGCGGGCCATCTATCTGGCCGATGAATATCAAGGCGAAAAGTTCAACTTTGACATTGGGGTAAGGGTAGAGCAAGCCGAAGGCTTCATCCAGAGAGAAACGGGAGTAGGGAGCAACACCTTCCAGAAGGGCAATGTGTCTGCTACTGGGGTGGCCATTGCCGCTGCTGCTTTGTACAAAATCAGCCAAAACGCCAATGTCTACGCCAACGGATCGCGTGGCTACTTCTTCCCTGAGCTCCGAGGGGTACGTTTTTCAGCCCCTGGCGAGACTCAGTCCTATGAGCCAGAAGAAGTCATTCAAGGAGAATTGGGAGCGAAACTGAATCTGGGCAATTTTGCGGCTACGGGTGCCTTTTACTTTGTAGCGCTGAATGATCGTCGTAGCGTAGACTTTGTGAACTTGCCATCTGGTGGGGTAGCGGAGGAAGTGGCCCTGCAAAGCACCCGCACCATTGGGGCTGAGATTAACCTGAATTATCAAATCATCTCAGGCGTAAATCTGTACGGTAACGCCACCTTCCAAAATGCACAGTTTACCCAGTTTGAAGGCAACGATGAGCTAGTCGGAAAGACGCCTCGTCGCCAGCCAGGAGTGATGGCCATGGTAGGGGTCAATGTCCAAAGAGGCAACTTTGATTTTGATGTATCCAATAATTTCCTTGGCAGCAAATTTGCCAACGATGCCAATACCGTTGAATTGGGAGCCTATAACATTGTTCGCTCTTCTATTGGCTATCGCATTGATTTGGGCAACAACGAAAGCCTCCGTATTGGTCTTTCTGCCTTCAACCTTTTGAATGCCGCTGGAGTAACCGAAGGCTCGCCTCGTCAGGGCAATTCCCAGATCAGCGGAGGAGAGTTCTTCGTAGGGCGTCCTATCCTGCCTCGACGGATTTTCTTGCGCCTTGCATTTGATTTCTAAAGTTTCATAGTAGTAGGATAGGGGGAGAGGCCCTGGTTTGGGTCTCTTCCCTCTTCATATATTGCGAACTGGAAGTTGGCTATCTGCCCTCAACCTCTCAAAACCCCGATCTCTCAACCTCTTTTTAGCCCATTCCAAACTCATCACTGAACATGTTGCATGATACACTACTCGCCGATGCTCATGAAATCCTGAAAAAAAACTGGAA
Organism: uncultured Bacteroidia bacterium; assembly: GCA_964521065.1. Taxonomy (GTDB): domain Bacteria; phylum Bacteroidota; class Bacteroidia; order J057; family J057; genus CAYVAP01. The sequence goes on along the minus strand of CAZFPQ010000103.1, from coordinate 5,350 downwards.
GCAAGGCTTTACCATCCCTACCCACAAGCTCTATCCTTTTCAATGGAACTGGGACTCAGGTTTCATTTGTCTGGGACATCAGTATGGAGAGCTATACAAAGCTATTTCAGAGCTCAAGTCCCTTTTTGCGGGACAATGGGAAAATGGTTTGGTGCCTCATATCATTTTTCACAGCGAACAAGAAAAAACATATTTCCCCAATTTTGACTTTTGGGAGTCCCAAGTAAACCCCGGAGCGCCTAATCGGCCCAAGTCTTCGGGCATTACCCAACCGGCTGTTCATGGATTTATCCTAGAGCATTTACTTTGGCGAAACCCTGATAATGAGGAACTTTGGGCTTTTGCTAAAGAAATTTTTCCACAAATTCTTCATTACCATCGATTCCTGTATCGCTATCGCGATCCCAAGCAAGAAGGGTTGATGTTCATGTTTCACCCTTGGGAATCTGGCAGGGATAACTCCCCTCTATGGGATGAATCCCTGGACCGGATCGACGTGCAACCGGGACAACTGCCGCCTTATCAGCGACAGGACCTCAAACTAGCAGATGCCTCTGAAAGACCTACCGCTCAGCAGTACGATCGCTATGTTTACCTACTCTTGCTAGGTAAAACATATCAATATGATGGTCCTGAAATTGCCAAAGAGAGCCCTTTCTTAATTCAGGATGACCTGATGAATGCCTTGTTGATTAAGTCCAACGATTCATTGATTAGGATGGGGCAGGAACTTGGTCTGGACGTCGGGGAGGTGGAGGAATGGCAGCAGCAGAGTCTGCGTAGTTTCCGGGAAAAGTGCTGGAATGAAGAGTTGGGCATGTTTGTGCCTTATGATTTGCGAGGTGAAAAACAGATCAAAGCCAAGGAAATAGGGGGACTTACTCCGCTTTTTGCCGGAATACCCAGCCAAGATCAGGCCTCAAAAATGAATGCTTACTTGGAAGAACTCCACCAACGGGGCTACTACCTTACCCCGAGCTATGACGTAGATAGCCCACTCTATGATTCCAAACGATACTGGCGGGGGCCGATCTGGCCCCACATGAACTGGATGCTGCATCACGGTTTGAAAGACTATGGTTTTGGCCAAACGGCGGAGTGGGTGAAGGCCGATACTTTTGAATTGATCGAAAAACTAGGCTTTTTCGAATACTTTGAGCCAGAAAAGGCCATCGCCCAAGGACTCAGTCGAGGCTATGGGGGTGACCTCTTTTCTTGGACGGCCTCATCCATCATTGACTTTATACTCGCGAAATGAATTATCTGGACTACCTCGTTATCGCTGTCTACGTCGTTGGATTTCTGCTATTGGGTCGACTCTTTAGAGGGGCCAAATCAGGCGACGAATACTTTTTGGGAGGGAAAAGCTTTGGCTGGTTTCCCCTTTCCTTGAGTACCGCTGCAACCCAAATTTCTGCCATCAGCTTCATTTCTGCCCCGGCCTTTGTGGGGTTGAAGCAAGGAGGCGGTATGGCATGGCTGACTTTTGAGTTTGCCGTGCCATTGGCCATGCTCTTTCTCAGCATCTTCCTGATCCCGCCCATGTATCGTGCGGGCATCGTGAGTGTATACGAGTTCCTCGAAAAGCGCTTTGGACCTTCCTCTCGCTTGCTGCTAAGTGCGGTGTTCCAAATCAGTCGAGCCTTTGCCACCAGCGTCATGATCTATACCGTGGCCTTGATCCTCACCAGTGTCATGGGCGTACCGATGTGGGCCACCATCCTGATCATAGGGGTGGTAACCTTGGTTTATGCCTACCAAGGAGGCATGAAAGCCGTAGTCTATGGTGATGCCATCCAATTAGGGCTACTGGTGGTGGGGATCCTGATTTGCTTTTTCGTTGGTTTGGACTTGCTGGGAGGCTGGGAAACTTTTACCGCAGAGCTAGACCGCTCTCGGCTTAATGCCGTTGACTTTGGCTCTTTTGGACTAGAAAGCGATGAGTTTGGTTTCTGGCCCATGCTAATTGGAGGCTTTTTCTTGTACACCTCCTACTACGGGACCGACCAAAGCCAGGTGCAGCGCCTGTTCTCTGCCCAGGATATGGGCACAGTGAAAAAGACCCTCTTGGTCAATGGCTTGATCCGCTTTCCCATTACCATGATTTACTGCATCATGGGACTGATCATCGGGACCCTGGTGGCTACTCAGCCAGAATTTCAGGCCATGATTCCAGCGGACAAGCCCGACCTGATGATCCCCCTCTTCATCACCAATTACCTGCCCCACGGTGTGGTCGGCATTTTGATGGTGGCGATTTTATCGGCGGCCATGTCCTCGCTCAGTTCTACGGTTAACTCCTTAAGCGCAGCTACGGTAGAGGATTTCTTCAATCGAGATAAAGGGCTCAGTGAGCGGCAGTATGCCAACTACTCGCGCTGGGCGGTATTGTTTTGGGGTGTGGTAACCCTGGTCTTGGCCTTCTACACGGGCTCCATTGCCAAAACGGTGATTGAGGCCATCAACAAGATTGGCTCCGTCTTCTACGGGCCCATGATTGCGACCTTCGTGGCGGCCATTGGCATCAAGCGGATCAATGGCTTTGGGATCAATCTCGGCATCATTGCTGGGGTGGGGGTCAACGTCTTTTTGTGGCTCTTTGTGCCAGAAGTCTTTTGGTTTTGGTGGAACGCGGTAGGAGCAGTTACGACCTTGGTGGTTGCCTATGTAGCCAGTATAATTAACCCAGCTATCGATTCAGGTGGGAAGACCTTGGGCTTTAGCTGGGAAGTTGATAAGCGAGATGCCGCAATCCTGCTCTTATTTTTCGTCGCCATAGTCTTAGTGAGCGTGTACATCGAACCGATTTTGACATGAACATCCTCCTTTGTCCTGACAAATTCAAAGGCTCACTGACGGCGGCAGAGGTCTGTAATGCCTTGACCCAAGGTTTGAAGCATCGCTTTCCTGAGGCAGAGATCCTAGCCTGCCCTCTCGCGGATGGAGGGGATGGCTCCCTAGAGGTTCTTGCGCGCTACTTAGACGTAGAGGAGATCACGGTAGATACCAGTGACCCATTGGGACGACCCATGAGGGCTACGTATCTGCGATCGGGAGAGCGGGCCTACGTTGAATTGGCGGCTGCATCTGGTTTGGTGCTCCTAACCCCCGAAGAACGAGATTGCCTCCATACCAGCTCTTTTGGCACGGGCCTCTTGATGGCCCATGCCTTGGACCACGGGGTTCGTGAGATTTACTTGTTTATAGGTGGAAGTGCGACCAATGATGGCGGAACCGGAATTGCCCAGGCCCTGGGGTTTAACTTCTTGGATGCCAAGGGGCAAACCCTTGCACCTATTGGAGAAAACCTTAACTCTATTTCTCAGATCAAGCTGCCTGCCAAACAAAAAGCATTTCGATTGAAAGTAGTCTGCGATGTGGACAACCCTTTCTTCGGTCCAAATGGAGCGGCCAAGGTTTATGCTCCGCAAAAAGGGGCGGCCCCAGCGGAGGTAGAGCAGTTGGATCGCGGATTGCAAAATTTGGTTCTTCGTTTTCAGCAACAGGGTTTAGCAGATGTAAGCATGCTCAAAGGCGCGGGTGCGGCAGGAGGAATTGGCGGTGGAATGGTGGCTTTGTTAGGGGGGCAACTCCAATCGGGAACGGATACGTTTCTGGAGATTAGTGAGCTAGCCCAGCATATCCAATGGGCCGATTGGGTAATTACGGGTGAGGGAAAGCTAGACCAACAAACGGTGGAAGGAAAGCTCATCAGCGGCGTATGTCGCTTGGCCCAAAGGGCCGAGAAACCCCTCATCGGGGTATGTGGAGCCGCCGAAGTCGGCGTCGCCAAAGCCTTAGGCCTAGCGAGGATATACACGGTGATGGAGCGCTCAAGCTCAATGGAAGAAGCCATGACCCACGCAGCAAAAAAACTAGCGGAGATTGGAACCTTAATGGAAGTGGAGTAGTTTCTGAGGGCCATGAAGATCCTCAAAAGAATAGGTCTGGGCCTACTGGTTTTATTGACTTAGTCAGTGTTTGATCTGCTGCTGGCCTTGATTCTGGGTGGAACTCCGGTCCATCAGCAGTTAAGCGAAGAAACCTATTTTACCACGATTTTCTTTAGGGGCAATGGGGTGCATGTAGGTCTCGTCCTGGGCATAGAAGACCTGAGTGATTCTCTCCGACTGGGACTCCAACTAAAAGAGGACACCCGTTTTCTTTCTTTCGAGAAAACACCCCATCTATGCCATCACAGTTAAAATAGGAGCAATAGGGAGCTCTCAACTCATGACTCCTTGGAGGCCAATCGCCTTATCCTCCCAAAGTCCCATTCTTTTAAACTCTCACTGGCTGCATCCTTTCAAAAATACCTCTTCCATGGTTTTCCCTTTCTTGGAGGTCTTGTAAAAGGTTTTGTAGTAGCCGAGGGATTCCTTGATTACCTCCTTACTCAGATAGGGAGAAGATTGGTATAACTCGAAAACTTCTCCTTTAATGGCTCTAAATTGATCGAGGATAGCATTGTATTCTTCTTCGGTACGACAAAGTCGCACGAAGCGCACCCGGTCTTTGTAAACAGGTCCTCCTGCTTGGGTATAGGACTTGGTATACTCGGCGTTGACCATGCCGGACCAATCAAAGTCATATGGAACGACCACAGGTCTGCCTTCAGCCCTGGAAATAACTTTGACATTTTGCCGAATCCTGACGTCAAAATCACGATTAGCGGCCATGTAGTTAAACATGTGGACCAAGGTTAATTGATCTCGCTCTACATCGTCCGGAGTGACGTTTACATCTTCATCCAAGGGCTCTCCACCAAAACGCTCTGCGAGTTCATCTTCTGCCTCAATAAGAAAGGCCCATTTGGTTTCGGTTTCCCTGGCTTTGTTGATGTCTACGTAACTGATGCGGCAAAGCCTGACCTTGAAGCTGTACTCACTCAGCAGTTGGAAAACTTTATAGAGGTAGTATTCCCGAAAAATGTACTCCTCATATTGGCAGTGGGTAACCACTTTGAGCTTGTTTTGATTTTGAAAAGGGGGAGGCAAATCGTCGTCCTTGTCAAAATCCAAGCGAATTGGGGGAAAGTCACAAACCATGGGGTCACGACGAAAGCGGCCGCGCACTTTGATTTTCAACGGCACGTCTACCGAACTGCCATCGAGGGTAGAATAGGTGATTTGAGCCTTTACGGCTTTGGCTGTCCCCGTGCGGTCAGCGAGGAAGCTGGCAAAATCCGCCCGTATGGTAAGTTCTAGGACTTCTTCGCTGTCAAACAATCCCGGTATTTCTTGTGCATCTTGGGCGTAGCCCACGCTCAATGCCAGGGCAAAAAGGAAAACCAGTAAGTTCTTCATGGACTAGGGAATGTTGGTAAAGAATGGGTCTAAGGAATACTTAA
>CAZFPQ010000102.1:0-23241 GCA_964521065.1 uncultured Bacteroidia bacterium | reverse complement strand
CTGAAGACACCCAGCTTTTTCCCTGGCTCTTCCTCTTGGTCAAAGTGATCCTTGTGTATGAACCAAGCCAGGAATGTCCCGATCGATGCCCCAATCAATTGAGCGAAAATGTAGGGCGCTACTTGAGACCAGTCAAACTTGCCAGCCGCGGCCAAACCCAAACTGACTGCTGGATTCAAATGTGCCCCACTGATTGGACCCGCTACGACCACGCCCGAAAATACCGCCAAGCCCCAGCCTGTAGTGATGACGATCCACCCAGAGTTGCGGCCATAAGTGCCTTTAAGCGTGACGTTGGCATTGACGCCTGAGCCAAAGAGCATCAGTGTCATGGTGCCCAGAATTTCTGCGAGAAATGGTGACATGGGGGGTGGTTTAGGAGAAAACAGGGTATATCAACTCGAATGGTTTTCGATGCGAGATGCAAAAGCCAATATAAGGGTTGTTCCATTTAGTTGCATCACGCTGTGGTGCTTCAAAACGCGGATCGGGATTTCATAGCAGTGTTGTCGGCCTGCGCGTAATCCCGACCCGACCCCAACTCACTCCATCAAAGCCCAGCCTTTGCTCCGTTCAATCGCACTGTGCCAGTGCTTGAGGTAAGCCTCAACCTGAGCTGGGTCTTTTTCTGGTTCAAAGGTGCGGTCAATCTGCCATTGACCTGAGAGCTCTTCGACACTGTTCCAATAGCCAACGGCCAAGCCCGCTAAGTAGGCGGCTCCCAGTGCCGTAGTTTCCAATACCTCTGGGCGCCGAACGGAAGTGCGGAGTAGGTCAGCTTGGAACTGCATGAGCAGGTCGTTGGCTACGGCGCCTCCATCCACCCGCATTTCTGCCAAAGGCTGACCTGCGTCTGATTCCATGGCCTTGATCACGTCGTACACTTGGTAATCGATGGCCTCCAAGGTAGCACGCGCGATGTGGGCAGAAGTCGTACCTCGGGTAAGTCCATAGATGGCTCCTCGAGCGTACTGATCCCAATGAGGAGCCCCCAAGCCGGTCAAAGCCGGAACAAAATACACCCCGCCATTATCTTCCACCGATTCTGCCAGGGCTTGACTCTCTGCGGCACTTTCAATCATCTGTGCGCCATCGCGGAGCCATTGTACCGCCGCACCACCGATGAAGATGCTGCCTTCTAGGGCATAACTTACCTTGCCATCGATCTGCCAGGCAATGGTGGTCAGGAGGTTGTTGTGAGAAGTTACAGGCTCTTCTCCAGTGTTCATCACCACGAAGCAGCCCGTGCCGTAGGTGCATTTGGCCATGCCTTTTTCCAAGCACATTTGCCCAAAGAGGGCCGCATGTTGGTCACCTGCAATGCCAGAAATCGGGATATTGGCTTGAAGGAGGTTTCCGGTGGTGTGGGCGTAGACTTCGCTGCTGGATTTCACCTCTGGCAGGATGGAAGCCGGGATGTCAAATAGAGCGAGCAGTTCTTCGTCCCACTTCAGTTCATGGATGTTGAAGAGCAAGGTACGGCTGGCGTTGGTTACATCGGTGACGTGGGCTTGTCCATCGGTGAACTTCCAAATCAGCCAACTGTCTACTGTACCAAAGGCCAGCTCTCCACGCTCAGCCTTTTCTCGGGCTCCTTCTACATGATCGAGTAGCCATTTGACTTTGGTTGCAGAAAAATAAGCATCAAGGACCAGGCCCGTTTTAGCCCGAACAAATTCGAGTTTGCCCTCTTCCTTCAGTTGATCACAAAAGGCAGAGGTGCGACGATCCTGCCATACGATGGCGTTATGGATGGGCTTGCCAGTAGCTCGATCCCATACCACTACGGTCTCACGCTGGTTGGTAATGCCAATGCCTGCCAAATCGGAACCGTGAATGCCCAGCTTGGCCAGAGCTTCTGAGGCCACCGAAGCCTGAGAGGACCAAATTTCTGTGGCGTCATGTTCTACCCAGCCGGGCTTAGGAAAGATTTGCTCAAAAGGCTTTTGAGCAACTGATTGGATTTTTCCAGCATGGTCAAAAATGATGGCACGAGAGCTGGTGGTTCCTTGATCTAGGGCCATGATATAGGCAGGCGTATCGGACATAAGTAGTAGTAGCTGATTGGGAGGTTAAAAAATGTAGAAAATCAATTTAGCGGAAAAAGAGAGGAGATGAAAGAGCGTCGAGTAGGGCTAGGCTTGTGCTGGATTGAGCCGGTAGCGCTGGGTAATTGCATGAAAACCGGCAATTTGTTGATCTACCCAGGCTTGATCCCGTCCTAGTTCTTGGGCCATGAGTTGAGCTACGGCTGGGGCCATGTCTTGGGCCGCTCGGGAATCCAACAGCAGAATGCGCACGCGCCGAGATAGGAAGTCGTCTACCTTGCGCGCCATTTCCTCCCGCACCGCAAAGACTACCTGAGAGCGGGTAAAAGGAAACTGCGGATGCAATCGCTCTTGCAAGGAGGGGTCGGTGGCTTCCAGCATGGCCAACTTATCTTGATCACTGCCATAGACATAGCGCGGGTTGCTCAGATCTGGATTGGTTTGGTAGCCATGTAGGGGGACCTGGGCCGAACGGCTGACGCTGGGCTTGAGTCCTGCTACTTTGATGGCTCGATTTACGGTGTCTTCGCCCATTTTGCGGAAGGTGGTCCACTTTCCCCCTGTGATGGTAAGCAGGCCGCTTTCGGATACCATGATTTTATGGCTACGAGAAATTTCTTTGGTGCTTTTTCCTTCTTCGGCGGGAGCGGCCAGGGGGCGTAAACCTGCGTAGACCGACAACACATCGCTGCGCTGGGGCTGCTTGCTTAGGTAGGCTTGCGCTGTTTCGAGGATGAAAGCGATTTCATTTTCCAGGGCCTCGGGTTCCAGTTCTGGATGTTCGCGTAGGGTATCGGTGGTTCCAACCACGATCTTATTGTGCCAAGGCACACAGAAAAGAACCCGCCCATCGGAGGTTTTGGGAATCATGATGGCGTGGTCACCTGGGAGGAAGGACCGGTCGAGGACCAAGTGTACTCCTTGGCTGGGGCGGATCATCTTGCGCTTAGCCGGTTGGTCCATTTGCAGCAAGCCATCCACAAATATCCCAGTGGCATTGACCACGGCTTTTGCTTTGAGTTCATAGCTTTGTCCCGTCTCGCGGTCTTCTGCTTTGACCCCAGATATTTTTCCTTGTGCATCTTTCAAGAGGCCATTTACCCGAAAGTAATTTAGTACTGTCGCTCCTTGTTCCACGCAGGTCTGGGCTACGTTCAGGGCTAAGCGGGCATCGTCAAATTGGCCATCTTGATAAATTACTCCGCCCATCAACCCCTCAGACTTGATGGTGGGGATGAGTTCGAGGGTTTTGGTCTTAGACACAAACTTGCTCCTACCCAAGCTCAGGCCTCCGGCCAACCAGTCATATAGGGTCAGGCCCACGGTATATTGCAAGCGGTCAAACCAGGTGTAAATCGGGATGACGAAAGATTGATTCTTGGTTACGTGCGGAGCATTCTTGAGCAAACGCCCTCGTTCCCTTAGTGCTTCCAATACCAACAGCACATCTCCTTGGGCCAAGTATCGGACTCCTCCGTGAACCAGTTTGGTGCTGCGACTAGAGGTTCCCTTGGCAAAGTCTGCTTGTTCCAGCAGCAGGACTCGGTAGCCTCGGGTAACCGCATCTAGTGCAACCCCTAGGCCGGTGGAGCCTCCTCCTACCACGATCAAATCCCATTCTATGTCCTGCTTGGCCAGGCTAGCCATTGCACTTGCTCTATCCATGTTGATGTTGTGTTACATTCCAACGCTCACATGAGCGTATGTAAATCAATCGAAACCTACAAAAAGAAACTAAAAGAAATAAATAGAAACAAAAATCTAATCATTTGTTAATATTCGAAACAACAAGAAAATAGTTCCTGGTTTTTTTGGCAAAAGCCTACTTGGGTGCTTTCTTGGGGGAAATACCCTCAGGATTTGACCATAGCCGAGCGACATAGATACATCCTAGATCAGCTAGAAGGAAAAGGTTTTGCCAAAGTCAGTGACCTATCGGAGGCCTTAGGGGTTTCGGTGGTGACAATTCGAAAGGATTTGAAAGAGTTGGAAAGTCGAGGCCTGCTGTACCGGTCTCATGGCAGTGCCAGCTCTCGGGAACTTTACGCCAAGGATCGTTCGGTGTCTGAAAAGGAATCCTTTTTTGCGGAGGAGAAGAGGCGAATAGGAAAAGCCGCCGCCGCGATCTTAAAAGCTCAAGAGGCCATCATCATTGGTTCGGGGACTACGGGTTTGGCTCTGGCTAGGAGCCTGCCCCATAATTTGCCCTTGACTGTGCTTACGGCTGCGATGAATGTGTCTCTGGCCCTGTTGGAGCATGACAAAATTGAGGTGGTACAACTGGGAGGGATCCTGCGCAAAAGCTCTGCTTCAGTCGTAGGGCCTTACGCCGAAGAGATGATGCGCAGTTTTGCCTGTACCCGACTGTTTTTGGGAGTAGATGGTATCAGTCCAGATTTTGGGCTTACCACCTCCAATGCCATGGAGGCCCACCTAAATCGGCAAATGATGCAGGCGGCAGAACAGACCATTGTGCTCACCGATGCCAGCAAGTTTGGCCGCAAGGGCTTTGGGAAAATATGTGACCTGGAGGACGTGGATTTGGTGATCACCGACCAGGCGACTCCCGCCGAATTGGTAGCTGAGATGGAGGAGAGAGGAGTGGAGGTGAGGGTGGTGTAGGTTAATAGGTTTCTATCGCCCCTTCCTTGTACATTTTGTAGTCATTCCGTTAGACCGGCGGGAGGAGGAATCTCACGGGAAGCACGGGCACTGCGAACCTCCTGAAAGTTACTCTGGCAAGATCTCTCCTCACTTCGTTCGTCGAGATGACTGAAGGATGTAAGGAAGGGTTACCTCGTGGCTTCGCCATCCAACACCTCAGAGTCATTCCGCTCGACCAGCGGGAGGAGGAATCTCATGGGAAGCACTGGCACTAGAACCTCCTGAAAGTTACCCTGGCAAGATCTCTCCTCACTTCGTTCGTCGAGATGACTGAAGGATGTAAGGAAGGGTTACCTCGTGGCTTCGCCATCCAACACCTCAGAGTCATTCCGCTCGACCAGCGGGAGGAGGAATCTCATGGGAAGCATTGGCTTGGCGAACCTCCTGAAAGTTACCCTGGTAAGATCTCTCCTCACTTCGTTCGTCGAGATGACTCGTGTTTTTTTGAATGAGTACTTCCCTGATTCGGGAGAACAAAAAAATAGCGACTGTCCTGAGGAAAGACACCTAAGCGATTGCTAGGTAAGCCTGACCGCGAGACAGTCGCTGGATATATCTGAGAGCCTTACTCGGTGATGTAGGGATAATCTCCTACGTACACATCTTCGTACAAGGCACTGGGATCTGGATAGGGAGACTCCTCCGCAAATTTCACCGATTCCTCTACGATGGCTTTGATTTTTGCATCGATTTCAGCTAGTTCCTCGTCGGAAGCAGACTGATTGTCCTGCATGTAAATCTTCAAGTTGGCGATGGGGTCCTTGCTGCGGTACTTGTCCAACTCCTCACGGGTCCGGTATTTAGCCGGGTCAGACATGGAGTGGCCTTTGTAGCGGTAGGTCTTCATTTCGATCAGCATGGGTCCATTGCCTGCGCGAACGAAGTCTACGGCTTCCTTCATCTCCTCATAGACAGAAGTCACGTTCATTCCGTCTACAGGCTTAGAAGGCATGTCGTAAGAAAGGCCCAGCTTATACAACTCAGTCACGTTGGAGGTACGCTCTACCGAGGTACCCATGGCGTAGTTGTTGTTTTCAATGATGAAGATCACAGGCAGTTGCCACAGCATGGCCAAGTTCATGGCTTCGTGGAAAGCCCCCTGGCGGACGGCTCCATCACCCATCATGCAGATACAGATCTTGTCGGTATCTTGATACTTGGCTCCGAAAGCAACGCCCGCTCCCAAAGGAATTTGACCGCCTACGATTCCGTGTCCTCCCAAGAAGTTTTTCTCCTTAGAAAAGAAGTGCATAGAGCCTCCTTTGCCTTTGGAACATCCGGTGGCCTTGCCATACAGCTCTGCCATACAAGCTTTGGGATCTACTCCGCGAGCCAAGGCTCCACCGTGGTCGCGATAAGCCGTGATTACATAGTCATCAGGACGAATGGCAGATTCTAGGCCTACAGCTACGGCTTCTTGCCCAATGTATAGGTGACAGAAACCACGGAACTTTTGCTGCATATACAGCTGATTGGCCCGCTCTTCAAACTTGCGGATCAACATCATCTGCTCAAACCATTCTAGAACGAGTTCCTTATCGTATTGCTTGTTAGCCTTGGCTTTGGCTTTCGTCTTGGTGTTGGCCATAAAATTGGAAGTGATTGGCGTATGTAGATGTGCGGTGGAATATCAGGGTGTGAATTTCCGACTTAATAGAAAAAGAAACAAACTAGCCCTCAATTTTTTAGAGAAGCAGACCTTGAGACGCTGGGATAATGAGACCTCGTGAGGGGAAAAAGGAAATAATAGCGCTGCTGAGCTCTCGGTTTCTCAATCTCTCTTTTGTTCTGGGATATCGTAATGCCACAATTCGCTGCCATCTACGCCATGTAGACTTAGCCTTAGGCTGCGGTCTGTGCGTTCTCCACTGATGTTAATGAGGCCATAGTTTCGGACTCCGACGTGAGATCCTTCTATCCGGGCCTGATTGGGCTCATCTGAGGCGTCGTGAGAACCAGAGGTGAGGGGAGAAGCGGTAAAGTCGTAAATCTTGATGCCATAGCGCTCTACCATGGATAGCTCTGAATGGTGGCGATCACCGGTAAGGAAAATCACGTTCCGGATGCCTTGTCTGGCGATGCTTTCGATCAGGTATTCTCGTTCTTCGGGAGCAATGGCGGCAAAATTTTCAAATCTGTCTACGGTGTTCAATACCTGTCCACCTACACACACGAACTTCCACTTGGCGTTTGAACTGATCAGGGCATCTACGATCCAGTCCAACTGAGGCTTACCGAGGATGGCGCGGTTCTCGATTTTTTTGTTGTTGGGGTCGCGGTGATAGCGATCATCTAATAGGAAAAAGTGCGCATCTCCCCATTCGAACATGCTGATGGCTCCTGTTACATCTCGGTCTATGCCATAGGTAGGATTGCCCCAAAAGAGCTTGAAGGCTTCGAAGGTCAGGTCTTTGTTGCGGAAAGAACGGTCGCTGTTGTTGGGGCCGTAGTCGTGATCATCCCAAATGGCATAGTTTGAAGTGCTCGCTAACAAGGGCTGCATTTCAGGAAGGTTACGGGTGTGGGTGTAGCGATGAAAGACTCCCGTGCGAGAATACCAGTCGGCTTCACGTAGATAGGTGTTGTCACCGAGCCAAAGCATCATGTCAGGCTTTTCTGCGTGGAGTGCGTTAAAGATTTCATACTCTCCACCATATCCTTTTCCTGGACGGTCATAGGGAGGGTCATTGACATACACACAGCTACCTAGGGCGATCTTCATCTCGGGAGGATCGCTGCGCCATTGCCAGAGGGGGGGAGTTTTAAAGGTGAGGTCGTAATCAAACTCTACAGGTTGGTCATTGATGAAGACCTTATAGGTGTAGGTCTCGCCAGGCTTGACTTGATTGGCTACGAGTCTAGCGGTAAAAGCTTCTGGGGCTTGGGTCAGGTAAATGGGGGTACGAAAGGTTTGCTCCCCGTTGCTGTACTCAAACTGAACCTTGGCAGAGCCGTTGGTCTGGACCCAAAGCAGCACTTCCCGCATTTCTGCGTAACCCACCATGGGGCCAGATACAATGGGAGAAGGAGCTTCTTGTGCTTGCAGGGTGCACAGGGCAAGTAAAAAGCCCAAGAAAAGGGCATGAATCCGTTGGCTGGTCATAAGAATGAGTTGATTTGTTTGGCGACAAATTAACCAAGTTTGCCTGTAAAAGACCCTCATGTCGATTTTAAGATATGGTTACCTTTGGGCCATGAATCGGAAAAATTCTGCCAACGAAGATCTGGGATTTGGCACCAAGCTGGGGCGCCACCGAGAAAGGTTGATCAACAAAGATGGGAGCTTCAATGTGCGCAGGACGGGAGGAGGACTTGGTGCGGTGCATCCTTACCAAGTGCTGATCACCCTGCCCTGGTGGCAATTCTGGCTTACCATCACAGGTTCCTATTTGTTGCTGAATGCCTGCTTTGCTTTGCTCTATGTTCAACTCGGGGTGGAACAGTTGTCTGGCTGGGAAGCCGAAATGGACCATAGCTGGGGGCATCAATTTGCCTATTCATTTTTCTTTAGCGTACAAACTTTTACCACAGTAGGCTACGGTGCCATCAGCCCAGAAGGGCTCCCGGCCAATCTGCTGGCTTCCCTCGAATCCATGATCGGCCTGTTGGGTTTTGCGGTGGCTACAGGGGTGGTATTTGGGCGCTTTTCTCGCCCTTCCGCCAAGCTGGCTTTTAGTCCCCGGATGGTGGTTTCCCCTTACCGCAAAGTCAATGGACTGATGTTTCGCATGGGCAATCGCCGCAAAAACCAACTCATCAACTTAGAAGTGCAAGTCACGGTGGTGATGCAAGATGAGCGAGGCAAGAAGGTGAAGCAGCGCTTTGAGCGCTTAGCCCTGGAGCGGGAGCGGGTGACGCTGTTTCCCCTGAGTTGGACTGTGGTTCATCCCATTAACCAAGATAGCCCTCTTCATGGCTTGGACGCGGCAGATCTAGAGCGTATGCGAGCCGAAATCTTGGTGGTGGTGCAGGGCTATGACGATACTTTTGCCCAAGAAGTGCACGTTCAAACCTCCTACCGCTGGGATGAAATCCTATGGGGAGCGCGATTTGTTCCCGCTTTCCACACCAATGACGCAGGCATCATCGTCCTAGAGGTCGATAAGCTCGGCATCTGTGAGCGAGCTACGCTGAATTGAGGGAGTTAAGGAGTTAAGGAGTTAAAAAGAGTTAAAAAGAGTTAAGGCATGCTCATTTTCCGTACCCCGTACCCCGTACCCCATTTTAATCCTCCAAAGTAGGTGGCTTGGGGTGCAGCTTGACCCGAATGACCCGGGTCTGAGTGGCTTCTAAGACAGTGACTTGGAAGTTTTCGAGGTCTAGGATCGTATCCTGCTCAGGGATGTCCTCGGTTACGTACATGATCAATCCTCCCAAAGTGGTGTAGTATTCCTCCTCAGGAAGCTTTAGGTCAAATTCTTCGTTGAGGTCATCGATTTCCAGGCGAGCGCCCAGGGTGAAGCTGCCGTCCTCGTGGATGATCTTGATCATGTCGTCTTCCACTTCCTCGATTTTCTCGCTGTCGTGCTCATCTTCGATTTCGCCAAAGACCTCCTCTACCAAATCTTCGATGGTCAACATACCTGAGGTGCCACCAAATTCGTCTACTACGATGGCGACGCTGCGCTTGTTTTCATTGAGCTCAGCCATCAGGACATTGGCTGGCATGCTTTCTGGAACAATGAGCACGGGCTGCATGTGGTCACTGATGCGGGTAGGGTTGTTGAAAAGGGAAGAGCTGTGGATGAAGCCTTTGACTTCATCGAGGCTCTCGCCATAGACCACGAGCTTGGAGAGCCGGGTTTCGATGAACTGTGCCCTTAACTCCTCTACGGAAGCGTGCAGGGAAATGGCTTCTATTTCGGTCCGAGGGATCATACATTCCCTCGCCTTGGTCTCTCGCAGGGCCAAGGCATTGGTCAGCATCTCGGTATCCAGGGTAGACTCTGGCGCATTTTCATGGGCGGCCAGTACCTCCTGGATATAGTGGTCAAAATCTTTTTTATCAATGGGAACGACTTTTTCTTCCGTTGGAAGGCGGAAGAATAGCCGAAGCAACAGCTTAGAAATTTCATTGATCAGCCAGACTGGTATCCGTAGTACTGAGAAGAAAAACTGCAGTACATAAGAAGACGGATAAACCAGGTAGTCGCTGTTGGCCCTAAATATGGCTTTGGGAATATATTCGGCTAGGACCAATACGATCAAAGTTCCAATCAGAGTGGTGGAGAGGGTGTAGAGAAAATAGTTGGCCTCTTGAGTAAGTCCCAATTCCTTCAGATGTGGACCTAAGAAGCTGTCCATCATGATGGTAAAGACCACCAAGGCAATGTTGTTGCCAATGAGAATGGTGATCAGAACTTCTGAAGTGCGCTTTTTGAATTTGGAAAGGAGCCTCGCCGAAAGATCGCCCTGTACGGTCCGAAGCTCAATCTTCAGCCGATTGGCTGAGATGAAAGCGATTTCCATGCCCGAAAAAAAGAAGGACAAGGAGAGCATCCCAATGATGATCGCAATCTCCAAGGCTATTCGGTTTGGGTTTTGTTTTGATCCTCTTCCTCTTCCCGCGCCAACTCCTGCCAGACCTCGTCCATTTCCTCTTCCATGCGTTTCTCCATCGACTTTCTTTGTACCCGCCTAAAGGCAAACATAAATCCAAATATTCCCATAGATACACACATCAAGATGATGGTGCGTTGATCTAAGTTCTGATATTCTGTAGCCAAGAAGATCAGGGCCATTCCCATCAGGACTAGGTACACGTATTCGATGTATCGCAAATTGCTTAGCTCAGTGATTAAAAGATGCGAGTGGCTGGTGTGGGATTGACAGATCTGCCTAAGGCGTCACCAGTTTCCTTGCTCCCAAGATCAAACTATATTCGAATGGCAATATAGCAAAAGTAGCCTAGCAAATGCACGAGGGAAGCCCCTCTAGCGAGTAAATATCAAGTTATGATCTCGCTTTATTGGGTTTTGACCATGCGGACTTGGGGCTTGGTATATAGGTTTCGGGTGCGAATGAGCACCCTGCCTACGGTAGGCTCTCCCAAGGTATGAATGGGCATCCGATAATCTTCAATGGGGTGGGTCTCAAATAAGACGGTCCCGTTTATCTCGATCAGCATCTCTTGAGAGATAGGCTCGATCCGATCTTTGATGAAGATGTGGTTGCGGTATTTTATTTTGATAGAGATCTCCTGCTCTGATATTTTTTCTGGCGGAATGTACAAGACAAACTCCCCATCGTGGTTGCTTTGTCGATTTGCCAATACCCGATCCCCGCATTTTACCATGATAGTCGCCTCTCGGATGGGTCTTTGCGAGGCCCGCTCTACCAATTTGCCTGCAATCCTGACCATGCTACCTGAACCTAAAGCCTCGGCATCTTCATCAGTCCAGGGGAGGCTAGAGGCTTGGGAAGCAACGGGAAGTATAATGTTGGCAAAGAGCAGCAGAGTACATAATGATAATCGATGTGAACCGCAGGTAAGCATGATTAGAAGGGTTGAAATCTCACGATAAGCAATCAGGTAGACAGGTGATGTAGGGTATCCAATTTTACCCACTGAAAACAAAACAGGTTTCACCTTCGATATCAAGAGATGGACTTTGGTAGGCATTGGTTCCTTTTTGTACCGGATTTAGCAGCTTTAACCAGTCTTGATCTTGACTCAATGAAAATTAGAGGGTTGACTTTTGTAACGTAAAAATTGCCGGCAAAAGAAGCTTTATTACCGAGCAAAGAACTCAAATCTTTCAATATTAGCGGAGCCGCTAAAATATAAATAATGTATTGCGGCTTATCGGTGACACGCTTTTGGTCCGTGTGCCGCTGCTCGTTTATGGGCTAATGTAATCTCGTCAACAGGCCGACTCTAAGGCAAAATCTGATGCAAGAGTTGGAAGTAAGTTGCTTTGTGGTAGTGGCATATATTGCAGATAATTGCACTGTTTCTTGTTTAAAAATTCCAATTTATAGTTATAAATGGATCGCCATATTGCCTCCATATTGATTTTCCTGCTGACTGGAATATGGGGTGGGAGCCATCTCTCCGCTCAGATATCCTACCAGTGGACCTATCAGTCACAAGCCGGGAATCCGGGAGGGCTGAATCTGGAGCAAGATTTTGTCAGCAGTGGATGGTCGGTGATCATGCTGGGTGGCATCAATGCCAACCAGTGGTCTGGGGCCATGTCCCTGCCTTTTACCTTCAATTATTTTGGGCAAAACTTTAATACTTTCAGGGTGAGTGCCAACGGCCTGATGACTTTTGGCAGTGGGACGGGGGGCTTAATTGGCAACAATTTGCCAATTCCCACGGGGACCTTACCTGACTATACCATTGCCTGTTTCTGGGATGAGTTTACCTCTAGTCCCCCCTTGCCTTTGAACGACGTGGTCCAAATGAAGACCTTTGGAACGGCTCCCAATCGGCAGTTCTGGATACGCTGGGCCTCTTATGAATGGGCCAGTGCGAACTTCGTTTACTTGGCCATTGTCCTAGAAGAAACTACAGGAAATATTTACTTGGTTGATCAATACAGCAGTCCCAGTAGCACAGGTCTAACTACGACGGTAGGCCTGCAAAAGAATTTTAACTTTGCTGTACAAGCCGCGAGCAGTGTTGGGTTGACGGGTGCGACTTCCGCAGCATTTGACAACAGCTATTACCAGTTTGAGCCTTATCCCATTCCTCCCGAGGACATCATTCCTCAGGTATTGAACAGCCCAGAGGCAGATGCTTGTGGACTGGGGGCAGAAAGTGTTAGCATTCGCCTTCAAAACCAGGGCCAGCTAACTGCTAGCAGCATTGAGGTTGGCTACTCTCTCGACGGAGTTACCTTGGCGACGGAGGTGGTGCCAGGCTCTTTGAGTCCAGGCGGAAGCCTCAACTACACCTTCAATCAGCCTCTGACCCTGACCCAGGCTGGTAGCTATCGCCTGAAAGTGTGGGGAAGTACTAGCAATGACGGGGACAAAAGCAACGATACGATCACGCTGGATATGACCCGGGTTAACCAAGTGAGCAGTTTTCCTTATCAAGAGGATTTTGAGAGTGGGGATGGAGGCTGGATGGCTGGCGGTAGCAAGAGCAGTTGGGAACTCGGTACCCCCAATAAATCTACCATCACCGGTGCTGCCAGTGGCAGCAAGGCCTGGGTGACTGGACGTACCAGTGACTATGAATCTTTCGAAAATAGCTACGTCATCAGCCCTTGCTTTGATTTTACGCAGCTAGGGAGTCAAAGTACCTTCTCCATGTGGGTATGGTGGGAGACTGAGTCGCCGTGGGATGGGGCTACCCTCCAAAGCTCTGTGGATGGAGGAAGTACGTGGCAAGTAATCGGAAATGTAGGTATTGATTGGTTCAACAGTACTTTCGTAGCCAGTTTGCCTGGAGGGCAGTCTTTGGGATGGACGGGAAGGCAAAGCAGCAACAATGGCTCGGGTGGCTGGCGCCAAGTTAGCCAATTCATTCCCGCGAGTTTATTGGGACAACCTGAAGTACGCCTTCGAGTAGCCTTTTCCTCCAACGGCAGCATCCAGGGAGATGGGTTTGCTTTTGATCGGGTGGTAATTGGCAACGCCCCCAGCGTAGACTTGGGTCCCAACCGATACTTTTGCCAAGGAGAAATATTAGACGCGGGCAATCCAGGCTTGGTTTACCAGTGGTCTTCTGGCGCCAGCAGCCAGACCTTAACCTTGACTAACCCCGGCCCAGCTCCCATCATTGATAGCCTGATTACCGTGACGGTAACCAATGCATTAGGTCTTAGTGACACAGATAGCATTTATTGGTCTATGGCTGCCCCTATGCATGCCCAGGTGGTCTCAGTACAACCGGCCTCTTGCTTCGGCTTTTCGGATGGAAGCATCAATACCGAGATCCAGGGAGGAAGCTCACCCTTTGTGTACCAATGGTCTAATGGCAGCCAAGCTGCCGATCCCAGTGGATTAGCCGCAGGATGGTACACGGCTCAGGTGCAGGACTTGCACGGCTGTCCCACCAGCATCGACTCTGTAGAGGTCACCCAACCGACCCGATTAGAAATCCAAGGACTGATCAGTCACGTGGCTTGCTACGGAGGAAACTCAGGGAGCATAGAGCTAACGGCCCAAGGAGGAAATGGGGCTTATCAATGGGCCTGGAGTGATGGTGTTCAAGGGGCTAACCGGAGCAGCCTGGCTGCCGGAAGCTATAGCGTGACGCTGATCGACGGGAAGAATTGTGAATTGGAGCGTAGCTTCACGGTAGAGCAGGCCGATAGCATTGAAGTAAGCCTGATTAGCCTCACAGATGCCACATGTCCCGATGGGCAAGATGGACGATTGGAAGTGAGTGTAAGCGGAGGCAGCACGCCTTACTTGCTTACCTGGAGCCATGGTCCCAACGGCAGCATAGCACCAGATTTGGCCGTCGGAAACTATTCGGTGACGGTGCAAGACTCGGCTAATTGCCAGCAAGAAAGCCAATCCTTCCAGATCGCATACCAAGACTCTGCCCCTCGCGCCCAGTTTGGGTTTGAACTCGCCAAGGATGTATTGACATTGATGGATAGCAGCCAAGGAGCCAGTTCCTACTTGTGGAGTTTTGGGGATGGAGAACAAAGCAACCGAGCGGAACCTATCTACCAATATGGAGATACAGGGACTTTCTTGCTTACCTTGGTGGTAAGCAATCCCTGTGGCGATGATACGACTGAGCAAATCGTGATCGTGACGGAACTGGATACCACCATCATCATTGACCCCATCGACAGTACTCAAAATGACAGCAGCGGCCAGGATACCAGCACCGTAGGCATATCAGGCCCTAGGCTGTCTGAAAATGATTTGAAGATATACCCCAACCCTACTCAAGGCCCCATCAGCATAGGTTTCCCGGCTGCTTGGCTTGGGAAAGAAACAGAGTTGAGGATCTTTGACGCAGCGGGACGGCTTTTGTACCAACTAACATGGACTCCCTTTCGAGAAGAAGAGAAAGTAGACCTTCCAGATCAACTGCCCAGCGGATATTACCAGCTTAGGTTAACAAATTCTGGGCAGGGATACGGAAAAGGCTTATGGATACGTTAGTACCGCATATTATAGTTCATCGGGGCCGATTGGTCCTGTTGGGTTGATTTAGCAGGGGAGGCGAGAGCCTCCCTGTTTTTTGTAGCTACGCGGCATGTCCTTTAGGAAAAAAAATGGCCGCCCTAGAGCGACCACAATCTCTTATAAGCTATTTCCGTGAGGAGCTATTAACGAAGCAAAGTGACGGTACCTCTTTGTACATCACGTCGGTTGCCTTCGCCACCTAGGTATACGTACTCGGCTACCCAAGCATACACACCTGCTGCGGCAGGACGTCCCCTAGCAGTTCCATCCCAGGTAGCCTGAGGGTCATCACTAGAGAAGACGAGGTTGCCCCATCGGTTAAATACCTGCAGCTGGAATCCTTGAAGATTGCCACACTCTTGGAAAACTTTGAATTCGTCGTTGTAATTGTCCCCATCAGGAGTAAAGGCTGTGGGCACAAAAAGTTCACATTCACACTGGACGGTTCCTACCAGAATCTCATCCCTGAAGAAGCCACAAACGTTGGAAATGCTGACCGCATAAACACCAGCTTCTTCTACCAAAAAGTTGGGAGAAGTGGAGCCATTTTCCCAGCGTATATCACCTAGGTTACCAGGCACCTTCAGGCGGAGCTCTCGTTCTTGGCAAATAGTTGTATCTGGACCCAAGTCAAATACCGGTAGAGCGACCTGGTTTAAGATGACTTCGTCGCTGGCGCTGCCACATGCCGTACGAACCACTACAGAGTACAAGCCTGAGGTATCCACCGTAAAAGTAGGATTGCTGCTACCATCTTGCCAGCGATAAGTGGCTTGATCAAAGGTCGCGTCTAGGCTCCTAAATTCTCCTTGACAGAAGCTCTCGTCGCTGCCTAGGTCTACCACGGGAGTCTGGGCGGTTTCAACGAATAGATTATCAGTGGCGGTACCACACTCATTGGAGATAGTGATGCCATAGTTCCCTGCATCGCCGATTTCTCTACTCGCTATGCCTAAGCCATCGGTCCAATTGTATTTGGCAGCGGGATCAGGGATGCTCACATCCAGCGACAAGGTCTCGCCGTCACAAAGTAACTCCCGATCTCCAATTTCCACGGTGGGGATCACCCCTATCCTTACGTCTATGGTATCGGAGGCGGTACAATTGGCACGGGTTACGGTGACGTAGTATTGGCCTGCTGTATTGACTGTAAACGTAGATTGGGTACCCCCGTCATGCCAGTCATACGTAGCGTCTGCTTGAGTGACATCTAAAATCAACGGCCCTCCACCACAAAGTACTGTGTCTGGAGAACCAAACTCTACCTGTGGTAATGGTAAAAAGTTAAGGGTTACGGAGGCGCTGTCTACTCCACAACGGTTACTTGCGGTGACCGAATAGGTTCCACTCGCGACCAGATCGCGAATCGGCTCGGTGTTGTTGTCATTCCAGGTGATCTGGGCGCCTGGCCAAGTGGCATCTAAGGTGACGATCTCTCCTTCACACAGTGTTTGATCATCGCCTAGGTCTATTTGGGGAATGCTGTCGTAGACGGCTGTGACGGTGTCACTCCAGATTCCACATTGGTTGGTACTGGTTGCGAAGTAGGTTCCAGCGGCCGTAACCAAGAAGGTGCTCTCTACACTTTGATCCTGCCATTCGTATGTCGCACCAGGGAAGGTCGCGTCTAGCTGTACGGTTTCTTGGTCACATAACTCTAAGTCTGGACCCAGTTCAAAGCGAGGTAGACTGTCATAAACCACTACCATGGAATCTCGAGCTACTCCACATGGATTGGAGACTTCGAGCCAAATCAGGCCTGGTCCTTCGATCAAATAGGTCAATTCAGTGCTATTGTCAAACCACTGATAGCTGGGATCATGTTGTACGGTGGGGGCCAGCAATTGGGTCTGTCCCTCACATAGGGTCAGGTCAGGCCCTAGATCTACCGTCGGTAAGGTATCATAAACGACCGTGACCGAGTCCCGCCAAGTTCCACACATATTGCTGGTTTCTGCCCAGAAAATTCCAGGCTGATCTACCAAGAAGGTGGTGTCTACGCTGTTGTCTTGCCAAAGATAGGTGACGGCTTCTGGAGCAAAAGCATCTAGCAACTGGGTATTGCCTGCACACAGCAATAAGTCAGGGCCAAGGTCAAAGCGAGGAAGGCTGTCATAAGTCACCATCAAGGTGTCAGACGCATCGGCACAACGCCCGTCTAGGGTTACGAAGTAGGTGCCGGGCTGGGTAATCTGATAAGTCGGATTAGGATCTGCATCTTGCCAAGTGTAGGATTCGGCCCAGATGTCGGTGACATCGAGGTTGACCACATCTCCTTCACAGAGCATGAGGTCGGGCCCCAAATCTACAGTTGGTAAGCTATCATAGACGATGACCACACTGTCGCGTAAACTGGCACACCCCAGTGTCACCTCTGCCCAAATCAAACCTGGCTGGTCAATAAAATAGAAAAAGCTGGTGCTGTTGTCATGCCACAAAATGCTTGCTCCCGGTACGGGAGGAAGCAGGACCAAAGAGTCTTCTCCAGCACAAAATCGTATGGTGTCAGGAAATGGTAAGTTGAGTGGAGGAGCAGGAATGACATTTACAGTGACGTTGGTCGTGACGGGGAAGCCACAGTCATCTTGGTAATTGACGGTAAATACGGTGGTATCCGTAGGGAATAAGAATGGATCAGGGATGTTGAGGTTGCTGATAGAGGGGCTTGGATCCCAGGTATAGTTGCTGCCTGTTCCTAGGATAGGTTGAACCGAATCTCCCTCACAAATGACATAGGTCTGATTGTTGACAGTTGGACCACCAGAAGTAAAGCAAGCCTGATGTTGGTTAAATGCTCCTCCGGTAGCGGCTGTAAATCCATAGTAGACGTTTGGATTTCCGCCAAAGGTCGTATTGATGATGTTGCCTGTATAAGTAAGTCGTAGGTTACAATCAAAATATACCTCCATGGTATTGGTGGCAGGATCCCAAGTGACCCGCAAGTCGTGCCATTGACAATCTTCCAAATTGGCATTCACTGGAAGCATGGTAACTGGGCCGGCGAGGTTATTGGCCAGCGCGTGATCCACGTTGCCATTCCTTTGAATCGCCAAGTGATCCTCAGGCAAGTCAGAGTAGTCAAAGAAACTAGCGGCATCATTGGTCCAGGTATCGAGCTCGACACCTATAGAAGGAGTAATCCCATTGAAACCCAGGGTTCCTCCTCCGTTGCCAACGACATTGGGACCGGTATTTTGTAAAACGAAGGCCATTCCGTCAGCGCCACTGGCATCGTTACACCCTAGAAAAACCTCCATTTGGAAGTCTTGTGCTTGGGTCAAGTCAATGGTATTGGTACTCCAAACCGCTCCTCTAACATTGGCTTGGGCAGGGGTAACACTAAAACAATCTCCACCACCCGGATTGACAAAGGCCGACTGGACAGTTTGGAATTGCGCAAAAGCAGTGGAGGCACTCAGACAGAAGCCAAGGCAGAGAACTAATATTTTCTTCATGGGTTTTGGTATGACTACAGCGCTAAGGTTTTGGTCAAACTTTAGACAACTTTCCTCGTTAAAGTCCCCTTATAAACGAGAAAAGTTGCGCTAAAGCCATAGATCGGACAAGATCTATTCGGTTTTTTTTAACGGTTAGAAGACAAAAGTATTGGTCAGAAAATAAAACCGTAGTAAGTTTGTCCCGGAGGCGTGGCAGAGTGGTCGAATGCGGTGGTCTTGAAAACCATTGTACCGAAAGGTACCGGGGGTTCGAATCCCTCCGCCTCCGCTAGTTAACATCAAGATTCAAATAATCGCCCTATACATTATGTATGGGGCGATTTTGTCTTTTGTCCCAACTTAGGTAACGCATTGTTTTGAGGCATAGATGAACTCGATAGAAATGGTGACCTATTTTCTTTAGTAAACATGATGTTTATATAAGTGACTGATATACAGTAATTTGCGTTTTTGTTCTCCTTTGGCTCAAAAGCTCCTTTTTGACTCAAAAGTGCCTATCCTTTGACTTTTAGACCTTGTCTCTAGAGATAACTTCTTGAACAGAAGAAATCGGGCTATGGGCTACGAAATGAACTTTAGAGGCTGTTTAGGTTTTTCCTTTACGGCCAAAACTTGTCTTTATTGAACCTGACTGCGCTGATTTTTCTCGAAATAGCCCGCTATTCCTCAAAAAATCTGCTTGTCAGAACCCATAAATCCAGCGTTTGGGCTCGAAATACCAAAACCTAAACAGCCTCTTAAATGACGCTACTAGCCCCTTATTCCTTCCCCCCGTCCCGCTTACCCCTTACCTCATCTTCCCCGTTTTTGTAGCCTTCTGTTTAGTCCCCCTCGAAGGCAGCCTAGTTTGCGTTTAGCTGATTTAATCTTATTTTGCTAAAAATATAGACCAGACCATACCAGACTAGATTTGATGAAAACTATGTTTAATTGATGAGCAAACTCCTTCATGGCTAACACAGACTACTACATCATTCTACTCTTTACCCTCATCATAGTGGGGGTGGGAATGGCCTTTGGCAAGAGCGGAAAAAACATGAAGTCCTTCTTTGCAGCAGGGGGAGCAGTCCCATGGACCATCAGCGGGCTCTCACTCTTCATGAGTTTTTTCTCAGCAGGGACCTTTGTGGTATGGGGCTCCGTTGCTTATGAATACGGAATGGTATCGGTTTCTATCCAGTGGATGATGTGCCTGGGAGGGCTGTTGGTTGGGCTCTTTATCGCTGGAGCTTGGCGGAAAACCCAGGTGTTGACCGTGGCAGAATTTATCCGCTACCGCTTGGGAGACCGCGCGAAAGATTTTTATACCTATCTCATTTTGTTGCTTTCTTTGGCTTACGCTGGGGCATTTCTCTATCCGGTAGCGAAACTGGTCAATGTCTCAACGGGGTTTCCCATTACCACCTGTGTGATCCTGCTCGGGCTGCTCATCATGCTCTACACCACCATTGGAGGACTTTGGGCGGTGATGATCACCGATGTCTTACAGTTTGTGATCCTTACCGCTGCGGTCATCATCGTGGTGCCCTTGGCGCTGAATCACGTAGGAGGCTGGCAAGGCTTCACCGAAAAAGTTCCCGAAGGCTTTTTCAGTTTAGTGGCAGGAGAATACTCGGAATTATTTCTAGTTGCCTTTGGGATCTATAGCATGATATTTATCGGTGGAAACTGGGCCTATGTGCAGCGCTATACCAGCGTAAAGTCTGTAGGTGATGCGAAAAAAGTCGCTTACCTCTTTACGGGTCTGTATGTAATCAGCCCTTTGCTATGGATGTTGCCCCCCATGATCTATCGAGCGGTTCAGGGGGATCTGAGTGGGTTGGAAAATGAAGGTGCTTATCTGCTCATGTGCAAAGAAGTGCTGCCAGCAGGAATGCTTGGCTTGATGCTAGGAGGGATGATCTTTGCCACGGCAAGTTCGGTCAATACCACCCTCAATCTATCTGCTGCCGTATTCACCAATGATCTCTACAAGGCCTGGAAGCCTAATACCTCCAATCGGTCTATCATGCGAGCGGCCCGACTTTCGACCATCTTATTTGGGATAGGTACCGTAGGGGTCGCATTGTTGGTCCCCGCAGCCGGGGGCATCGTGGAGGTTGTACTCAGTGTGGGAGCCGTTACCGGTTGTTCCTTGTACGGACCGCCCATTTGGGCGATTTTTTCCAAACGGCAAAGCGGCACATCTATTCTGAGCATTACCCTGATCAGCTTAGGCATCAATCTATTTTTCAAATTCGCTACGCCCTATCTTTTTGACCTGAGCTTGGATAGGGCGGAAGAAATGCTGCTAGGGTCCATCTTGCCATTTTTGCTGCTGGGCATATATGAATTGTGGGCTTTGCAGACCGGCTTTGTAAGCTCGGATTATGAGCGTTACCAGGAAAAACGAATCCTCTTGACCCGAGAATCGGGGCAGGAAGAAGAGCCAGGGCAGAACATCTATGGCCTAAAAGTACTCACCATTGCTCTGGCCATCGTCGGGGTTATCATCATGACGCTGGGCTTCCTTTCCAATGAATCAGCTTCGCTAGTAGTGAGCATGGGAGCCCTCGTAGCCTTGGCTCCTACGATAGCAAACCGTCAGCTTCTATTCCGCAAGCGTTCCCACCACTAATCGCTGCATCACACATGATCTCTAAAGATTTTGACCTTTCTGTTAGGCCTAATGTATCTAAGGAATTAGAGGCCGATCTCGTCATCGTAGGGGGAGGCGTTGCCGGTGTCTGTTGTGCAGTCACGGCTGCCCGAGAAGGCATCAAGGTCGCCTTGGTCCAGGACCGTCCCGTTTTGGGAGGCAATGCCTCTAGTGAGGTCAGGCTTTGGATATTGGGGGCGACTTCACACATGGGGAACAACAACCGCTGGGCCCGGGAAGGCGGAGTGATTGATGAGATATTGGTGGAGAACACCTATCGAAACAAGGAAGGCAATCCGCTCATCCTTGATACCATCTTACTCGAAAAGGTCTATGAGGAAGCCAACATTACCCTGCTGCTGAACACCACGGTTTATCAGGTCGAAAAGCGGGATGATACCCACATCGAATCTGTCACAGGATTTTGTAGCCAAAACTCTACCGAATACATCCTCAAAGCTCCCCTGTTTTGTGATGCTTCGGGGGATGGAGTGCTAGCTTTCCAGGCAGGAGCTTCCTTTCGCATGGGAGCCGAATCACCAGAGGAGTTCGATGAAGGCTTTGCCCCCAATGTCGAAGATTATGGGGAGTTACTGGGCCACTCCCTTTACTTTTACACCAAAGACGTAGGCAAACCCGTCAAATACGTAGCCCCAAGTTTTGCCCTGAAGAATGTAGGAGAGCTGCCTGCCATTCGACGATATAACATTAAGGACCAGGGCTGTAGCTTGTGGTGGGTAGAGTATGGAGGACGCCTAAACACCATTTATGAGTCGGAGGACATCAAGTGGACCCTCTGGACGGTGATCTATGGTCTATGGGATTACGTAAAGAACAGCGGAGAATTTCCTGAAGCAGCCAATCTCACCCTAGAGTGGGTAGGAACCATCCCTGGGAAGCGCGAAAGTCGTCGTTTTATGGGGGACTATATCCTGACCCAGAAAGACTTGGTTGAACAAAAGACCCATTACGACGCAGTGGCGTTTGGGGGATGGGCCATGGACCTTCACCCAGCCGATGGCGTGTTCGGAAAAGAAGGAAGCTGCACCCAATGGCACAGCAAGGGTATTTACCAAATCCCTTACCGTTGTTACTATAGCAAGGATATTGACAACCTCTTCCTGGCGGGCAGAATCATCAGTGCTTCTCATGTGGCCTTTGGCTCATCACGTGTGATGGCTACCTGCGGGCATGGAGCCCAAGCAGTGGGGATGGCAGCTGCCCTGGCCACCGAATCTAGCCTTAAACCCAAAGACTTAGCGGATCCGAAACGGGTCTTAGATTTACAAACCCGCCTAAACCGCAGCGGGCAGAGCATTCACCGACACTTAACTCCAGATTCGGCCAATAAAATGCTGTCCGCCACCATTACGTCGGACAGTGAACTGGAACTAGCGTGTATCCCATTTGATGGAGATTGGAAACCACTCACCTATTCAAGCGCCCAACTTTTGCCCCTCAAGGCCCATACTCGATATGCCTTCAAAACATCACTAAAAGCGGAGGAAGCGACGACCTTGAAGGCCCAATTAAGGGTAAGCAGTAAGTCCTTCAATTTTACCCCTGATGTAATCCTTGAGGAGCTGACCCTAGAGCTTCAGGAGGGGGAACAGCTCATAGAGTTAGCTTTTAACGAGGTCCTTTCTGAGGACCAATATACTTTCCTCTGTTTTATGCAAAATGAAGCGGTGGAGATTCGCACTTCCACGGCTCGGATTACCGGGTTGACCGCGGTTTTTAACAGCCAAAACCCAGCTGTATCCAACTTTGGAAAGCAAGAACCCCCAGAAGGCATAGGGATGGAAGCATTTGAATTTTGGATTCCAGAACGGCGGCCAGGGGGACAAAATTTGGCCCTTGAAATTAGCCCCGCCATTCATGCCTTCGGGCCAGGTAACCTTAGGAATGGCCATACCCGGCCCTACCTTCGGCCCAATGCTTTTGTAGCAGACCTAGACGCTGCTGAAGTGAGGGTAGACATCCACTGGGATGAAGCACAAACAATTGAAGAAATTGTGCTCTTCTTCGATACTGATTTTGATCATGCCATGGAATCCAGTTTAAAAGGACATCCTGAAAGAGTGATGCCCTTTTGCGTGAGCGACTACAAAATCCTGAATGGCGGCGGCACCCTGCTAAAGGGGGTTGAAGGAAATCATCAGACTATCAATCGTTTCAAACTGGATGGCCCCATCCAGACCGATCACGTGCAACTCTTGCTGCAAAGGAAGTATTCTCATGTTCCCTGCTCTTTATTTGAGGTACAGGTGTTTTAGAGGCTGTTTGGGTTTTGGTGTTTCGAGCCCAAACGCTGGATTTTTTGGTTCTG
>CAZFPQ010000101.1:0-23245 GCA_964521065.1 uncultured Bacteroidia bacterium | reverse complement strand
AACTTGATGATACACCTGTTGTCCTTGGGCATTATATACTTGCAGGTTCAAGCTGCCTGCCTGCCCGGGATCAAGCTCCAAGGTGAAATTACCGTCGTTTGGGTTTGGATAAAGACGAAGTAGGCCCGCTTTCAGTCTATCCTCAAAGCCAACCGCGCTGCTGATAAAGGTCGAGGCATCGGCCATTGTGGGTTCAGCCTCGACATTCAATGCTGTATCATACGCCACAGTCCAGAATTCATAACTACTTCCCGCCACTCCTGTAAATTCAAATACTGTGTCAGGATGTTCGTAAACAGCGACCTGAACGGGCCCTCCATCTTCTCTAAAAAACAGGTCATAGTACCTTAATCCAGATCCGACGTCATTGGCCGTCCATCTGACGGGGAAAGTCAAGGTGGTTTGTGTGTCTGCAAGGGCTGACACTTGAGAACTAGGAAGGTCGTCGTCAATGGTGTTAACCCAAGCATTGGTAACGATGGCGTCATTTAAATCGAAGTATATCAAGGCCTGATTGCGCATCTGATCTCCCGTTTGAATATCTGGGTGAGCCCGTAGTGAATACAGCACACTGCCTGTACCACTGATGCTGTCTTGGTTAGGAGGTAAGAACCCTTGCAAGGGGTCGCTGGTTGGAGCGAGATCGAGGGTGTCTAGACTTTGGAAGGTCCATACAATCTCGCCCGTTTGTGGATCTAAATCAACAGCAACATCGACCAAATGAGGAAGACGAGGTCGTAGGTCTACCTTCATCTGATAAGCAGAACGTCCTTGTGGAAAGCGATAAAAACTATCTGCAATGGAAAATCCCTGAACCGTGAAGCTGGCATAATCAAACTCATTGGCGTCCAGGGTGTCACGTATGACCACCGTTTTGGCTGGTGCCGTCGCCGTCGCGAGGTTTTCAAACCTGACTAAGTAAGGGAATACCTGGTTGGAAGGCAACCAATTCTCGCTCCCTTCTCCTACCCTACCCGATTTGTCATTAGGGTCAAAGGATCCGACAAAATTCACCGGACGATTTTCTTTCTCCTTGGGTGGAAAACACTTCTCTAGGGTTTCCAGTATGCCTCTTGCCGTTAGAATTTCATCAATCAGTTCCAGGATTACTCGCCCTACTCCTGCCGAAACCCCATCTAATGCACAACCCACCAAAGTACCCGTTACGGCTTCTGCAAACTCTGCAGCCGAGGGAGTCATGCCAAATTCAGCCCCGCCTGTTGCGTAGTGAATCACGGGTACCATGACATCGTTTGTAATAGAGTATGCACAGCCTACATAGGGTACAAAGCCAATGACCAATTTAAAAAGGGCTTCGAAGCAAGCCGCGGTCGGCTGTTTAAGGGGAGATCCGTACAAGGGCTCATTGGCCCAGGCTCTCATGAACCCTTGCCCAGTACTGCCATTTCGGATGGTAAAGCGGATAGTGCCGGTAGAACCTGCAGGGATCTTGGGGATGACAAAGCTGTACACATTGGCGGAGAAAGGTCTACCCTTCAGGCTATCGACCGGAATAAAGTCGGGGATGGTATCTAAAAAAGCTTCGGTGGTGTCCAGGACTTGTATTCGCTCGAAATCAAAGTCCAAGATTTCTATGTTCTTGGATACAGCCAGCCATACCACCACCCCAACTGCATCTACATCTCCGGTATTCCCATAGGTTAAGAAGAAAGGCTGCTCTGCCCTGCTTAACACATTGGTCGCACCGACTACATCGGCCCAAGGATTGGCTCTTTTCCCCCGCACAATTTCGAAGCCGTCGGGAATTACAATGGTGGTGTCACCGGGAATCTCAATCACGATGTCTCTCATGCCAAGCGGTTCACCTCGAAGGTAAAATGGAACACGCATTTCTACTCCTCCTAGATAAACCCGACCACTGTCCAAGGCGACGATGTCATCGAAACCTGATTTCCTCAAGATTACCTTGGTTTGAGGACTGAATCCCTTTCCAATAATCTGTAAGGTCACATCTCCCCTATTCCCTCCCTGCTTAGGTTGGTAATTCTCTATTCTACTTGCAAAAAAGCCTTCTTTAAAATCGAGTTTAGACAAGTGGGAAACTTTACCGGTATGGACGTCGTCAAAAGCTCCGCCAAGGAAGAGCGCATTTTCACTGGTTTCTGAGGCGAAAACGCTATAGTAGCCATAATTAGGCAAGGGTTGAAGGATGCGCCCAGTGATGGCACTTAGGTGGGCAACTGCATTGACGTTGGTACCAGCCATAGTTCCAATGGATCCACCGACTAGCACCCCATCGCCTACGGGCCTAATGAACGATATAGGCTGGCCGGATAAGCCTTTATCTGCCTCAGGGTTCCAAAAGGCTAATCTGCCACTAATCGGATCTATCGCCGCGAGCTTGTTGCGTCTTTGGCCATTTACCTCACTGAAGCTTCCTGCCACATATACTCGTCCTGGTGAAACGGCGATGGGCCCTAGGGAACTAAAACTAGGGGAATTGGTCGTAGGTGCCCAATCCGTTAAGCCTTCGTCAAGATCGATGCTAGCTAATTTTGCCCTAGGGACTCCATCCACTTGGTCAAAGAGTCCTGCTACGAATAGAAGGCTGTCCAGCAATCCAATGGATGTGATGTCATCGTCAAAGTTATGACTTAGGGTGGATAAAGCCCCAGAAGGATCTACCGATGCTAGGCGTGAGCGATTTTGTCCGTTGACCTGGGTGAATTCTCCCGCAAGGAATAGCTGATTCCTGACGGGGTCAAACGCCAAATCAAGCAATCTGCCATTGGTGGTGATCCCGCCGGTCTTTTGGCCAGAGGTCGCATCAAACATTTTGATGGTGCTGTCCCCAGGTGCCCATAGGGTACCCACAAAGACCGTAGAACCATCACCTGAGACTTCAATATTGTTGATCAACTGAGGAAAATCAGCTTGCCAGACCATCATGGTATCGTTCCATAAGTCAATGGCAAAAATGTTTTCACGGCGATAAGACTTTAACCGCTCAAACTCACCTCCCATCAACATCATGGTGTCATTCCAAGCAAAAACCCGGACTCGACTATTGGTCTGAGGGTTCCAGTCTAGCAGGTCTCCTGTAATAGGATCGAGACCAGCTGCATATTGCCGGTCTTGACCTCCTACCTGTTCAAAATCTCCCCCGATCACCAACAAACTATCGAGTAGGCCTATGGCCAACACCTGGTAATCTGTTTCACTGGTAAATGGCAGGACTTCTCCCGCTCCCATTCTTACCGCCCCAATATCCGTACGAGGCTCACCACCAATGGTAGAGAAGTTTCCTCCTATGTACATCATGGTGTCATTCCAGGCCAAATCGAATACATTGGGTACGCCAAATCCTCCCACTTGAGGATCCCATGCGGTAACTTGATCTTGCTTTAGGTTGATGGCGTAAGCTCGATTCCGGTCACGGCTTTGCTGGGCACTAAATTGGCCCCCTACTAGCCACTTACCGTTTTGATATAAAATTGCTTTGGCTTGTTGATTTGGGGAAGGACCCCAATTGAGTGATTGCCCAGTTGTATAATTTATGGCTGCAAGATGCGGAGTAGCATTGCCATTTACTTGATCGAAAGTTCCCGCGATCATCATGGTGTCGTTCCACGCAAAAACTTGATTAATGGCACCATCAAAGGTAGCTCCCCAGGGACTGAGTCCTGCATCAACCGCAGAAATCCTAGCAAGTCGATTCTTGCTTACTCCACCTACGGTAGTAAAGTTTCCGGCGATCACAAGGCTATCCCCTTCAAGAAAAAAATAGTGGATGGAGCCATTTAGGTTAGGGTTCCAATCGTTTGCTTCTATTGCCCCATTAGGATCAAAGGCAAAAAGGCGATTCCTATTTTTGAACTTCATGTTGACGAAGGCTCCTCCAGTCAACCACATGTTGCCTTGTTGGGCAATGGCATAGGCACGGCCACTTGGCTCAGGAAACCAGGAAATGAGGGCACCAGAGTTTTTGTTGATCTTGGCTAATTTATTAACTGTGGTACCCCCTACCTGAGAGAAATTCCCTGCTAGCATCATGGTATCATTCCAAGCATAGATGTGATCTACGGTAGAGTTTACACTGGGATCAAAGGGAAGTAGGGCTGCGGTATTGGCATTTACTGCAGCGAGTCGCAGCCTAGCCGTACCTGCTATTTGGGTAAAATTGCCCCCTAAATAAACGGTGTTGCCATCTACCCAAAGGGTATTAACCGTACTGTTGGGGTTAGGATTCCAGTTTAGTAGGCTGCCATTAGATCGATTAAAACAAGCTACTCGACTCTGAGGATTGCCTCCCACCTGGGAAAAATTCCCCCAGACATATATGCGATTTCCTTCTAACGAAACTCCTTGGGCAGTCCCATTTAGGTTTGGATCAAGGCTGGTCAGCGTGGCAGTGGAGTAAGTAAAGGAAGCCAGTCGGTTTCTCGTTTGGCCATTGATGGTGGTAAAGCTACCTGCAATCATCATGGTGTCATTCCAGTGGGTAATGTCATTTACCGTACCACTGATCGTTGCCGAAAAAGGCAGCAAGGTTTCCGTATTGACGTCTATCGCAGCAACTCGCTGCCGGGTTTGGCCATCGATGCTGGTAAATGCTCCTCCCAGCATCATGGTGTCATTCCAAACGGAAAGGCTGTTGACGCTGTTGTTGATATTGAAAAAGAAGCTGCTGTCAAGGCTTTGATCAGGAAGAATATGGGCCAATCTCCTATAGTTGGCGTCGCCGTTGACTCGTGTAAATGAACCCGCTACGTACCAGCCTCCGGCTCCATCAGGTACAATATCCGTAATGGTTCCTTCGAAATTGGGAAAGTCACTTTCGGCAAGATCTTTTCCCGCGAGGAAGCGCGCAGCACGCCCAGTGAATTTCCCAGTATTTCCAGTGAATGTACCCCCTACAATGATGTTGCCGCCTGTGGTTTTGGCTAAACTGTTCACCTCACCATTCGAGGGACTGGGCAGCGAGGCAGCTTGCCCGGTTTTACGGCTTACTGAAGCAAGGCGAGGTTGTTCTATTCCCCCTACCCTAGCAAAAGATCCTCCGATGTAGAGCTCATTTCCATCGATGAATAAAACCTTCACCGTCCCATCAGCTTCGGGATTCCAACTGGTGAGGGTATTGTTGACTAATTCTATGGAAGCCAATCTGCTCTGGGGTTGTCCTCCAACTTGTGAAAAAGAACCTGCCAGGAATAAAGTATCATTGACTAGTTTCAGATCAAAAACCGTCCCATTGGGATTGGGGGAAAAGCTTTGGTCAACCGTCATGTCATCCAAAACATGAGCTACCCGACTAATATTTAGGCCATCAACCTTAGAAAAGGTTCCTCCAATATACCAACCTCCGTTGCCATCAGGTTGAATCACTTCTATGGTGCCATTAAAGATCGGAAATTCTATGCTGGGATTAGGCTCCTGAGGATCAAATAGTGCGGCTCGTCCTGTGTAGTGCCCTACCCCGAGCAAGTTACCCCCTAGAAACAGCGTATCATTGACCAACTCTCCGGTATTTATCTTTCCAGCCAGAGGGGCCGGAATCCATTCATGTTCTCCATTAACCAAATTAAGTTGGGCGATGCCTGGTTGACTGCGGCCCGCAATTCGATTGAAATTACCCCCCACGATCAACCTATTTTGGTGCCGATACAAGGTATTAACGACCCCATCTGGGGCAGGGTCCCAGGGTAGCATGGTCTGAGTATTCAAATCAAAGGCTACCAAATAGGGCTTGCTTTGTCCATCGATTTGGGTAAAGCGCCCTCCCACCATCATGGTATCATTCCAGGCCAAGATGGAGAGAACGTCATTATTGAAGTCAGGTAGGAAATTCGGATCAGGCTCAAATTGAGCATTTAGGTGGACCAAGCCACCGGCGGTCATGCCATTGACCTTGTCAAAATCTCCCCCTAAAAACCACCCTCCATTCCCATCTGGGACGATGGCAAATACATCCCCGTCTACGGCTGGAAAATCCAAATTGGGAACGTCCGTAGCTTCATCAAACAAAGCTGTATTCCCGGTGGGATATTTACTTACTTCTGAAAAGTTACCCCCTACATAGAGGATATTTCCGTGCCGCTTCATGTCGAAGACGGTTCCCGTAGGAGTAAAGGTCAAGGGATTAATCTCTTGACCAAAAACCATGCTTGCCCAGAGCATGAATGAGATTAAGAGCCAAAAGGTCTTTTTCATTGAGATTGGAGTTATGGCAGTGATAAGCTTAGCGTTTATGGCAGTTAGTAGGTTGAAGGATAAGAAATGTAACCTAAAAGCCCAATAACACTGTTATATTTTCTATCTATATTTATTTTATTCCAAATATTCGAGATTTTATATTTTGCCGACCATGAGTATCAAGACCTTCATCGCTAAGTCTTGGTCCCGCCAACGGGCCCGCAGCATCAAACAACAGGCAACATTTGCTTTGGAACTTCAGGAACGCACCTTTTTCAACCTGATTCACCGCGCTCGTAAAACTGCCTTTGGGAAAGCACACGGGTTTTCGGAGATCCAGTCAGTGGCTGATTTCCAAGCCAGGGTACCGGTAAAGGATTATGAAGGGAGACGCGAATGGTTTGATCGAATCACGACTGGGGAGGCCAATGTGTGCTGGCCAGGTGTTCCCTTATACCTAGCCAAGACCTCGGGCACCACTTCGGGAGCCAAATATATTCCGATCACCAAGGAGTCTATTGCTAAGCAAATATTAGGAGCTCGAGATACCCTCATGAGCTACATTGCCGCTACGGGCCACGCTTCTTTTCTAGATGGGAAAATGATGTTTTTGTCTGGTAGCCCCGAAATAGACAAAAATCAACATGGCTTGCGCACTGGGCGACTGAGTGGAATTGTCAACCATTTTGTACCCAGCTACCTCACCGCCAACCGGGTACCTAGCTACGAAGCCAACATCATTGAGGATTGGGAAACCAAGGTTAAGACCATCGTGGAGGAAATTAAAGACCAGGATTTGCGGCTCATCTCTGGAATCCCTCCTTGGGTACAAATGCTATTTGAAGAACTAGAACATCAGACGGGTAAGCAGCCCTTGGAGGTCTGGCCCAACCTCTCCCTCTTTGTTCAGGGAGGAGTAGATTTTTCTCCCTATAAACCCATCTTTGATAAATATCTGGGGGGCCAGGTAGGCATGGCTGAGCTTTATCCCGCTTCTGAAGGCTTCTTTGCTTTTCAGGACGATCCCAATGATTCAGGTTTGCTGTTACAGCCTGACTACGGGATTTTCTATGAGTTCATCCCCATGGGTGAAATTGGGAAAGAAAACCCCACTCGCCTCACCTTAGATCAAGTCAAACTCGGAGAGCAATACGCCCTGGTTTTGAGCAGCAATGCAGGGTTGTGGGCTTATGACATTGGAGATACTGTCAAGTTTACTTCTATCAACCCTTGGAAAATCAGGGTTTCGGGCCGGGTGAAGCATTTCATTAGTGCTTTTGGGGAGCACGTCATTAGCGAGGAGGTAAATGCCGCCATCATGGCTGCTTGCGCCAAAACGGGTGCCTCATTCCAAGAATTCACGGTGGCTCCCCTCATCAAGGAAGAGAAGGGCCAGTCAGCCCATGAGTGGTTGATTGAGTTTGTAGAGGCCCCAAAGGACTTTAGGATCTTTGCTCAATGCTTAGACAGAACCCTACAAGGCAGAAACTCCTACTACCAAGACTTACGGGAAGGAAACATCCTGAAACAAGCCTTGGTGCATCCCATTCAACCTGGAGCCTCCCGAGAATACATGAAATCAATTGGTAAACTGGGAGGACAAAATAAGTTTCCTAGGTTGAGCAACGATAGAAAAATTGCTGATTATTTGTCTACATACCGGCTTAGTTCCGAATAAGCTTGTGCATGGTAAAGGTTCCATCACGATGAATCAGTTTTAAGAAATAGGTTCCCTCGGGCAGATCTAGCTGAAATCGTCGTTCAAACTTTCCTCGTTTAATCAATTGTCCCATTCCATTTAGCAATTCAAAAGATTGTGGGGTTACTTCAATTTCTACAGAAATGTAATCTACAAATGGATTGGGGCCAATTTTGACCCTTGGCGAAGCGGGGTGATTTCTTGTCCCTGTAATCAAATCGCTTAGGCCTGTATAACCCCGGCCAAAAACACCGCCACCTACTAAAAGTCGTCCATCTGGGGTTTTACATATGGCCTCAATGTCATTTCCAGCGACCCCTCCATTGAAGGTGTATATGCTGTCATTCGCAAAGCTAACAATCCCATTACAAGGCACAGTTCTTCCGTCTGAGTAAGCGATCTCTCTTAACCCGCCCCCTATGTATAGGACTCCATCGATGAGCGTGAGGGTATGGACAAAAATAAAGTCATTTGGAGAAGTCGCAGTAAAACCAAAGTCCAATGCAGCCCAGTCCGTTCCATCCCATTTCGCAATGCGATTCAAGGGCACACCTCCACTCTCGGTGAAACTCCCTCCGACGATGATCTCATTTTTATAAATGGTCATGCTGTATACGGTCCCGTTGAATCCCGCCCCCAAGTTAGACCACTGGGTTCCATTCCATTTGGCAATCCCATTTACGTTTACCCCTCCAGCTTGTTTGAAATTCCCAGCGACATAAAGCTCCCCTTCATATACCATCATCTGATGTGGGAACATCACGGAGGCGGTTCCACTGATGTTGCCATCCAAGCCTGTCCCCAGTCCTTTCCAGTTTGCCCCATCCCATCGCATAATTCCCTTAATGCTATCCTCTCCTACCCTATCAAACTCTCCACATGCAATGATTTCACCCTCAAATTCAATGATATCATAAATATTGGCCAGTTCGGAAAAGCCACTCGCTGTGGTGAGATAGACTCCTTTGCCTAGCTTTCTTGGTAGAGAATCTTCATAGACGTATACCCAATTAGAATCTATCGATTCCACATATTTGGCGATATATAGCTTGTTATCAATGACCCTTAGCGAATGACCTGGATCAGAAATCGAAATAGTTGAAGGCCTCCACTCCATGTTCTCCCATTTAGCTATATAACCCACTGCCTGTCCACAAGCAAGGTCAAAAAAACCGGTGGCGTATAAGGTGTCCTTGAAGTAATCACAATCGACCACCGTCCCATTGGTAATCTTTGACTGACATATTTCTTGAAAGCCTTGAGGATAGCCAACCTGGACCAGAAATAACCAAATGAAGGGGAGAATGAGTTTTTTCATGTGGAGGCAGTTGTTTCTTTTCAACTCTAAACCGGCTAGGCCTCAGCTACCCAGTGGCAACGACACCTGGTATGGATCGAGTGGCGGGGCGTGTCTCAGTACGTACACATCCCCACTTGTTAAAGAAAATGCCAAATGTGCTTACTTCATCAATAAAATATGGGCCTTGGTGTCTTACTTTTCAGGGTTGGCACATGCTCATCAGATCGTGATCTCGACCTGATTTCCTTCGGGATCCTCAACCACACTCTCATAATACCCATCTCCGGTGGTGCGGGGCTCGCCGATGATGCGATAGCCATTAAGACGTATCTGCTCGGTCAAGTCGTCAACCTTTTCCTTAGAGCCAACCGATATGGCAAAATGGGTCAATCCTAGGATGGAACCTTCACGGGTCTTAAATTGAGCTATATCTGGTCGGTGCATCAGTTCAAGGCGAGCTCCGCTTTCAAAAGACAAGAAATAGGAGCTGAATTTTTTCTTGGGATTGTAGTATTTATCATTAGAGGAGAGGTCGAAGAATTGGAGGTAAAAACTCCTCATTTTCTCTAGATCTGCTACCCAAATGGCGAGGTGTTCAATTCTCATAATCGTACCAAAATGTATTGATGTTGATTGAAGAAGTCGGGGCCAAGCTAGTGATTAGCTTCCTTTTCCTCAATCCTCCTTCCGAACAAACAGGACAACGTTGCCACGCTTATGACCTTGTTCCACGTAGCGATGGGCCTCGACGGCTTTGTCCAACGAATACTTTCTATCTATAATCGGCCTTAATTGATCATTTTCAATTAGTTCTTTGAGTAGAAGAATATCACTCCATTCCATTTTCGGTAGGCCACTGTTATTCAAGAAAATTCCACCACTTCTCAAAACTTTTCGGCAGGCGGGTGCACTAGATTTCATGACCGCGTCATATACGATGTCGTACTTCTTTATCCCCTTTGTAAAGTCTTCGCGGGTATAATCAATGACGTGATCTGCACCAATGGATTCTGCCAGTTTTTTGTTCTTTCCACTGCAAACCGCCGTCACTTTTGCCCCAAAGTACTTGGCCAATTGAATGGCAAAAGTCCCCAAGCTACCTGAAGCCCCGTTAATCAAGATCTCTTGATCAGCCTGAATATTTGCTTTTTGTAGGTTTTTCAACGCAGTTAGGCACCCTGCTGGAATGGCCGCTGCTGCCTCATGGGAGATGTTGCTAGGTTTAGAAGCCACGAATCCCAACTTCTCAAGTTTTCCTTTGGTTGGCTTTTCAGGCAAGCACCGATACTCTGCGTAGCCTCCGAATCCGAAGCCAGTTAAGGCAAACACTTCATCCCCTGGTTTAAAAGTAGTGACCTCTTCGCCCACAGCCTCTATTACGCCACTGATTTCCATCCCAGGAACCAGGTTCTTCCTAGGTTTAAACAACCCAAAAACAAGCCTTACCAAGAATGGATCAGCCTTTCGGATACGGGTATCGCCAATGTGGGCCGTCGTAGCATAAACTTTTATCAGGACCTCGTGAGGCTTTGGTTTTGGCTTCTTCAGGTCAACAATTTGGAGCACTTCTGGTGGTCCATATTTTTCGAAGGTGACGGCTCTCATGGTTTTTGTAAATGGTTACTAGGATAATCTACTCATCCCATAGATGAAACGAGTAGCATACGAGTTGCAAGCCCCCTGAAATTGACGGTTATGAGCAAAAACAAGCTTGGCGATGCGCTGTGTGGTAATGAGAGGATAAATCTTCATTCATGGCTATTGACTCTGAAAAGGAAAGGATGAAAGGGGACTTGTTAATTTGGTTAAAAAGTTAGTTTCCATTTGAGCATCAAAGATCCAAGCTATTCATTCTTCATGTTCTCCAACTTCTGCATAATCCTCTCTCTGCTTTTCTTGACGGTTTCTTCATCTAGCTGGTCTTCGTTGGAATCTAATATTTCTAGGGCTTTCTGATAGGTAGCTTCCGCCTTTTCTGGCTTCTTAAGCTCACGGTATACAGAAGCCTTCCTCAAATAGGAACTGACATCGTTTGGCTCAAGTTCTAAAGACAAATCATATAGCTCCATTGCCCTAGGGTAGTTCTCCTGATCTGAAAACCCATCGCCATACCCCCTTAATCGATCGGCATCTAGTTTAAGGGTATATCCCAAACGTTCTTGCTGTCGATTGGTGTAAGCTTTTATTTGTTCTCCCATGGCTTGGCCTTCGTTTCGGGCAAATTTCTCTATCAACAACTGATCTACTTGATAAGCCCTGTTCATGGCCAGTATCCCTTCCGCCACCGAGGGCGCCACTACTCCCCAATGTGACTTTCCGGGAAACACGGCCTTATGCCATTCGATGCTAGGATTCGGATGGGCGCCAAACAAGGAATCGAGAAATTCTACTTGGGGTTTCATGTATCCTTCCACTGACCCGACCGTCCCGTGGGAGCAAAAATAAAACTTGTGAAAAGCGGTTCTTGCCTGGATCATTTTCTGAGCATCTTTCAAAATTTGCCCATCTATGTAATTCATCCCTGGACTGATGGCCAAATAGGCATGAAAGAGGTTTCTTTTCTCACTAAACAGCGTGCTGGCGAGGAAGGCTCCTCCCCTAGAATGCCCGATGATGGCCCGAAACTCCGTCACCCTGAAGTCACGCTTGACTCTTGGAAAGATCTCCTGCTCCAAGTGTGCCCTCAATTTTTCGGCTTCCCAAAAGTTATCAGGATCGTCTTCTGGTAGGGATCGGTTCAAGGGGACAAATTCTTTAAAGCGGCTTTCAGAATGAATCCCAACCACAATTACAGGAGCAATTTGATAGCTCCACACCAGGTAATCAATGATGCTTTTGGCATTGTTGTAAAAGGAGGTGGCTTGGGCATCCAACACATAGATTACGCCAAAAGAATCTACCTCATTCAGGTAATAGTCCTCATGGACGTGGACGTAAAATTTCCTTTTGCTTTCAAAAGCATCTGAATCGATCTCGTAGTCAAATTCAAATTTTTGCTGGCCTAGTAAGAAAGGGCAAATCATGCCTAGGCTAAGGAGCAAAGTGAGTAATTTCATGTTCAAAGAAAGTGGTTTTATGAAAGAGAGATGGTAAAAAGAAATCCAGTAACTCATGAATTTATCATTCATAAATTAGGGAAATTCGCATAAAGCACCCCCTCATGATTCATAAAGCTGCTATCTCTTCGGTTCAAGTCCAACCTCCCTCCAGCAAAGTTGGTAGCAGGCATGCCTAACTCTTGGTAGATGCAAGCGGTAGCAGCGAAGTCCCAGATGCTTCCCCCACCCTCTTCCATCTTGGGAAACTTTAGCAAGCAAGCTGGTCCCTGTTCCAGTACGTGGATGGCATTTAATACGGAGCCGCCCCCTGACTTTTCTACCCATCCTTTCAGACCCAACCTCTTTACCTCCTTAGCTAAGAGATCTTCTATCTCGGTGGCACGAGGGGTATCTTTCAACTTTCGATCGGTGACATAGGTGAGGTAATCATGGCTGGGATTGAGCTCCCAAGCTTGATGGTCTCTAAATGCCCCTTTCCCTTTGACCGCATGATACAAGGCCTCCGTGCTGGGATCATAAACCACCCCCAAACATGGAGTTCCACCCTTGTCAATAAGGGCAATGGAAACTGAAAAGCCTGGTTGCTTGCGGATAAAGGCCAAAGTCCCATCCATAGGGTCTACACACCAAAAATAGTCTTTCTCAAAGCGTCCGCCATCGTCCTCTCTCTCTTCGGACAGTAGGGCTAGGTCGTACATCTCACAAGTAGGACGTAGATGATCAAGGATAACGGCTTCACATGCATGATCCACCTCTGTAACTACTTGTGAAGCAAGACCTGCTCCACCATCCTTTTTCTCCACTTGAATATCTTTATCAAGGTGACTGCGTATGATCTTGCCAGCCGCAAGCGCGGCTCGGATGGCCGTTTCACTCAATTGAATAAAATCCATGCTTATAGGCTGTTGATGACTTCCTGGGTGACCCGTTCGCTGTAGCTGTTGATCTTCCAGTGACCAGGGCTCCACCCTTTGAGGAAGCGGTGAAAATCGGCCCAAGCCACCCGGTACAAAGAACGCCATTCTTTTTCTAGTTCTGAATTCTCTTCACCGAGTGCATGCTGCAGGTACTTGAAATAGCTGTCTAGAATTTGGTCCTCCAAGCGTTCACATTCTCTTTCATTGAGGCAACTCCCAACAAAATAGGCCACATCCTTCATTCCGCAACCGCCTCCTACGTACTGAAAATCCACTCCAGCTACCTGTCCTTCCTTCCCAAAGCAAAAGTTGGCCAGTTTGGCATCCCCATGCACGTAGGTCTGGTAGTTACAGCCATTGAGTTTTTCATCGATGGCGGAGGCTGCCTCTTTTAAGCTTTGGTCTCTCAATGCAGCCAGTTCTTGTGGCCTGGTTTCCAAATGCCAATAGGTACCCACTTCCCAAAGTCCTTCCGGGGATTTACCTAAGTAGCTGGCGTGAAATTGGGCCAACCAGGCCAAGCAAGAACTTATCTCGGCCCAGTTGACCCGACCTTTCCGCAGGGAATATCCAGCCTCATCTAAGTCTTCGAGCACGATCAGCACTTCGTCACCCTGGGTCTCAATGGCCAAGCATTGAGGAAGACGGGCCTGGCTGTACTGGCTACACCTATCATACCAAGTCATTTCCACTTGGTAAGACTTCACCTTTCGCTGGTGGCCTAGGTCTGTATTCCAACCTCGGGGGTGATGGCTATTCAGGGGTAACTGAACATGTTTAATCACCACACTCCCTACCCTAGCCTGATCCAATTCGACCCGAAGGATGTTCCCATACCCACTCCAGAGCTCCTGGATCATGGCCGTTCCCCTGAGCGCAGAGGCTCCCGTGGCTTTTAAAATGACCGATTTCACCCATTCTTTCATAAGGCCCCAAAGATAGAAATAAGCTTTAGGTAAAACCCAGGATGAGCACTACAAGTTCGTTACCTACACTTATTCGACTTTGAATTCGGGGCTTCCCAACTGCTCAAAGCAATCTGGCTGGGGAGTCTCTGTAGGCAAATTGAAAAATGCCTGGGCGGCCTGCCTAGCACAGGGGTTGGACCAATAAGTGGTAAGTTCATGTTTCCAACCTGGGAATATCAAATGATGGCTATTGGTCAAGTTTTGCTGCATAGCCTTGGCCCATTTTACCGGCGTATCGCTGTCATATTCTCCACTCATCAATAAGACTGGAATCTCACTTATCACTGCCTGATTCTCTAGAGCCCCCATCCTTTCCACTCCCCATATCCTGCAAATATTCTCTCCAAAGAGGACAGATGAGGAGCCTGAAACCTCGGGGTACTGAGTGCTCTCCAAATGGATTCGCGTGGGAGAATTAAAGGGCTGCTCTTCCGCACACCATACAGACAGTCGCATGCCCATGCCATCTCCCATGATCGGCTTATTAAATAGGGAGGCAAGCTCTCGCCTGACGGAAGTCAGATCTCCATCCAACAGCTTCTGAATTTCAAATGGGACTTGGGTAACGTTTCCAGTAGAGGCGTAGGAAAAAACGGTGATAAAATCTTCTCCCTTCAAATAGAAAGTCTCTAATTCCCCACTTTTAGGGTGCTCAACTTGCACTTCAAGCGGGTTTTGAGTCTTTTCAATCAGGTACTCATGAAAGCGCTTTTTCAGGTTAGGAAAGGCCTGTCTACATGCTGAATCCAGTGCACAATCCGTCAGCATCTTATCCAAAGCCTCCAAAAGATTGCCCACACTTTCTTCCTCATACTGCACTTCCAAAGGTAGTGGTGACTCCATGACCACCGATCGAATTCGCTCTGGATAGTCTCGCATCAAAACCTGGGCGATTTTTGTGCTGTAAGAAAGGGTCAGCAAGTTATATCGTTCAATCTGTAGTACCTCCACCAGGTCATTGATGTCGGCGGCAATTTCAAGCGTATGGTAGCCATTGAGATCTATTCCCTTTTTGAGGAGTCGATCTCGGCAAGATTGAGCAGCTAGCTCAAAATGAGCGTCAGAAGTAGCCGGGTCAAAATCAGGAAGCTGAGACTGATAAACGGCCTCTGTCCATTCTGGGCAATCTAAATGCGGCTTTGCATAGTAATTGCCACGCTGTTCTACGAGGATGAAATCCCTGTCATCCAGATATGGATAGGACTGCATGTATTGAGCCGAAGGCATGGTTGTAGAACCAGGTCCCCCCACGGTATAGATGATGGGGTCCGGCTTGGGGTTTTTACTTCTGCTTTTGAAAATGTAAACGGGAATCTTGATGGTCCGACTCTCAGGGTCTTGCCGATTTTCTAGGACTTTTAAATAGCCAAAAGTATAAGCTTGGTCTTTTTTGATCTTGTGGGTAGTTCGCTTCGAAACGGTAAAGGTAGGCTCAAACTTCTGCGCCACTAGGTCCTCAGGCAATCCAGTTACCCAGGCCAGGATACATATGGTAAGAATAAGATTAAATTTCATGGGATTATTTGTTTTGGGTGGCGGTCCAGACGGCTAGAAATTTTTTGTCGATGGCGTGGGTGGAGCCATGCAACATGCCGTCTTTGAGGTAAAAACT
The DNA here is from genome assembly GCA_964521065.1 of uncultured Bacteroidia bacterium. Lineage (GTDB taxonomy): Bacteria > Bacteroidota > Bacteroidia > J057 > J057 > CAYVAP01. The sequence goes on along the minus strand of CAZFPQ010000101.1, from coordinate 7,537 downwards.
GGTGTTGTAGCTCCCTGAGTTGTCCCTAGAAACCAGGGCGCCATAGATGATCCCCAATTGGGTATTGAGCTGGGCGTGCTCGATCTTTACTCCCTTGCGGTAAAATTCTCCCTTGAAAGAGTTTCCCTTTATTTTGGTGATGGTCATGATGGCAAAGTTCGCATCGGTTAAATCTTGCGGACTCAGGTCTAGGGTCCATTCCCCGATAAGGACATCAGGGTCCATTTCGCTAGGAGTTTGTCCAAAGCAGGGCGTCAGTAGGCTGATCAAGCCCAAGCTTAGTAGTAAGGCAATTTTCATTGTAAATAGATTTGTAATGGAGCACAAACCTATTCGCTGGGTAGCAAACAAGCGTTTCAATCAGCCAATTGAACCCCTTTTTGCTCCACTTAAAGGGCGCAACTTTATAATTGACACCTTACTGCCTTGCTTTAAGCTGGCTGGGGGTGATGCCTAGTTGCTTTTTTACCGCACGGTTGAAAGAGGACTTGGAATTGAAGCCGGCTTCTTGGGCAAGGCTCAATAGCGTATACTTCTCATTGGCTGAATCTTGTAGCAGCGCCTGCACCTCTTTGACTCGGTACTCGTTGACAAAGTCGCTGAAGCGCTTGTTTAGCACCTCACTCAGGCTCTTTGAAATCAGATAGGGTTTGATCTCCAGGTGATCGGCTAAGGAATTGAGGGAAAGTTCTGGGTCTTTGTAAAGCGCCTGCTCTATCATGGCACGGTTCAGCTTTTCGGCAACGCGTTGCAAACGCTCCCTCTCATTAGGATCCGGGGCATCTTTGATCGAGGTCTCAGGATCATTCCGTCGCGAAAACCCTTCCAGTCCTATCCAATAAGTCAACATCGAGATGCCGATGAAAAAGGGGTAGTAATAAAATCGGGTGAAATAAAAATAGTTCCCTTGGTTGGCTGACTGAAAGATAACCATATCCAAAATCAGAACCAGGAGAACCACAGAAAAGTAGATAAGAAAGGAAGTGACAATCCGTTTGATCCAAGCCAGCTTAGGGGAAGAAATATCTAGGGGCTGACTTGCTGAATGGAGGAGATTCCTGGCCTGGTAGGTATACCAAATAATCAAGGCACTGGCCACCAGGTAAATGGTCGAGTTATTCATCCAGACCACGTACCCATAATAGCCCAACCAAGAAAGGCTTTCCCGGGTACCATCCCAGTATAGATTCTGTAGTCGGACGAAAACGCTGCAAATGATTTGAATGAGCAGAGGCAAAAAATGAACCCAGTCCTTCCGTTTAAATTGGAAGTTGGCCTGGGTCTGGGCCAGAGTGTAAAAGTAAATCAAGGCCCCATGCACCCAACTTAGGTCCAGCATGACATAATACCAACCATCATAATGGCCGAGGCCAAAGATCCTCATGATTTGGACCATTAGGCGATAGGACAATAAGAAAAGCAAGACCGCTAAGATCCGATTAGCGGTTTTATTGAAAGCTGTAGATTTGAACAAAATAGTCCCGAATACCACGCCTTGTATGGAACCGATCGCCAATACCAGTACCAGGATAATTCTACCCATCTCCATGCTTTCGATTATCTTGAGTTAGTGGATCTTTGTTAAAGGATTGCTTACTACTTAGAGACTGTTTGGATGTTGAGTTTTTAGTTTGTCTAGATTTTCTTCTAATCATTTCTCGCCTCCCACTTCGCCAATATATCTTTTTCCCTCACCATGAATGAGCGCTCATTGGTGAGGATGCTGTCTCTTCTTTCTTGAGTAACCGCATTAGAATACCACCACTCTTGAGTAGCTCTTACAGTTTCGGATAGGCTGCGAAAAGTAAGACCTGCTTCTATCGCCCTCCGGTTGTCACTTTTGGACATGCCTGCGTACTCAGGCAACTGGATTACCCATGGCTGGATGCCGATGATTTCATTCTCTTTCAAAAAATCAAGGTCATCGATTTGAATATATTTTACAGGAGAAGCATAACTCGCATGAATCCCGTGGACAAAGGCATTGGTGGTCATGTCAAAACCAGGACCTGATCCATTGTAGGTCCCTGCAGCTTTGTTTTCGAGCAGCCTGATCATCCATTGCGCCAGATCACGAACGTCTATGTACTGAACCACCTCATCACTAGATCCAGGGATGATGATGTCACCACCTTTTTCCAACCTAGCCAACCAATAGGGAAAACGGTCCGTGCGATCACCAGGACCCACAATTAAGGCCGGTCTTACGATGATGGATCTTTCTTTGCCAAATTCCTGGATAGTCGCCATTTCTGAGGTGGCTTTCATCACTCCGTATTCATAGGTAAATCGCTGGTCTTCCGTTATCCCATCAGGGATTTCGGTAACCAACGACCGTTCTTCCGAAAAATCATCGCCCGTATAAGGATAGTAGACGCTGATGGAGGAGGTGTAAAGATAGTATTCCACGTTATCCACCAGGAGTTTAGCGGTATCTTCCGTCCACTTGGTTCTGCGCCCTGAGTTGTCGATTACCACATCCCATTTTCGGTTTTTTAGGGCCTCTAGGTTGCCTTCTCTATCTCCTACCAATTGTTCTACCTTTGAAAAGGCTTCAGGATAAATGGTAGGTTTCGTTTTTCCCCGAGTGAAGATGGATACCTCATGTCCCCTTTTTAGCGCATACTCTACCTGATGAGGGCCCAAAAAACTGGTTCCGCCAAGAATCAGAATTTTCAATTTTTCCTCGGACTCTTCTATATCCACCCATTCCTGAAGTGGGCTTGCTTGCACAAGCGGTGCCAACCCCAAGGCCAAACCTGTTCCTAAAAATTCTCGTCTCGTCTTTTTCATTGTTTCCTTGTTTGAACGAGAACTTACGAAAATTTTTAGCTTAGAAAATACCCCACAGCTAGGCAAGTATGACTTAGCTGCTAATCAGGTCCCTGCTACTAGTCTCCCATTTAAGAAATCATCTTTTGACTACTTCCTAGTTGCCTGACTATGCCTTTCAACATAGTAGGCGCAATCAGCATATGAAAGGGCTTCACCGGGAGGAAGTACAATCTGCCCAACCAGTTGTGGAACTGAACGCTGGTAGACATGGTCAGCGTTTTTAATTGGGGGTCGTGAGGGAAATCTTCCTTCAAAAGGGAAACCCTAAAGTTGAGATGCTGGTCATCTTCACCCAATATCACTTCGTTTTTATCTCTGTGGTAAACCCTAAACAAACCCAACTTTTCCCCGGGCTCACATTGGAAATTTTTGAACAGTTCCTCCCTGTTTTCCACCTTCCCCGAAGTCTTCAACCCAAACACAGATACGATTCGATTTCGCAAATCAAACAACCCTGCGACCCAACTAGGTGCAGAGGTAAAAAAGGCTTTGCCAATGTCTTGGGAGCTAATGCAGTCTCCCGCATCCTCATATTTCACTTGAAAACTGTCTACGTAGCCGTATTCTCCCCCACTAAGGATGGAATCTTTCGGAAGAGTGGCTTTGGTGATCTTCATTTGTAGCGTAAATCGGTTAATGCGCTTCCGTCCACTGGCGGACTAATACTCTTCCATGATATACGGTTAATCACAGCCTAAAGTCGATGCTTTCTGTTAGAAATAGAGTACCTCTACCTCATTGGTATTTCTTTACATCTCCGTATCACCAAGGAGGGAAATTCTCCTCAATGATCACTACCCCTGATAGGTTGTAGACAGGCTATTGTCGTTTTGCTGAGTCGTTTCCATGCTTAATTTTTTCAACAACTTAAGATGAGAAATCGCCCCACCTACATAGCTGGTTTGGTTGGGAGTAATTCCATTTTCGATCAAAGTTCTATACAAGATTTTGTTCAATCTAGGATAATGCATGTGCGAAATGTGGGGGAACAAATGATGGGCTATGTGATTGTTGAACCCACCTAGAATGAAGTTAGCCACCTCGCTGAATGGATGCATGTCATTTGAACTTTGGATTTGATTCATCAACCAGGAAGTCTGAATGATGCCACGCTCATTCGTTTCTGGATAAGTCGTCTCAAGAACATGATGGGTCATAAAAAAGGTAAATAACAGAAAGACCGACTGAATCAAATGCATGAGGAGAAATCCAAGTAAAATGATTCCTACCGATTGAGGGGCATATAAGAGAGGCAGTACCAGTACGTATAGAACATAGAATGACTTCTGGACTAAAAATGAAAGTAAGTAAGACGGCTTCACTTGCTGGTTTCGAATGCTTTCCCCAAACACGATGACGTCTTTGATAAATATCCAATACAAGGAATAGCTTGAATAGGCAATAGGGGCGTAAATGTGCTGATATTTATGATACCACTTAAAGTCCATATCCGGACTAACCCTAATCAGGCTGGTGATTTGCAGGTCCGTATCATATTCTTTGACATTGGGGGCAAAATGGTGAGAATGGATATGCCTTTCCCGCCAAGCTTCGGCATGTGCTCCCACCAAGGTATAAATGGCAATAAACCCCAAGTTATTCCATTTTTTCTTAGCAAAGACCGCATTGTGAGAGAAGTCGTGAGCAAAGTTGAAAGCGAAAAGCAGGAGTGAGAGTCCCAAGGCAATGAAATTCAGGACAAAGCCCAAAGGACTATCTAGCCAGAACAACATCGCGTATAAGACCACGCTCGTGCCAGCATAGAAAACGAATTTTAATCCATGCATGGGCCCGGTGGACTTCTGATGTAGGCCCAACTCCTCATTGACTCTTTTCCTGATGATTGCCAACAACTTACTGTCTGATTCGATGTATAAATGCTTACCCCTCATATGGCCGAATTTGATAGTGTTCGGAATTCCCCATGATCATAAGTTGGCGAAAATGTGAGGCGAGGGCTCTCCCATAACTCATTTCCATATAAGGGATGTTGTGCTTTTGGGCGACTGCACGAAAAATTGGAAGGATCTTTAAATAGTGGATGTGGCAAACATCTGGAAGCAGATGGTGAAGCGCATGGGCATTGAATCCGCCCAAGGTCCAGTTACAAAACACACTGTCAGCATTGTAGTCTACCGAGGTAAGCATCTGGAGCTTCGGCCAACTCATGTTGAGTCTCCCATCTTCGCCAGGTTTGGGATGGTGAACAAAATCTGACACATGAGAAACTCCTAAAACACCAACGAATATCAGCGAAACCAAAAAGTGGTTGAAAAGAAAAGCAAGCAGAACTGTACCTGTGGAAACATCTAAAACCGCTATGGGGATCACAATCATGTATCCAATGTATAAGAGCTTAAAGGCGATGAGTTTGAAAACCTCAAACCTTGGGATGCTCACTTGGATGGTTCTGCTGGAAACATTAAACAACATCAAAGTTTCTCTAAAGAAGAACCAGTTAATCGAGTAGAATAGGTACAAGATGGGGGCATAGAGCCATTGATATTGGTGGAACCACTTTCTCTCTTGTGTGTCCGTCATCCTGAACAAAGGATTATTCAACACGTCTATGTCACTGCCTTCTACATTGGTGTACAGGTGGTGAGACTCTATGTGGTTTTTTCCCCACACGTAGGCATTGTTCCCTTGAAGGTTGAAACTGATTTGAAATAGCACCTTATTCCAGAACTTACTTTTTACCGCGACACCATGGGAGGCATCATGAGAAATATTGAAAGCGGTTAGGAGGATAGAAAGCCCCATGAGTAGGTAAAACACGTAGAATTCAGCGCTCGTGTCCGAGCTAATCATCAAGGAATAAAACAGAATATCAAGAAAGAAGTAAAGGAACATTTTAGCCTTAAAAAGGCTATTCCCGCTTTTGGAAACCTTATTTTCGAGGAAATAGGCATCCACTTGCTCCCTGAGGTCTTTATAGAAGGCCGACCCTTCATCTTTGGTGAATTTCAGTTTTTGCATTTCGATCAGTTAACTGGAAAAACCATGCGTATCTATCCGCAGACGATCAGCCCATGTATGTCACCAACTTTCCTCTAACAGATAGATGCACATTATTAGATACATGATAGCCTATTTCCAGGCCAAAACCGAAAATATGGGGGGATAATATGCCTGCGTTAAAAGCCTTTTTTCAGTCCAAAGCTCCATGTATACGCGGTCATAGATCTTCCGATAGATATGGCTAAACACTTGGATTTAATGTTCAAGCAATTCAATCGTTTTCACCTCCCAAGCAAAATCCTGGATGTCCCATCCGTCTCCAAGTTTCTGGTCTCCAATGTACAATTGATGCCAAGCCCAGAAGAGGCTACCAAGACTTATCAAATAATAGAGATAAGAAGATCCTGTGCATGAGATTTAGATTCAAATGATCATGAGGTTGAGGAAAAGAATAAGCTTGGTAGCTTCACCTAATTGCTGATCCTCCTAATTCGGCTCAAGAATCTACTTGAAGTTCATACAACATCAGCTCCTCAGAATCGGATGGAAGGGTTACGGGCCTAACATAGCTCAACCCCAGTTTTTCTAGTAACTTTTGAGAAGCCACATTCTCTTTACTGGTAATGGCTTTCAAGTTTAAGATGCCAAATTCATTGATGGCTGCAGTTTTAAGGGTGTCGGCCGCTTCAAAAGCATATCCCTGTTTTTCATACTCGGTCAGTAGAGCAAACCCAATATCAACCCCCTCGAGACCATCCCTGTTATACAAGCCACAACAGCCTAGCATTTCCCCATCTTCTTTTCGAATAATGGTATAGTTTGAATATCCCAACTTCTCCAATTGAGAGACCATCTTTTCTTTGATATACCTTCGAGCCTCAGCAACAGTACCCACATTTCTATCCCCAATGAATTTTATCCACTTGGGACTATTTAATAGTTTTAAATAGAACTTTGCATCTCCCTCTAGAGCTGGCCTTAAAATTAACCGCTTGGTCTCGAAAGATTTATGTGCCATATAGACATGCGATAGAGTAGTCTAAAGTAAAGAAAGCCCGTAGTTGAGTAAATTATTGATCAAAGTCTGGAGGTTAAAATATTTGCTTATGAAAGCAATGCAAAAATCAATCTGTCACTCCTTGGGCTTAGGCTTCATATTCAAAAGTTCCCCTTAGTTCAGAGTGAGTAGACTTAGAGTCGAATCTCGCCAAAACCTTTCTAGCCTTTTCAGGAACGTATACCGTTTCATAGTCTTCGCCCACGAAATCTATGACCGACTCTATACTCTCAAACCACATGATCGTGGTAAACTCCGTTTCACTTTCCAATTCCCTTCGCAATAATTGCACTCGTTTATATCCCTCGATTTGTTTCTGTTCGATCTCTGGAAATATTTCCGTGGTCAACAGATTCTCATAAATGTCTGCATCTGACTTTTTTGTGTATCCGTGCCAAATTCGCAAAATCATGGGTCTACTTTTTATGTAGGCTCAATATACAGACATCCCAGCACTTGGGTTCACCTGAAATGCATCAGCCGCTTTAATAGTAGATCTTTCGAGGTCTTAAGCAGACGGACAGAAGAAAAACGGTAAAGCGGGGCACGGAGGTAGGTCCCAGTCCACCAAATGTAGCCCAACGCAGCCTCAAGCTCACCTTAGGCGACCCAAACCCCAGCCTTGGATTAATCAACATCTGCCTAAACCTATGGAGTTGAATAATTAAAAATATGCCTTTCCAG
>CAZFPQ010000100.1:0-23406 GCA_964521065.1 uncultured Bacteroidia bacterium | reverse complement strand
TTCACTCCTTCACTCTGCCATTCGTTCCTGGAATACTTGCCACTTTGTCATTGGCACGCTATGTGTCACTCAACCAGAAAAAAGGGAACTATGTCCCGGTTCTGGAAGAAAAAAAAGACGTCCATGAACGAGCAGGAAAAAGAGCAAGAAATAGTCGATAAGGACCAAGCTGAGGTCACTGGAGAGCAGCCTGAACAGCCTGAGGCCACTGAATCTGGGGAAATCGAGGTTGAGGTAACTGGGCAAGAGGGCAATGCAGCAAGCCCCGGCAGCTTGGAAGAGGCGATGGAAGCCATAGCTAAGTTGCAACTAGAGTTAAGGACTGCCAAAGCTGAGGCCAAGGATGCTCAGGAGACTTCATTGCGGTTACAGGCTGACTTCGTAAATTTCCGTAAGCGTCAAGAAAAGGAAGCCGCGAATACCATTCGTTTTGCCAATGAAGACTTGCTGCTGAAATTGTTACCCATCTTGGATAACTTTGACCGGACTTTGGCTACCATTGAAAAGACTGACAACTTGTCAGCAATTAAGGAAGGCATTGTCTTGGTAGAGAAAAACATGAGGAAGCAGCTGAATAAAGTTGGCCTGGAGCCTGTAGAGGCCAAAGGCAAGGAGTTTGACTCTGAGCTGCATGAGGCGATCACTGCTGTACCGGTGGAAGATGAAGGTCAGAAAGGCAAAGTGATCGATGAAGTGGAAAAGGGTTACAAACTCAAGGATCGAGTAATCCGCTACGCCAAAGTGGTCGTGGGAGAGTAATTAGGTCCAGTATTTCCTCAAAGCGAGACAGCTGATGGCAAAAAGAGATTATTATGAGGTTCTCGGGGTCACCAAAGGTGCCGGGAAAGACGAAATAAAAAAGGCCTATCGCAAGATGGCCATCAAATATCATCCAGATAAAAACCCGGATGACCCTGATGCTGAGACCAAATTTAAGGAAGCGGCAGAAGCCTATGAGGTGCTCAGTGACGATGAAAAGCGTTCAGCCTATGATCGCTTTGGGCACGCAGGGGTAGGAGGGGCTGCTGGTGGAGGCTTCCAAGGAGCCAGCAGTTTCGAGGATATATTCAGCCAGTTTGGCGATATCTTTGGCAGTGATTTCGGCTTTGGTGGCGGTGGTCGTACTCGGCGCCGTCGTGGGCAAAGGGGATCTGATATCCGCATTCGCCTTAAGCTTGGCTTAGATCAGATTAATAATGGTGTCGAAAAGAAAATCAAGCTGCCTCGTCAGGTAGTCTGTGAAGCTTGTACGGGGACGGGAGCAGAAAACGGAACGGCTTTCACCACTTGTACCACCTGTGGAGGAGCAGGGGAAATTCGTCGCCAAGCAGGAGGTGGATTTTTCCAACAGATTGTGGTACAAACCTGCCCTACTTGTAATGGCGAAGGTCGCATTGTATCGCGGGCTTGCTCGGTCTGTGATGGCAAGGGGCGTGTAGAACAAGAAGATGTGGTATCGGTGAATATTCCTGCTGGCGTACAGGAAGGGATGAACCTCAGTGTACGTGGCCGTGGCAATGCTGGCTTGAGGGGGGGAAGCCCGGGTGACCTAATCATTCAGATCGAAGAGGAACCACATGAACACTTCGAACGTGACGGGGACAACCTGATTCATGAACTCTTCATCAGCTTTCCGCAAGCTACCCTCGGTACCCAGGTGGAGATTCCGACCCTAGAAAATCCTGTGAGAATCAAGATTGCCGCCGGCACTCAAGCTGGCAAAGTGGTACGCCTCAAGGGCAAAGGATTGCCTAACATCAACGGCTATGGCCGTGGAAACCTATTGATTCACTTGAACGTCTGGACGCCACAAAACCTTACATCAGAAGAAAAGCGACTCCTTGAAAAACTAGATAAGTCTGGCAACTTTGTTCCCAATCCAAGCAAGGAGCAGAAGGGCTTATTCTCCAAGATCAGGGAATTCTTCAATTAAGGGGAGATGTTGGGACTTTGGGATGTGGAGACATCCTGAGAAGCGTAATTATTCATCATTAGGAAGTAAGTCATAAAAAAACAGCCGCCTTAGGGATTATCTAATGCGGCTGTTTCGCTTATGCTTATCATTCAATTCCTAAGAATCTTGATGTAATCGGTGTAAATCGCCCCTTCGCTGCCATCGATGGGCGTAGCCAAATTGCCTGCCCGATCGTAAAGCTTGATCTGGTAACGGACCGAGTCATCTCCAAAACGAGGAGGAATGATGGCCGTAGGTGGGAGATTGATGGTAATTTCCCCTTGGATGGAGGGGTTTCGAGCTTGAGGAGTCAGGTTAGGAAGCGTATACACGTTACTGGCTTGCAGTTCGGTGATGCGCCCTTCTCCAAATCTTGAATCCAGTAGGATTAGGTTGCTATTGTCATTAGGATTATCAGAGTTGGGGTCGCGACCTAAATCGCCATCTCCGTCCTGAAAGCGAAACGTAATGAGAATTGAATCCCTGAGTTGAACGACCTCCCTGGGCTGAATATCAATAAAAGCAATTTTTGGATTTGGAGAGAATACCGGTTCCGTATCACAGCTTCCTATGATCACGGCAATTAGGGGTAAGCATATCCAGCTAATCGTTTTCATCCACTTCATGATTTACTTAACGGAAAATAGGGATATTCTGTTTCTGATCCAACCCAATCCCTAGCCAAGCCCAACGTGGGACTTAGACTTCCTGAAATCTCGGAAAATTGCCATGTTTTTTTTGGCGCGAAGCTGACACTTTTGTCTCAATCCTATGATACCTATAACACCCCCATTCGGTCAGCCCGTGCATAATTACCGCAAAGCCTCGGATGAACAGATCATTGAAGCCATCATCCATGAAGGAAAGACGGACTTGTTTAACCTTCTGTATGATCGCTACGCCGATAAGGTATATCGCAAGTGTATCAGTTTTGCTCATGACCAAGATGTGGCAAAAGACATGGTCCAAGACGTCCTGCTGAAAGTTTTTACTAAGCTATCTAAGTTCAAAGGCAATAGCCGCTTCTCGACTTGGCTCTATGCTATTACCTACAACTATTGTGTAGAGTACTATCGTCGCAGCAGCCGATTTCCTACTACAGACATTGAGGATGAGATTGATTTGGCAGAGGAAGACGACCAACAAGAAAAGGACCTGCTGGCTTTAAGGGCAGAAAAACTAAAGGTAGCTTTAGACCTGATTACTCCAGAGGACCGGGTGATTCTGTTAGCCAAATACCAAGATGATACCAGTATCAAGGATCTGACAGAACAATTAGACATTTCTGAAAGCGCAGTCAAGATGCGCCTAGCTCGCGCCCGCAAACGAGTCAAAGACATCATACAAGAAGCCGAAACCCTATCCCTAAACTAGGTTCAAATCGATGGAGTCTCAGTCTTCAAATCCATTTAAGCGCATTGAACCAAGCGATAGCTTGCCTCCTGAAGTGAAAAACCAAACCCTGAGCAATGTCTTTGGGCTGCGGCTAATCCTGGATCTGGCCGATTTGTTTCTGGTTAAGTCTGCTACCAGTTTCCTCGATAGCATCAGTCCATCTTCGTCAGAGGACCTCGACACTGAAAGATCCCATCACGATCCAACCCCTTAACACCCCATCAATAGCATCATATTTCCATGGACAAAATCTGGGAATCCCTATCGACCACCTTTCTGGTATTAATAGGTCAGCTGGTGGTAGGCCTCTCAATATTTTTGAGAGGACTTGCCCTACTCGTCATAGGCTGGATCATAGCGCGGGTCTTTTCTAGGATTATTGGACGAATCCTAGATCGAATCGGCTTAGGAAAGGTTTCCGAAAAATTAAACGAAATACCGACGCTCCAAAAAGCCAAGCTCCGATTAGACTTGGTTTTTCTGGCCAAGCGTTTCCTGTACTGGCTGATTCTGCTGGTCTTTGTCATCAGTGCTGCTGATGTAATGGGCTTAGCGATGGTTTCTGAAAAATTAAACCAGCTAATTGACTATCTCCCACAAGTATTTGTCGCCTTGGTCATTTTGGGGGGAGGCTTTTACCTCGCAGATCAAGCCAAAAACTTGGTGGGAACCGCCGCGAAATCCATGGGCATTTCGGCCTGGAAAGGGATCAGTGGCTTGGTGTTTTATGTGATTCTGATTTTTGTAGTCATTGCTGCCCTGGAGCGCCTAGACTTTTTCCCTACCGAAATTATTACGGATAACCTGAGCCTGATTTTGGGAGGCATATTGCTAGCCTTTGCTATTGCCTATGGCTTTGCCGCCAGACCAGTGCTGAGTAGCATTCTGGCTTCATACTATAGCCGAGGTAATTTTGAAGTGGGCCAGGAGGTGGAAGTTAGCGGCCATCGAGGAACCATCGTGAAGATAGATACCGTCTCTTTTGCCTTAGACACAGGAGATAAAAAACTGATCTTTCCGCTTAGCCGCTTGGTACAAGATGAGGTAATCATTTACTCGGATTCGGAGGAATAAGGAACGCGGACAAAATAACTTTACACTCTTGGTTGATCTTTTGCACGAATCCTACGTCAGAAAAAGCCTCGCATAACTCGCTATGCTCAGTTTTTCTTCCTTGTCTTCGCACAAAATCTCTGCCCAACAATACAAATCTATTTCGCCCGCGTTCCTAAGGAAGACCGGAATTTCTATTCTGCTTACCCAAATAAGCTCATTTGGTCTCCTGCCTCTTGTTCTGGTAGTCCAGGAATGCGCAAACTTAATCCCAGCACCTCGTTGAGCTTCTGTATGACATAGCTGCCTAAATCCGCGGCCAGTGCATCTCCGGGCTCATGAGCAAAGAAATATACCTCTCGTATTCCTCGCTCACGCCACTCAGCTAGTCTTTCTATCCAAGCATCCACGCGGGTGTAATCACTGGGGTGAAGTCCGTTCCCTACAAAGCGAAGCATCACGGTTGAACTGGTCAACGATTGGTGCAGTACATCCCTTCGGCCAGAGACGTCGGTGATCAAAGCGGTGCAGCTCCGCTGACTCAGTAATACTTCTGCTTCTGGTATCAGGCGGTGTTGATGAAACCAGGCCGGATGGCGAAATTCAATTGCTAATGAGATATCTTGGGGCCACAAGTCGAGAAATTCATAAAGGTTGGGAAGCAATTCGGGCCCGAATGATTCGTGTAGCTGTAAAAAGCTCTGTCCCAGTTGTTCACCAAAACTTCGGATGGCTGATATAAATACTTCCAGTTCAGTTCCTACGTTTTTAAGCTTCCGGTAATGGGAGATGACTTGAGGGATCTTAGGAGAAAAACGAAAATGAGGAGCTACGGCCCTTCGCCACTGTTCTACACGCTCGACTCCTGGGACTTGGTAATGGGTAGAATTTAGTTCAATGCCATTAAATGATTGGGCGTAGTAGCGAAGGTAGTCTGCCGGCTTGGTTTTTAAGGGATAGATTTTGCCTACCCATTCTTTACTGGCCCAGCGAGGACAGCCTACATATACCTGAAAAGGGGAACTGGATTCGCTTGTAGGAAAGAGGTATTGAGTGCTTTCTAAGGCTGGAAGCTCAAAGGTTACTTGGGAGATATCGAGCAACTTTCCGAATTTCATAGGAAGGTAAAATAAAGGAGGACCTAAGTTTTGAGGCAAGACTGCGCTTAAGCTTGGAGAAAAATTGCTTAATTTGAGGCTTACTTGCTCGTACTTCGTAAACAAATTTAGACCATGCCACCTTATATTTATTGGCTAAGTCTCTAAACTTGGTGATTAAAAGGCTAACATTTTCAATCTATCTACTTGCGCATAAGTAAAAACTCTACCTTTTTTTAACCATCATCTAAAGCGTTTTTCCCTTGGAATCGCCTGAATTTGAGCAACTATTTAATCAGTACTATCTGCAGCTGAGAAATTTCCTGTATTACAAATCTGGGAACATGACCTTAGCTGAAGATTTGACCCAAGATGCTTTTCTTATTCTGTGGAATAAGCGGGAAAACATTGATCAAGGAAAGGTCAAGAGTTACTTGTTTACCATTGCGAATAACCTGTTTCTGAACGACGTTAAGCACCAAAAAGTCGTGCTGAAGTTCCATCAACAACCCGTCAGTTCTTCTTATTCAGAGACTCCGCAATACCTCATGGAGCAAGATGAGTTCAAGGGGAAACTGGAGCGAACCATTGCGAAGTTGGATGAGAAAAATCGGGTAGTTTTTCTGATGAACCGTATCGACAAGCTGACTTATCGGGAAATTGCAGATCGTTTGGGACTCAGTGTCAAAGCCGTTGAAAAGCGCATGACCAAGGCCCTACAGGTCCTTAGGGACATCGACCCCCGGATTTGACCATTTGCTCGGGGGGATTGCCACTTGATAAACGATCGTTAGTTATTCTCAAAAAGTTTAGGGTGTTTTTCGGGTAGATTGTATTGATTACAAAACCGGAAAAGATCGAGATATGAATAAGAAATGGCCTAATGATGAGTTACTTGCTCGGCTGCTGAACCGTGAAATGACGGCAGCAGACAAAGAGGCCTGGGATCGGGAAGAGGGAGTAAAGGATTTGGAACAAATTCTTGATTCCGCAGATAGACTACCACTACCCCCTGCAAAAACTACCGCCCAAGCCTGGCAGGAGCTACAAGCGAAGATGCAAACACTTCCTCAAGAGGAAGCAACTTCTAAAGTAGTTCGAATGACCCCGCGCACGTGGACCTATGCCCTCACCGGCTTAGCCGCTGTGCTGCTAGCCCTTTGGTTGGCGTTCTCCCCATCTGACTTGGTTGAGGATGCCCCCATTCAAACTTTTGCCTCTGAGAACGAGCCTGTCGAGGTAATTCTTCCCGATGGATCTCAGGTCCGACTCAATGCCCAGAGCCAGTTGAGTTACCAGCCTGAAACCTGGGAAGAAGAACGTCTGGTACGTCTTGAAGGGGAAGCCTATTTTGAGGTAGCCAAAGGAAGTCGCTTTACCGTGGATGGAGAAAATGTAGATGCCACCGTTCTAGGAACCCGCTTCAACGTGTATGACCGAGGAAAAAAAGGTGCTGTTCAGGTGTTTGAAGGCAAGGTTAAGACCCAGTTTTCCGTTTCTAAAGAAGAAAATGTCTTACTCGCGGGAGATTTGATTGAAAAAAGTTCAACAGGTGAAGCAAAACTTCGTAAATTTGAGCAGCTTTCCGAACATCCGCTGTGGTTAAATGGTATCTTTTCATATCCCAATGGCCAAACTTTAGACTTGGTATGGCAAGAGTTAGCAAGGCAATATGGGGTTGAAATTCTTGACGGCACCTCTACCGCAAAGGATAAGACTTTCTACGGGACCTTTTATGGGCCTAAACATGGCGAAGAAAGCCATGGAGATAATTTGGAAAAAGCGCTGCGTACGGTGGTGAGCACCATGGGGTACCAGTTTGAAATCGGAGAAGACAACAAGATTTCTGTCACCCTTCCGTAGCGCTTTCACTCAGGTGGACGCGCAGTATGATACGATACTTCACTTGCATGTTACCCCTCCTTTTGCTGACGCTGGTCAATCCTGCGAAAGCTCAGGAAATTAGCGACCAAGGGGTCTCAAGTGACGACGTGCGACTGGGACAAGTGCTTTTCCAGCTAGAACAAAAAGCCCATTGTCAATTCAATGGTGATAGAGATAAATGGAACCTGATCAAGGTTTCTCCTGCCCAAGTTGACCTTTACCGGGACGACTTGGGCTCTTTTGATGATACCCTGCATCTAATTTTGACCAATACGGGTTTCACCTTTGAGCGGATTGAGGAGGAGGGGGACTTACGGGTCTACAACCTTTATCCCGATCCCGATCCCAACTTCATGATCCGTGGGATTGTGACAGATCGCCTGACAGGGACACCGCTCATTGGGGTAAGGATTAGTGCTCGTCGTTCAGGTCGTGGAACCAATAGTAAAGCTGATGGCAGCTTTGAATTGGCGGTTAAGTCTCCTGATAAGGTCGAATTTCGCGCCATTGGTACCGTTCCTTACGATGAATTTATCACCAAAGAGCGTGATCAGGGAATTGTGATCCAGATTCAACTTACCCCCGATAACAGCAGCTATACTGAGCAGGTAGAAATTGTGAACTCTCAGGAACATTTTGCCTCCTTGGTCATGTCACCTGTTACTCAGGTGAACTTTCACACCGATAAGGTTGAGAAGATGCCTAGCCTTGGTGAGGGAGATGTGATGCAAATCCTAAGCTCCTTACCTGGAGTGTCTAACCGTGAGTCTATCGGTGAGATCAATGTAAGAGGTGGGAATGTGGATCAAAATAGGTATATGCTGGACGGCATTTCTCTGCGAATTCCCCAGCATTTCTTAGGCGGTCTAAGCCTTTTCAATCCCCGCGCGATCCGAGATCAACATATCACCTACAGCGGGTTCAGGGCCAGTCAAGGGCGTCGCATCTCTAGTTTGGTCGAATTGGAAGGGCGTTCGGGCTTGAATCAAGAAGGCAAGCGCAGGCCTCGTGGAGGCTTTGGCATCAACTTGCTGAATATGCAGTCCCACATGGAACTGCCCTTTCTCAAGGGAAATGAAGACATAGATCTTTCCGTGCACGTGAGCGGCCGTTGGAGCCTTTCTGCTTTGACGGAGTCGGGCGCGAGCAGTCCCCTTTATCGTACGCTAGTTGACAACAAACTGCAATCTACAGATGAGGTTCTGCGTCAGCTCACCCAGCCCAATGCACGGGTTCAATTGAGTCCTTTGGCGAAGTTTTGGGATGTGAATGCCAAAGCAGAGTTGCAAATCAAGGGCAATGACAGAATTTCCTTTACCATGATCCATGGAGGAGATCAATTGACTTACCGCAAGGCAGTCTTAGGAGATGCGGCCTATTACTTGGACACCCTGCAGATTCGAAATGGAGGCATGAGCCTCAATTGGCAGCGAGTCTGGAAAATTTCTGGAAAGGATAAATGGTATTGGCCACATAGCCAGACCTATCTGTCCTCTTCTCACTATGGCAATGATTATGCTTTCGAGCTAAATGGAGCCAGCTTTGTGAATCGCCATGAGCAGGGCTTCCAACTTGATGAGTACAGCTTGAAGCATCTTACCGAATGGATGATCAATGATCAGCACGAGCTAGAGGCGGGAATAGAATTAACCCGTCTTCAGACGGAAGGCGATCGGCAAACCTTGCTAGATGAAGTGCACCCTACCCAAGAAGTTTGGCAGCAGCAAGCGGAACTCATTAGCAGCTTTGCCCAGTATACCCTTTCCTATCCTAAGAATGTCTCCTCAAAGGGAAACTATGTGAGGCTTTCTGCAGGCATGAGGCATACCTATTACAGCCCTAACCGGAAAAACTACTGGGAGCCCCGCACCATGCTGACCTATGTGATCAAGCCTGAATTACACCTTCGTGCATCATGGGGCCGTTACCACCAGTTCTCCTCTTTGGCCTTGGCCGACAACCGGCTAAATGCAGGCGAAAACTTATTTGTACTCGCAACGGCGGATAGCATCTCCGTATTAGGAGCAGGCCATCTAAGCGTAGGGACTTATTGGAAAGTGGGATTATGGGAGTTTACCTTGGATGCTTATCAAAAAAACCTCCAAGGCTTGAATATGTACTTCTTTGCCGCTCAGGAGGTCTTTGCTGAGGCAGAACCAGATCAATTGCTAACCAATGGGCAAGGACTGGCTAGAGGGATTGAGGGCATGGCCAAGTTTGAGTGGAAACAACTAAGTGGATGGGTAAGCTATACCCTCGCCCAGGTCAGACATCAGTTTGCCGAACTGAATGAGGGGGCGAATTTTGCTGCGCAACATGATCAAAGGCATCAGCTATCCATCGTAGCCCACTACCAGATAAAAGACCGCTGGTCCTTAGCCGCGAATTGGACCTATTCCTCTGGAACACCCTATACCCCCGTAGAAAATTTTCAGAGTGTGGTCTTTTTGCCAGAAAGTCCCAACCCCATTAGCGCCAATTTCATCAAGTACGGCGAAGTAAACGCAGAGCGCTTGCCTGACTATCACCGGTTGGATTTGTCATTGCAATACCGCTTCCCGCTAGAGGCGATTGCCCATGCTCGAGCTGATAAGGTCGGAGGAACCATTGGCCTGAATGTGATCAATGCTTACAACAGGACCAACTTTCGCAATCGCCGATATCGAGTATTGCCGGCCGATTTAGCCGAAAGTGGACAGGCAGAGTTGCTTACAGTAGATTATGAGCTTCTCGGATTTACTCCCAACTTATTTGTTAGGCTGAATTTCTAGTCCTATTCTCGTTTAGCTACGTCCTTTGCCCGACAACGCTTCACGGAACCTTCGCCTATTTTTACATTAGATCAGGTTCCCTAAGAAGGAGATCAAATTCGGTCATACCCTCCATGTCCATACCGCGTACGCTGTCTTCTTCTGTATAAGTACCTAAGCCTGAGATCGACTAAAATACAGGTGGAAACAGCCTTTCACCGAACTCCTACGTTGAGGGAAGTAGTGAGAAACCGTACTGTCTAACTTGTCACGAGTGTGCGTGCAAGGTAAAATTAAGAAATCACCCAGTTTTTGGTGTTGAAAGAACTATTGGGTGCATTTTCCCAGGATATTACAAGTTCTGGACTCGCACTTATTTTCATTCCTTCTGAGGAATGCGTAATTTTTTGCGCTAAATCCTGACGTTTCGCCAACGCAAATCCATTAATCAATGATGAATCGTTTTCCCCTTTTTGTATGGTTGAGCCTGCTGTTAATTTCGACCCATTTGTTGCCTGCTCAGCACGGGCGCGAATTTTGGCAGGCTGCCAAATCTGCTGAACTTGATCCCACTTCTCGGGACATTACTCCCCAGGAGTATCGAACTTTCCAATTAGATTTAACCCAGATGAGAAGCTTATTAAGCCAAGCTCCTCATGAGAAAACCTTCTCAGCCAAAGATTTGGTGGTCTCTCTTCCTGATGCAAACGGGAACTTTCAACGATATGCGATCAGAGAAACCAACGTTCTACATCCTGACATCGCTGCTCGCTATCCCATGATTAAGACCTTCGTAGGGCGGGGCATCGATGAGCGTACATCACATATTCGCTTGGACGTGACTGAGCATGGGTTTCACGCTCAGATTCGCTTTACCCATGAGGGAACCGTATACATTGATCCATACAATCGACAGACTACCTCTCAGTATATGGTCTACCTTGGAAATGATCAAGGATTAGATCCTGACAACTTGGCCGCTGCCTGTGGATTAGATGATAACATGATATTTCACGACAGGCATGAGCCTGGTTCTGTAGTAACCCGTAACTCTACTGGTAGCAATCTGCTTACCTATCGCTTTGCGGTAGCGGCGGATGTCTTGTATTCCACGTTCCATGGAGGTTCCGTCAGCAGTGTCATGTCTGCATTAGCAACCGCTGTAAATGGAATCAATGGAATTTTTGAGGTTGATTTTTCGATCCGTTTTGAGATCATCCCGACCAATGATCAGCTTATTTTTCTAACCAATGCCAGCGATCCCTATTCACAGAATGGCAACCCTGCTTCGATGATCAATGAAAATCAGGGAATTGTCGACTCTCGGGTAGGATTCAACTCTTATGATGTAGGCCATGCATTTACCGACTTGATCGGAGGGAGCGGAGTAGCGGGAATTGCCCAAACTCCTGCCGCTTGTGGCGGAGGAAAGGCGCGAGGGATCTCTGCAAACTTTACCCCAGCCGGGCCGTCTTTTATCCGAGTCGCGGCTCACGAGCTTGGACACATGTTCAACGCCAACCACATCTTCAATACCAACGACAACTCTTGTTTTGGCAACCGCAGGGCGATTGCAGCCTATGAGCCAGGGGGAGGCAGTACCGTGATGTCATATGCAGGTGCCTGTGTCTTCAACCTGCAAGGAGATGGTGACGATTATTTCAACGTAGCCAATTACGATGAGGTATACCGCTTCGGGCATATTGGATCTGGAGCTACTTGTGCTACCGTTAGTCCTACAGGCAATACACCTCCCGTCGTTGACGCGGGCCCTTCAGGGATGGTGATTCCGATCCAAACTCCTTTTGAACTGACGGCTTCGGGCACAGATGCAGATGGTGATGCATTGACTTATTGCTGGGAGCAGCATGACTTGGGACCCGCAGGGAACCCCAACACCCCTGAGGGAAATGCACCTATTTTTCGGTCTTT
Source organism: uncultured Bacteroidia bacterium (assembly GCA_964521065.1). GTDB lineage: Bacteria > Bacteroidota > Bacteroidia > J057 > J057 > CAYVAP01. Next base: position 11,341 of record CAZFPQ010000100.1, on the reverse strand, counting down.
TTCACCTACCTCTAACCCTACCCGAGTCTTCCCACGCCTTCAAAACCTGCTGAATAATACCACTGTATTTGGTGAGACCTATCCCACCTATACACGAGACCTGAGCTTCCGTGCGACCGTAAGAGACAACAACCCTGCGGGGGGAGGCTTGAACTATGACGAGATCACCATGGAGGTCACTGATCAGGCTGGTCCTTTTCTAGTCACCTATCCTAATGACCCCGAGGCCTTTACAGGGGGCGATGTGATCGAGATTGCTTGGGACCCTGCCAATACTCAGTTGGCGCCAGTAGACTGCGATAGCGTTGATATTTTTCTCTCTGTTGACGCGGGATTTAATTACCAGTTTCTGCTCAAAGAAAGTACGCCCAACGACGGCCGAGCCCGGGTCATTCTTCCTGATACTACTGTTGGGCAGATTCGGATAAAAGTTAAAGCGGCAAATAATGTCTTCTTCGATATCTCAAACCGAAACTCATCCATCACTGCTTCCGGTCGTCAGGATATTGTTTCTTTCTTTGAAGAAGATGAGCTAGCGGTATGTTTAGGGGGGGATACTACTTTGTCCCTTCAGACAGCAGGCTTAGGAGGTGTTACGGGTAAAGTAACGGGTCGAGCCACTGGTGTACCTAATGGGATTCAAGTTAACCTGCCTGGAGACAGTGTAGCGATCGGGGATTCCTACTCCGTAAATGTTGCCGCTGACGCTGGGCTGGCTCCTGGTTCTTACACATTTCGGATACTGCTAGCAGGGACCGGAGGGGTAAGTGAACTTAAGACCATAGAAATTCAGGTGCTAGACAATGAAGCTGCAGTGGTGGAAACCATTGGCGACCCAAGTGGAGAGCAGTTCTTGTCCTCTTTGCCAGGGGTTGCATGGGAGCCGCTGACAGGGGCTCGTAGTTATACCTTGCAAGTCGCTACCAGCCCAAGCTTTGATGCGGCCTCTATGGTGTTAAACATTAGCAACTACGAAGCCACGCAGTATCGCTTTACCGATGTACTACCTGCTAATGATATCTACTATTGGAGGGTGGCAGCCAATACGGTTTGTGGGCTAACAGCCTTTAGTATACCCACCGCATTTAGGATTGGTGAGTGTACTACCTACTCACCCCAAGATTTGCCACAGAACATAGACGCCAATTCACCCAATGCGATTCGCTCGTCTGTTAATATCAGTGATCCAGGAAGCATTGCTGATGTCAACATATTGAAGATTGAAGGGACACATTCAGCCTTCAATGAATTGATCATGAGCCTGAGTAAGGTGGGCGGCCCTTCCGTTGAGTTGATAGACCAGATTTGTACCCAGCGCGAAGCTGAGTTCAAGCTCTCATTTGACGATGAGTCACCAGAAGGACTCGTCGATTGTTTGCCAGAAGACGGATTCTCCTTCCGTCCAGCTGAAAATCTTTCGGCCTTTGATGGCTTGGCGGCAGCTGGTGAATATGAGTTGGTGGTTCAAGATGTGCTGGCAGGTGATGGCGGAGAGCTTCAATCTTGGGCCTTGCAGGTATGTTTCACCGAGCCCAATGCGCCTATCGTAGTAAGAAATACCCCACTTGAGATCAAGCAATTCAAGAGCGATTTCATCAACCAGAGCCTGCTGCGTATCATCAGTCCAGGCAGCGCCGCTTCTGATGTCGTATACGTAGCTGTTACATCACCTAGCTTTGGATCACTCAGGTTGAATGGCAATCCTTTGGGCCCTGGAGATACCTTCACCCAAGCAGATCTAGATGGGAATTCCATTGAGTATTTCCAAAATGGAACCTTAGTAGAAGCCGATTCCTTCTTGTTTACCGTAGAAGTAGCGGGTCGTAGCTGGCTAGGATTGCAGACCTTTAACATCATCATTGAAGATAACACCAGCACCAACTTGGCAGACGAGCTAGGGTTGGAGGTATTCCCTAACCCAACCCGTGATGAAGTAACTGTACGTTTGGCTGCAGGCAATGAAGCTTCTCTGGTGGCGGTATACAACCTAGCAGGTCAGCGTATCGCCGAGGCCCAACTAGGGGCAGGTGCTGCCAGTGAAGTTACCCTAAATCTCGGGCAACATCCCACCGGCTTGTACCTAGTCAAAGTTCAAACTGGAAACAAAGTAGTCACTAAGCAGATTCGTCGTGAATAATCGCTTGACTTAAATCGACTGGTTCGAACCATGTCTTCTAAGCCTGCTTGTCTACGTTAGATGAGCAGGCTTACCTTTTGGGTTTGGATATGCTGTAGGAAACCTCAAAACTTGAGCAGTTTTGAGCCTAGATAAGGGCCAAACATCTGTGCAGGCTTTCCCCTCAAGGAAATCTTGAGCTAGGTGCAGCATATGATTCCAAACTTGCGTTATAGAAGTGACTTCTATCCAATGGGATATGGTACAAAGCATGAAATCAATTGCATCTATCTGGGTTTGGGGACTTTGTGGCTTGCTGGCACTTTCATGCCAACGTCAAGATTTTAGTCTGCCATTGGCTGAGGACCTTGCCAAAGGAGACCCTCGTTTGGCCGCATTTCCAGAACCGGGATCGGTACAGTTTTCTTGGGGCAGAATCACTTGGGGAAATCCACCCTCTGGAAGGATGGAGGAGCTTAATCCTGAAAGCTATGTCCTAGAATTGTCTTCTCTAGGGCTTGAGGAACTAAAGCCTTTCATTACCCTTTCTGGGGACCAGACCCAGTTTCGGTTGGATGTAGAAGACGGAGGCGGGATATACTATGCCCGTTTGAAGGTGTGCTTCCCCGATGGGGATACCATGTATTCAAATCCGATCTCTGTGGGTATTCCCCCTCAGAGGGTCATCCCTCAAGCGATGCTTCCCTTGGATGGCCAATCCAGATTTTGGGGAGCTTGGTCTCCTGATGCTACTCAGCTCTGTTATGCTCGCAGTGAAAGTTCTGTGGGGGAAGGTTACGGGATTTATACCTATGAACTTACTCAAGGAGTTGAGCAGTTTATTCGAGGAGGACAGCAACCAGATTGGTCACCGACTGGAGGACAAATTGCTGGCGTCACGGATTTGTCCTTTAACCGCAATCATCCTGATTCTTCTACTTTTTTGGCCTTATTGACCCCGGGTAGCAGCCATGTAGTTGCGGGAGGTGGCGCCCATCTACGTCATCCCAGTTGGTCTCCTACAGGCCGCTGGATTGCTTTCCTCCGCTATGACCTTATCTCGATGAATAGCGAGGTTCGGATTCTCTCGGTGGGAGGTAACTTCGATCAAACGGCTTTGGGGCTTAACCTCTCCGAACTTGATGACCTCCCCGCGGCGACCGATCGGTGGCTGAGTCACCTTACCTGGCACCCCATGGACAAAAAACTGGTCTATGACCGGCAGGTCTTAAAGCAGGCTTGGCCCTCAGGATTTAGCCGAGACATCCTAAGCTTCGACATGTCAAATCAACAGGAAAAAGAGCTTATTTCTTCTCCTTGGAATGACTTTCAACCTTCCTATTCCCCCACGGGAAACTATCTGGCCTTTATAAGCGATCGCTCAGGTATACCTGGGATTTGGCTTTGGGATGAGCTAGATCAGCATCTATACCAATGGTATGGGGGGACAGATCGCCTAATCGATGTTCAAAACGGCAAACTAAGCTGGTCTCCCGATGGTGAAAAGCTCTTGTTTAATGCCTGGGTAGATGATAGTACCACCACTCTGTTTACCGTAGATGCTCCTTTGTAAACCCTGTTCAGGGGAATGTGACTCCAGCTTAATCGTTTCGTCTAAACAATAACTCCAAAGACTGAAATGTCAAGTGGAGTTAAACTTGTACGGAGAAAGAATATCTTTTGGTGGACTCCCGTCGTATCTTTATATAGATATATTTGCAAATGGAAACTTTTGCTTCTGGTAGGCCGTAACAAAAGGCTGCTTGAAAGTCAGCGAAGTAAGAACTATTTTTGCAAATCGGTAGTTTATAATTGCCGTGGAGACGAATCGGGCAGCACTGAACCCCATATTATCCTGAATTAATGAGACAGCTAAAGATAAGCAAGCAGATTACCAACCGGGAATCGCAATCACTGGACAAATATCTGCAGGAAATAGGAAAGGTAGAACTGCTTACGCCGGATGAGGAGGTGGAGTTGGCCCGTAGAATTAAGCAAGGGGATCAAGTAGCCTTAGAAAAATTGACCAAAGCCAACCTGCGCTTTGTGGTTTCTGTAGCTAAGCAATATCAGAATCAGGGTTTGTCCTTAGGAGACTTGATCAATGAAGGAAACCTCGGTCTGATCAAAGCTGCCAAGCGTTTCGATGAAACCCGTGGTTTCAAATTTATCTCTTATGCAGTATGGTGGATTCGTCAATCCATTCTGCAAGCCTTAGCTGAGCAAAGTCGGATCGTACGCCTTCCCCTTAACCGGGTAGGTGCCTTGAATAAAATTGGTAAAGCTTTCTCTAAACTCGAACAAGAGTTTGAGCGCGAGCCTTCACCGGAGGAAATCTCAGAAGTACTCGAAAACATGAGTGAAGATGAGATTTCTGATACCCTCAAAATCTCTGGTCGCCACGTGTCAGTAGATGCCCCCTTTGTACAAGGAGAGGAAAACCGCTTGTTGGACGTCTTGGAAAATGATTCAGAGCCTAACCCTGACAATGAGTTGATCAATGAATCTCTCAGTAAGGAAGTAGAGCGTGCCCTCAGTACCCTTACTCAGCGGGAGGCCGAGGTGATTCGCTTGTATTTTGGCATTGGAGTAGAACACAGCCTTACCTTAGAAGAAATCGGTGAGAAGTTTGACCTCACCCGTGAGCGTGTTCGCCAGATCAAGGAGAAGGCCATCCGCCGCCTACGCCATACTTCCCGGTCCAAAGGCTTGAAGGCATACCTCGGTTAAGATCTCTTGAAATATATCAACATAAAAACGCAGGGAGCTGATTCCCTGCGTTTTTTGTTTTGAGAGGATGTAGAAGGGGATATTTTCATCCACCCTATGCCGCATTTAAGCCTTTTGGGTACTAGGGCAAACATAGTCCGTGGTGGGCAGTCCCGCTTCCTGCATGGCTCTAAAGCCTCCTCCAATGTCCACCAACTGGTGAATACCACGAGCTTTTAGAATTGAAGCTGCGATCATTGAGCGGTAGCCTCCTAGACAATGCAGGTAGAAAGGTCCTTGGTTGGGAAAGCTAGCTAAGTGGTCGTTGAGGTTATCTAAGGGGGTATTGGCGGCCCCATCAAGATGTTCCGCCTGATATTCTCCTGGTTTGCGTACATCGAATACGACCTGGTCGCCATTCCATTGCTGTGCGAATGCTTCAGCCGGGATACTGGTAACTTGGTCTATCTCTTTGCCGGCCGCTTGCCATGCGACAATTCCCCCTTTTAGGTAGCCTATGGTACGATCGAAACCAACCCTAGACAAGCGGGTAACCGCTTCTTCCTCTTTTCCTTCTGGAGCGACCAAGACCAAAGGCTGATGAATGTCTTTGATTAGGGCGCCTACCCAAGGAGCAAAGCTTCCATTTAGGCCGATGAAAATGGCGCGTGGAATATGGGCTTGGGCAAACTCTGCTTGGGTCCTGACGTCTAAGACCAGCGCCCCGGCCTCATTGGCAGCAATCTCTAACTCCTCTGGGGTAAGGGGACGTAGGCCTTCTTCCAAAACCTGATCAATGCTTTGATAGCCTTCTTTATTGAGCTTGACGTTGAGTGGAAAATAAGCCGGAGGAGGCATGAGACCATCAGTTAACTCCTTGATGAATTCCTCCCGAGTCATATCTGCCCTGAGGGCGTAGTTGACCTTTTTTTGGTTGCCCAGCGTATCCACCGTTTCCTTCATCATGTTTTTTCCACAAGCTGAGCCTGCACCGTGGGCAGGATAGACGATTACTTCGTCTGGCAAGGTCATGATTTTCTGGCGAAGGCTGTCAAATAGGAGTCCAGCCAGTTCTTCTTGGGTTAGGTTGGCCGCTTTTTGAGCTAGGTCGGGCCTACCTACGTCCCCCAAAAAGAGGGTATCTCCAGAGAAGATGGCGTGCTCCTTACCTGCTTCGTCCAGTAGCAGATATGTGGTGGATTCCATGGTATGACCAGGTGTGTGCAAGGCTTTGATGCGAATGTTTCCTAGGGGAAACTCTTGCCCATCTTCTGCGATTACGGCATCGAAGCTTGGATTAGCTTGTGGACCATATATAATGGGGGCTCCTGTCTTTTGAGCCAAGGTGAGATGCCCGCTGACAAAATCGGCGTGAAAGTGGGTTTCAAAAATCCATTTTATCTGAGCCCCATTGGCCTGAATGCGGTCCAAATAAGGCTGTACCTCTCTTAGCGGATCAATAATCGCTACTTCGCCTTCACTCTCAATGAAATATGCCCCTTGGGCTAGACATCCGGTATAGATTTGCTCAATTTTCATGGGATGAAATGATTGGTTGGAGGACAAATACTCATAGTTTGGACACATTCCTCCAAACGGGTCGGCATTAAATGGAGAGACAAAGATATAAAAATATTATGAAAACATAATAACTTAAAATGAACTCCTATTTGTGAGTTCGTTTTGTCTCTTTATCAGTGCAGCCTAATGCGCGTCATCAATTGTTCGCCTAGCTCATTTTGCCCAATTACCAAATAGACCCCAATGGGCAGATGAGCAAGATCTAGGTGGGTTTCAAGCTTCCTCAACTGCCAACTTTGCACCACTTTCCCTTGTGCATCTATAAGCTTCAAGGACAGATCTGTTACGGGATGAGTTTGCGTCACTCTTAGTACCCTTTGCCCTTGAGGGAGGTAGATGTCAAAGGGTGGGGAGGCTGGTTTTGCCACATGGGTGGCCTGCTGAGCCAGTTCAAAGTCAACCACGAGAGGTAAATGATCCGACACGTAGGTATCATCGAGCTGAAGTTGGTATTGGGAAAGGCGATTGCCAGGAAGAGTAGGGGTATCAAGAGACCAAGCTTTGCGCACCGTCATGACATGGTCGCTGTAGATGATGTAATCAAGTCGGCCTGGGGCGAATACGGAATTAGGGTTCCGCCAAGTGGTTGCAATAGGCGCATCACTTTGGTAGATGATCACGTCGGTGAGGGAGCTGCCATCCCAGTCTGGGGCTGCATCTGGCCCGAACAAGCCTTCATCTTGAATATCTCCTTCCAACAGAGTTAGCAGTTGCTGTTTGAAGCCGACCAAGTTGAGGTCTCCTGCCAAGACCAGTGGAGTCCCGTTAGGTAGGTTCCAAGGGCCATTGCCGTTTTTGAGGTCCCTGAAAAAGGCGACTACTGCATCCGCTTGGCGCTGGCGTGCATCATTGGCGGTACAGCAGGAGAAGTGGGCATTGATCACAACAAGGTCGTGGAGGTAGGTATTAGGTAGGTCAATCCAATTGGCGGTCATGTTGCCGTAGGTACTAAACTTGACGGCATCTAGGATAGGCCAGCGACTGACGGTGACATTGTCCGCATCTTCTTTTTTTACATACCAACCCTGTGCGGTTCCTAGGGGTAGTACCTGGTCCATCAATGTCTTGACTTGGTTGGCGCTGCTGTTGTAAAACTCGTTAAAACAATAGATATCAGCCCCCATGGCTTGCCATATTCGAGGAAAAGGGGCTCTACGGCCAGGATCAAAGGGTCCATCAGACAGCACATTGTAGGAGACTAGCCTGAGTAAGCTGGAGTCACTTTTGGCCAAGTCGATGGGGGTATAAACAGGAAGGGTCGTAGGTACAAAGTCGTACGTCAAAAAGCTTTGGTCGGGCAGGAGGTCGCCACTGGTTCCCTGGGTCCTGAGTACAAGCCGAACAGAGTTGGTGCTGAAAAGCAGGTTCTGCCCATCAGGCCTAGCATCGCGGCGTATGGCAATCTCAAAGGTGTCGCTGGTGTGGGTAGGCAGAGCAATAAGGCCCAAGGCCCATTGTCGCACCGTCATTCCTTGGAAGCTTCCTTCCTTTTGGCCAAAGTGATAGACAAAGTCCGCTCCGATTCCTGAGACGTCGCTACCCGTGGAAGAATTGAGGTCTGTATCTAGAAAGAGCTCAAGATCGCTTTCTTGGAAAGGAATCTCATCAGTGAACACCAGTCGTAGGTAGAAAAACTGTTCGTCATGGCTCATGGTAACCGAGCGCAAATCTAGTTGGCTGGCATCTCCAGCTGGATCCTCAATGGCGATTTGGCCTTGCCAATCGTCAAACTTGCCATCTAGTCGAATAAAATCGGATTGGCCCCAAATAAGATGAGGAAGTAAAAAAAGTAAGGTCGGGTAAAGGTATTTCATGCGAGCAATTTTGGGTTGTTGATTTCAAATTCAACGCAAAAACAGTCGTATGGTTTTTTTCTAATGCAATGAGGTTGGAGGCATCTAATTGGCGCTAGCACTGTACTAGGATGTAGGAAGAGTGCTGCTTTGTTTCTGCTGGTCAAACGTTTCGCGATTGGTAATATGTTTTGGCGAAAAAATGAAGAAGTATGGTAGGGCTTGCTAATTGGGTAAGATTTGCGATTTAAAGTTGGACTTTTGAAATGACCCCTCAGCCTTGTATAGATGCCTTTTTGGGGGCTTGAAACGAGGGTAAGAAAATTTTAATATTCCAAATGTTCGTGAATTCATTTGTTTGGGGCGGTCAAAATATTTGCCTATACTGTGGGAACAAACACTTCCAATTACTTCCAATCATTTGAACTATGAAAACTTTTGCTGGATTAGTCCTGGGCCTCTTCCTATGCCTAAATTTTTCACAACTATTTGCACAATCTACCGATGATTATTTGATGTATTCTGGAGGGGCTGCCTGGGCAACTCACCAGACATGGGAAAACGACGCCATGGTGAATGTCAACAACGACGCCATCGTTTGGGGAACGACCATCGAATATGGGAATGGGACTTCAGATGTATTCATCCAAAGCATTGAGTATCCTTTTGCCGGAGGCTTCAGTCAGTATTTTGATCAGATCATCGACTTCGGCGGATGTTTTGGGTATGATCCTTACAATGCTCCTCGATTCATGGGTTTGGTTTATGATCCCGTGCAAGATCAGGTGATCGTAGCTTCTATTCTCCGCGTGGCTGGGGTGGGTAATTACACCGGGATCAGCTTGGTGAGCTTGAATCCTTATAGCGGAGCCATCAACTGGACTACGGAGCTTTATCCCTATGGCGATGTGACTGAAGTCGTAGGCCTTACCATTGCCTATGACCCTTCAGGAGCCATTGCCATCGCCTATGATTTTGCTGAAATCTACGGCAGTTTTTCGAACTATGGAGTGGGCTTTGCGCAGTATGACTTATCGGGAGCTTTGATGTGGACCCAGAACTATGATCATGGGGCGGGTTTCTTGCCTAGTAATCCATTCTTTGTCCAGCACCTTTACGTAGATCTTATCAATGGATATTATGTGATGGCAGGTGAGTTTGATAATGGGGGTGGTGTTGAGCCCTTTATATTCCAAGTTGATGCTGGATCAGGGGCTTTGGTAAATGACCTTTGGCATTATGACCTGCCGACTCCCTTCGGAGGACTCACCAGTGATGGCAGTGATTATTACTTGACCTACCCGGCGGCTGGTGGAGAGTTGGGATTGGCGCAAATAGACTTCTGGGGCAACTTGAACAATGCGGCTGAGTATGATTTACCGAATCTGACTACTGCCAAAACTTCTGTACGAGGCAATGACGTAGAATTCAACGGCAACACGGGTTATTTGGAAGTTTTGAATTGGTACGAGGATGGAATCACGCCTTCATATGGGTTTGTGGACCTGGAGCCTGGTTCCTTCAACTTGCTAAAGTACACGGAATATGACTACATGCCCGGAGATCAGGGAGGAGTACCCATTGCCATCGAACCCGTCGATGTATTCAGCACCAGCGCCAACCCTGGCGAAGATTTCATCGTGCTAGCCCATCCGACCGGTTCGGTCATGCCCGCCGCTCCGCAGGAGTTGGTGGCCCTCAACAACCTTCCCGTTTACTGCAACCAAGCTATTGGGGATTTTCAAGGCTTTACGCAGCTAGGTTTCAATTCTTCTAGCGTACCCATGCAAAACACCGGAGAAGGGTGGCAGTGTGGGGTAGATGTTGCTCTCGCTCCTTACGGCGGGCGTGTTTTCGACTGTCAAATCAACGTCATTGGCGGCTTCCGCAAGTCTGCTCCCCAGGCTCCTCTGGTAGAGTTGAAGTTAGAAGCCTACCCCAACCCCGCTTCAGATCAACTTCGCGTCGCTTTTGAAGCTGAAGGAGATGTGCAGATATCCATCATCGATGCCATAGGGAAAGTATGCATAGCTGGATTGAATCAACAAAAATTTGATATAAGTCGACTGTCTCCTGGCCTCTACACAGTCAAAGCCGAGGCCGACGGCCAAGTGGCCACCCAGTCCTTGTTAATCACCAACTGAAACTCTGCTTACTAATTGTTTGTGCTAATTGGGGCCTCACTCCTTGGGAGTGGGGCCTGTTTGATTATGCTTACATCGAAAGAAGGTCCTTATTCAACTTATGAGTAACAGCAATATTCCCACCTGGCTTCAAAATACCATACCCGCCATTATTACGACCGTGGTCTCAGTGTTGATCACCCTTTGGGTGGGCAAGGAAATCATGGAAGCCCGCTATGAAGACCTACGTCAAATTGTCCATGAAAACAGGGCCGTCATGGATGAGATAAGAACTACCCGCTACACCAACCGAGATGCAGAAAAAGATCAAACCATCATTCTAACTGAAATCCGCATGCTTCAAACCCAAATAGACCTTCTACGTGCAGAGATGGGCCGCTAAACCTTGACCCTGATCTCAAGATTGCGTTTCTTAAGTGAAGAACCCTTCCACTTATGCAGCACGATCCCCTGGCCCTTACCCTTAGTAAGCCCCTGGCCTTTTATAGACGTAAGCTCCAGGTCAATTGGAAAGAAGCCCTTTTTACCTTGGGCAAAGGAGCCATTGATGGGGGCTTTGAATCCCTAAGTGAAAAAGGATCCCTAAAAGGCGTTGTAAGCGGAATCTTTGAAGCGGCCAAAGAAGTGGGCCTGGGCCTCACCAACGAAGCCAGGGCTTATAGCTTGATCTACCTAGCCCTAAAAAGGGTCATTGAGCAGTATACCTCCGAGCTTTGGCAAAAGCACAAACTCCCCTTTAATGCCACAGCTTGGGAGTCCTTAGGAAAGAAAATAGAAGCCCTTTTAACCGAGGAAAAAGTCACCTTTGACTATCATTTTTTTAGAGATCCTAAAGCGTTTAAGCCCCTAATCCCAGTCCAGCTGGAGCTAAGAACTTGGGCAGAAGAGACCGAGGGCCTGGAGCTAGATGAGGCCTTACTAAACGGGATTCCCGCTCTTTTTAAACAATAGTGCGTTCAGCTTTGTGAGCTTTTTTTGGTCATGGTTCCGTACTGTAG
>CAZFPQ010000099.1:0-23456 GCA_964521065.1 uncultured Bacteroidia bacterium | reverse complement strand
AGGTGTAGAGGTTTCGAGCAGGCCATCGCTAGGTACCCGGATCTGTTGGGTTTCTTCCACCAGAGGCAACGCATCCGCCCCAGATTCTCCATAGTGGATCATCACCCAACCTTCGTATCCCTGTGGAAGGTAAAAGTCGCGATTGGTTTTCTTATTCCCCCACCAGAAGAACATAAAGGTGAGTACAGAGGAAATGAATCCCACCAAGATGATGATTTCTATACGTTTGAGTTTTCTCTTTGCCACGGTATCTGTTGTAGGAGCTTAACTGATGGTTTAACTCCTAAACATAAATACTTTCCCGCTGTTTTTCGACAAAAAAAATTTAGGCTGTTTCAGCCCGTGATTAAGGCCAGGGTACAAAACAGAATAAAAAAGTAGGGGGCAGCTGAGAATCTTTCACATGCTGCTCATGGGAATGTGCTGTGGGAAATCAAGGGGAATGTTGTCCCCTCTCTCGCATTTCTCCCCTCTAAAAAGATAAGTAACGAGGCTCTTCGCCTACGGTCAAGCGCTTTACGGGCACGCCTTTTAGGAGATGGCTTTCGATGATGAGGCGCAAATCCTGGGCGTTCATTTTGCCGTACAGGACATTGTCAGGCATGACTTTGAGGCTGATGCCCATGCGACAATTGCGTAAGCAGCCACTTTCTCTCACTGTCACTTTGCCTGCTAGCTCTGGGTATTGATCCAGCAGTTCTTGGAAATGAGTAGCCAATCGCCCTCCTCCCTTGTCACTACAGCAGCCCCCGCCATGAATGCGTGGTCGATGGCTGTCACATATTAAAACGATAAAGGATTTAGGCATACACAAATATATGAGTTTTTATATATAAATGAGTAGCCAGTCCATTTTCTTCCTGCACATACATAGAAAAAGTGCGATCTTTGCGAATAAGATGGATAAACCCTTGCGCCAGTAGATTGTTTAGCAGGAAAGTTTAGCAACAAAATAGTTTCAGGATTCGGCATATGAAGAAGTATCTCTCCCTCATCAAATTTGCCCATACCATATTTGCCCTTCCTTTTGCCCTTTTGGGCTTATTTTTGGGCTTTGAATACCTAAAAAGTTATCAACTAGACCCAGACAAGCCATATTGGCTATCCTTGATTCTGGTCATCCTCTGTATGGTCTTTGCTCGAAGCGCAGCCATGGCTTTTAACCGCTACGTAGACCGAGACATTGACGCTCAAAATGAGCGTACCGCCAAGCGCGAAATTCCCGCAGGCGTCATCGCCCCACGGCGAGCCCTGGGATTTGTAGTGGCCAATTCCCTCCTCTTCATGCTCACTACCTGGTTCATCAATCCACTTTGTTTCTTCTTATCCCCAGTCGCCTTGGCTGTGATTTTGGGCTATTCCTACACCAAGCGTTTTACCGCTCTTTGCCACTTAATCCTGGGACTAGGCCTCGCTTTGGCGCCGGTAGGGGCCTTTTTGGCGGTAACCGGAGTGTTTACTTGGGAGCCCATCGTGTTGGGCCTAGCCGTATTGGCTTGGACGGGGGGATTTGACATCATCTATGCCTTGCAAGATGAAAGCTTTGACCGTGCCCACCAACTGAACAGCATTCCTACTTGGCTCGGCAAATCACGGGCCTTGACCTTTTCAAGCCTGCTTCACTTGCTCAGTGCCACCATGATCATTGTCTTTGGCACCCTGATCCAAGGAGGATGGATTTTCTGGATCGGTGCCGCTGCCTTTTTGGTCTTGTTGGCGTATCAGCATTTCTTGGTCAAGCCCAATGATCTTTCTAAGGTAAACTTGGCATTTTTCACGACCAATGGGATTGCCTCCGTAGTGTTTGCCTCCTTTGCGATTGGAGAGCTTTTGATCAGCGGATAACTTTTGGTGCCAAAGGGTCTGGCTAAAGTCATTGTCAAGGTGTATTTTCATTCGCTATTTCACCGAGCATTTAGGGCCACCCAAAGCCAGTTCCTATGAGCAGCCAGGAATCTTTCCTTTTTTCAGAGTTTACCCCTACTACCCTAGAAGCTTGGGTAGAAAAAGCGACCCAAGACCTCAAAGGCAAGCCATTTAATCGTTTAGAATGGAGAACCGGAGAAGGCTTCTCCCTCAAGCCATTTTACCACCCCAGTGAATTTGAGGCGGCATCGCCCTTATCACCAGGAGAATGGCCCATGCGCCGGGGAAATCAATTTAATCAGCAAGAAGGGGGTTGGCAGATCACCCAAGAAGTCAATACCGACCATTCAGAAGTATCCCAAACCGTCCTCACCGCACGGGAGGCGGGTTTAAGTGCCTTTTGGTTCAAAGGGGAAGAGGAAAAGAGTCTTGCTCGGACCTTGGAGCAATTGGGTAAGCAACTCCCCCTGCACCAGACCGCCTTGCACCTACATTATCAGCAAGCACCTTCCCTGTTGGCGGCGGACATTTACATGCAGTTGGCCCAGCAGAAAATAGCACCCGAATTACTGACCGGCACCTCGCTGAATGACCCCATTGGTCACGCCCTAGCCATGGATGAGGCCGCTTCCTTGCTTAGTCTCGCCAACGTAGAAGCAGGTATTCAGGCTTTCTCCGCTTCTCCTTGGTTCCGGAGTACGGGCATTGACCTGAGTTATGCCTACCACAAAGGCGCTAGCCTCAGCCTACAATTGGCCTTGGCCCTGGCCAAAGTCGTCGAGTACGCCAGCTTTGTGGAGCAGAGTGAAAGCGACCTTCGCCAAGAGGACCTTTTCCGTAGTTTGGCCTTTACCTTCCCGATTGGGAGCAGTTTTTTCTTGGAGATAGCCAAGCTCCGGGCATTCCGGGTTCTGTTTTGTCAATTGCTCGAAGCTTACGGAATTGATGATCCAGAACTGGCTTCTCCCTTCCTCACCGGTCGGGTATCTGAGTGGCACTACACCCGCTACGACGAGCACAACAACTTGCTTAGAGCTACCACCTCAGCCATGGCGGCGGTCATCGGAGGGGTACAGGCACTGGTGCTTCCCCCTTTTGATAGCCTAAAGGGAGAGGAGAATGCTACCTCCGCTCGCCTCGCACGCAACATTCAACATCTGTTGATCCACGAGTCCTATCTAGATCGGGTCAAAGATCCTGCTGGTGGATCCTACTACGTGGAGCAGGCTACTGACGCCCTGGCCCAGCAAGCCTGGGGCCTGTTTCAGGAGATTGAGCAAGTTGGAGGCTTGAGAGCCGCGATCGAGCAGGGACTCATTGCTCAGTGGATGGAAGAAAACCGGGCTCATCAAGACCAGGCCATGGCCAAACGCAGGCGTACCCAGGTAGGGATTAACCAGTTTGCCAATCCCGATGAACAGATAGAAGAGTGGTCGGCTGAAAAAGAAGTCCCTCGTCAAGCCCAGGCTTTTGAGCAGATTCGACATCGCCTAGCCACTCAGTCTCAGGAAACCCCACTGGTGTACCTGCTGCTATTCGGTGACACCCGCATGCGCAACGCACGGAGTCAATTTGCCCGCAATCTATTTACTGCAGCTGGGCTGCGGATTCAGGAGACCAGCCATCAGACAGACCTATCGGCGGCTTTGGCAGAAGTTCAACAGGTCAAGCCCGCCCTCCTGGTATTTTGTGCGGGAGATACTGACTATGCAGATCAACTTCTCGAATTGACTCCTAGATTGAAGGACGAGCTTCCTGGAACCCGCTTCATCCTGGCCGGCAAGCCCGAGAATTGGGTCGATTACGGCGTAGAAGCCCCCATTTTTGCTGGCATGGACGCCTTGGAGTTCTTAGGTGGCTTGGTAGAATCCTTGATAGCAGATTAGGGGAGTTTACCTTAGATTCGCAGCATGGAACATCTCAACGCTGAACAGGTCTTAGCCTTAGACCCTAAGGAACAGTACCTTTACTTTGTCCACAAAGTGGTGGCCAGCAAAGAAATCTGGGGACTCTACGACGAGGAGAGGGAAGGCTGGGCCATGACCAAGCATGAGTCAGGGCAGGAGTTATTGCCCCTTTGGCCTACGGTAAATTTTGCTGAGGAGTGCCGCCAGGACCGTTGGCAAGCCACTTCTCCCCTGCCCATGGACGTAGAGATCTTCGTGCGCGAGACCCTTGACGAACTGATCGATCAGCAGCGGGGGCTGAGCATCTTCTACTTAGAGGGACAAGGGGGACTGGACATCGAGCCAGAGCAGCTACGAAAGGATTTGGTGACGCTGATGCGACATCGGGAGGGGTGAGCCTGAATATGCATGAATCAGGGCAAACGACTTACTCTACATAATGATAGAAGTATACCCGATGCTGAAGTACTTCTGTGCTTCCATATTGAGGTAAGCCTAAAAACATGGTATACCAGCCCGATTGGGAACCCAATTGGGGTCTTGATAGGTAAAAGGTCACTACCGAGCCCCCAGTGGCACCTAAGATTTTACCTTTGAGTATGGGAGAACTGATAGGCTTGAGTCCAGAGTGCAGTCCGCGGTAGATGTGGTATGCTCCCTCAGTGGTCTGGCTGAATACTTTGAGATCAAAGACATAGATATCCCGACTGAACTGGGCCAAAGTGGGATGAAAGGACACTTGCGTGGGGAGAAAATAGAGGCTACCAGCCTCACCCCAGTGGGTAAGGAAGCTAAGGTCACGTGGACTGAGATTGAATCGATCGAGCATCTGTCGACGATCCCAGTCATCGGTGTAATTCCATCCCTTTCGGGTTTGAGCAGGCTTGCTTTCTCGGGTGTAACCTTTGACGGACCGTTTTTCTCGAGATACCTGAAAAAATTCTTTATCAGACTCAGGCGCCCAGAATCGCGAAAAAATGTTGTGCGTTGTGACATTTGAAGGGAAGGACACCGGCTGATAAAATGATATCAGCCGAAGTCCCCCACTCATGTCCACTTTGAAGCTTCCTTCCAAATTTTGCTCCGTCTCATACTTTTCACGCCAATGCTCAGGGCCAACCCGTTTAACCTGGCCAAATGCAGAATAGCCCAGGAGCAAAACTAGCCCCAGAATCAATCCGTGGGTTAGGGATTTCATATGAATGATGAGGTATTATAGATAGTCAAAAAAGAAGGAATCCATTAATATAATCATGTCCCTATAGGTCTTTGACCAATAGGTCACATTCCGCGATCTACTCAAAAATGCAGTTTGACGCCTAAGCCCGTGGTGAGAAACTGATACCCATTGCTGCGATAGAGATAGCCCAGTTCGACCCCAGCAGATAGACGATTTGACATACAGCGCGAGGCGGAAGCCTGTAACCTAGCGCCTAAGCCAAGGGTTTCATTTTGAGGCACATACAGTCCTGGCCCTGCTCCAAGCCAGATGTCCCAGTTTTCCGTATCGCGGACCAAATTGTACTTCGCCAGCAAGGCTCCACCCAAAACGGTAGTTGAATCAAAGCCGTAGGAGCCACCAAGTAGTTCAAGCATCCAGGCAGGGGTCAGCTTAAAACTCAGGTCTCCCTCCACATAAAAGCCTCCATTGAAGGTAGAATCCATCGCACCTTGGGGCAGGGTATAACCAGCGTGAACGCTGAGGCCCCAGCGGTAGGGGTCAGAGAGGAAGCTCAAGGGGCCCTCATGAATGGGTTCGTCTAAGAGGTAGATCTGAGCATCTGGATTTCGCTTGCCATCTAGTACCTCATAGGTAAGCTCATATGAGCCATCACCTAGGTCTTTGATGTCTAAGGGGCGTAGCTTGTCATCAGCTACGCTGAAAGCATAGCCGTAGCCAGGGCCCACGAAGTATGTCTTGCCATTGGACCGATAGGAAGGCTTGACTGTAACCGAGGCATTGAGCTGATTGTCGCTTGAAGCATAAATGACCTCAGAAGCAGCGATTTCTAGTTGCAATGAGGGAAATTCCGCAAACTTTGATTCTTGCTTGGTGCGAATGATGGTGCCCAGTTCTGGATGTTCTGCCTCTAGCCAATAAATGATCCGGTAGTTGCCTGACACGTTGATGTTTCGGTAGGATTGGACAGGCAAATAACTCTGGGTAGCATCATTGTATACCAATTCCAATCGACGCCCCACCTGGGTACGCCAGGGAATCAAGTCTTCGGGATTTTCCAATCTGAGGTTCCGGTACTTCAAGGCTGCATTTCCTCCAAACCGGATCACATCTTGGCTATCGAGGTCGATAGGATCGGGGCTACGCGCTAGGATGTCATTGAGATCTTCTCCAGGACCAAGGATCAAAGCCTGTACTTCGGCATCCTCGAACACTTCTCTCTCTACAGTGAATTTAACCTCTGGCGTCAGCGTTCCATTCACCTTGACCCGACTTTCTTGGACCTGAGCCCTGAATTTCAAGTTGTGATCTTGTGCCGTCGCGGTAAACGCAACCTTAGGCCCATCTTGAGGAGCGATCACGATGGGCAGATCAGGCGGAGCAGTAGCCTGGGCCAATACGTTGAGCACACGACCTTGCAAACGTAACGGCTTAACCAACTGGCTGTTAACCAATGGCACATTGCCTTTAACCAAGGTATCGACCAGGGTAGCTCTCACCATGGAGCTTAGGGGCAAAGCCTCCGAATAAGCTAGGTACCAAGTTCCTCGGCTAGCTAGCAGTTCTCCATTGGGTAAGGTATCCGCAGATCCTAGGCCTTGCAAATTCACGCTAAAGTGTGCGTAGTAATCTCCAAGATCTTGGCGTAACAAAGATCCCAGTCGCCTAGGAGAAATTCGATACACTTCGTCACCAGATTCCTTGAAGAGGGCATAGCGAAAATCCCTGGCGACAGGATCTTCAAAGTATAGGTTGAAAATCAAGTTAGGAATTCCTGCATTGGCTTCGATTTCGAATATGCCTGAGGAAGCAAGGGCTTGTTCATCTCGCTTGATAAAATTGGGGCTGTACAGGCTGTAGATACGGCCACTCGAACTGGCCAGATCTTCTACAATGTCGTCAGTCGGGGTATAGTCTCCCCCTAATAGCGTCAACAAATGGTTCATAGCGCTACTAGGGTTGGTGTCCCAAAAGCTCACCGTATAGATTTCATACTCACTACTAGAGAAGGTGAACTCCCCAGAGTTCTGCATTAAATCCGCATTTTCATCGATGTAAAGCACACCCCCATTTGCCCTGATTAGAGCTTGTCTATTTTGCTCTCCATCGGTAAAAAGTAAAATAACTTTTCGGCCATCTCCATCAAAAAGGGGAGGATCACTTGGAGCATCCCCCAAGACCCTTAACAATCCGTCCCCAATGCTGGTCCATCCAAAATCTCCCCCCTCACTGTCATCTATGTCAGCTTCGATGCTACTGCGAAATATCTCATAGCCCACCGGATTAAGGACTGATGCATCAGCGGGCTGGCCAAAATTGTCAGGCTCAGGAAAATTGGGCAGCGCATCGCCGCTAAAGTAGACAACGCTGAATCGATCCCCAGGTACGGTGAGGCCTACATCAATGTTATTCATCAAGTTGGCTACACCATCCTCCATTCGCGCCCAGCGGCTGTTGTTGTCGCGGATACAATTGTCCCCATCGAGGTCACATTCCATGCTACCCGAATGGTCTAAAACCAATACGATCTCAATGTCTTGGCGAATGATGAGCGAAATGGTTCGTTGGTATACGTCTGAAGAATTGACCTCGGCTCGGATCCGAAAAGTTAATACGTCACTGTTGCTTGTGGCTAGCTTATTGGGGCTTCCTGAGATGACTACTTCCCGATCTCTAAAGGTGGCAGATAACCCATTTCCGAGGCTTTCTACCGTTCCTCCACTTACTTCCGCTAGACCACTGCCACAAAGTTGTCCTGGAGTACCGAGGGTGTTGGCCGAAGTACAATAAGACCACTGTACATTATCTGCCGCCGTGAGGCCAAGTGCCGCTGTAAACTCAACTCGGATAGTGAGTGGGCTAGCAGGGGATGCTTCCACGTATGACTCTGCATCACCTCCTGAATCCATGAAATACACTTGCCCCCAAGCTAGGTAGCAAGAAGAAAGAAGTAGATAGAAAAGGCTACGCCTCACAAATTGAAAAATGCTCATGACAAAAAAGGGTTAACTAGGGTATGAAAAGAATCAGGGCAAATCGGTTTTAACCATCAGTAAGCCATCAGATTGCTCGCCTACTGCCAGATAGGTACCATCTAAGGTTGAAATCACCGTATAAAAGCTTCCTTGCCCTTCTTTGGGTAAGGTCCAGTCTACTTGCCCGGTAGATGAGAACTTAGCCAAATAGGGCTGATCATCTTCTTGCCCAGCAACGAGATAAGCCCCTTCGCTATTCCACAAAACCTCGTTGAATCGGTCGTTGCCACTGCTGCTGGGAGCAGAAGCAAAGGATCCTAAACTCTGGCCTTGGCCATCCAAGCGGTATCCAGCTCCACTGGTGGTGCCATTGATAATCGAATAGCCACCCAAAATAAAGCTGCCGTCATTTGTGGGGCGAATTAGCTCACTCCTTTCCACCGTACCTCCTCCCAGAGGCTGGGGAAAGCCCGTTTCCAAGGTTCCTGTAGAAGATAAGCGATAGACCAGCATTTGCGTCGGATTGGCACCGTAGGCGCTGAGTAATAGGGCCCCGTCGGGGCCTAAGGTTATGTCTGTCCCAAACTGAGAGCCTGCTACGGATATTTTTCCATTGTTACTGGTAGACGATAGATCTGGCCGAACCAATACCAAGTAAACATCGCGATTGGCATTGGTCCCTCCGGGTTCTTCTTCCCATGCGGTACCAACCAAGGCAATGCGCGTTTCACCACTGCTGAACGTGATTTTACGGCTACGATCCAGTCTAGCTAGTTCAGCCGACCGGCCGTAAAACCTAGTCGTTCCGATGGAATCTCCGTCTTGGTCTACAGCTACCGCAAACATTTGGGTGGCGCTATATTGGGTAATGTTGTCTAGGGATCGGGTACCCGTAATTATCATGCCTCCACCTTCCAATGGCAACAATCCCCCGGGCCTGTCATCAGATGAGTAATCAAAAATTTTGCTTTGATTCACCAATACTCGGCCCCTTTGGTCCAAACGCAACAAAACCACATTTTCATTTCCAGCCGTCTCCTCAGAAGTCAGCACCCAATATCCTCCCCCTACCGCCTCCACGGCACCTAGCGCAGGGCCATCCTCGGCACGCGTTATCCTAAAAGATTGAGCCAATACCTCAAAAGCTTGCTCCGTCGAATCCACGGTCAAACCGCTGGGACCCGTAACCCGCAATTTAATCCGGTAGGTCCCTTGTCGGTCAAAGGATAATTCAGGTGTAAAGTTTTCAGAAGTGCTGGCTAGTGAATCATCGATGAACCACTCTGAGGTGTAACTAGCGATATTGACCCTGCGAGTTTGGTTGATAAAGGTCGGCCGTATTGGCGCAAAATATTGGGTCGCGGTGTCGTCAACCCGAAAGTCCGCGATCAACTGCCTCGCCTCAAAATCTACCTCCCCCCACCTCGTGCTATCCTCATCATAGTAAATTTGCCCATAGAGGTCGATTACAAAGGCACGGACATGCTGCAATTTGTCATTTTGCTCCAAAGGAATAACTTCTGCGAAGCCTCCATCTCCAAAAATGGTATCGGGGTTAGCTTGACTTTGGATGGTTTGCAAGAGCTCATCCAACTCGGTGGTAGAAAGCAAGGGTACGGGATCGGTACTCACCACGTGACCCACATACAGTAGTCCATCGCCATGATTCAAAATGTTGCTGCTGACCGCTATTCGGCCTTGGCTAAATAGATCTTTGGTGTCCACTAAACCAGTGGCAACCGCAGGACCCTCTTCGCGAAAGGTCAAATCAGTTGGAGGTAGGCAAGCCGCCACGCCCAGCCAAAGCAGGGCCCAAAAAGATGGTTTCATTACAAGGGTTTGTTTAAATGGGAAGAATCAAAAAAACTGATTATCAGCTCAAACGGGGCCTCATGGGTCGATCTTACCGGCTTTGATTTTCTTTTGCTTTTGATTGGTAAGCAAATCCGTAATCAACGCTCCCAAGATCAAACCTCCTCCAACACCCAAAGTCACTATGCGTCCGCTTCGGTAGGTATCTATTTCTTGGAGCGCTTGTTCCGCCGTACCTTCAAACAAAGGGTTCGAAGGATCACCGGCGACGATACGAGCTTCGGGCTGGATGGCACTATCCCCGTCCAGGGCATTTACCCGATTGAGCTCCTCAGCAATGGGGGTTATGCGCTGGGTTGCATAAACTCCATCTGCCAAAAAAGTTAGGCCTCCTACTGCTAAAATGGCCAAAGCAGCAGGATTGATGCGGCGGAACCCTATGCGATCCGTAGGGATATGCTGCCTTTCCAAATATGGTAGGATTTTATCTAGGCGGATGGCCAGGGCCTCAGATTCTGCCCCCTGGATGATCATTCCTACTAATACCCGCGACTTTCCTTTGAATAGGGCACCTCCCGAATATCCAGGCACCATTCCGGTGGCTGTAAAAGAAATCTGATCTCCTACCACTCCTTTTTCGGCACTTTGAATCTGGTTGCTTCCATTCACCTGGCCCTTCCCATCAGGGAAGCCAACCGCCGTGACGCCTTGACCTGTACGTAGTTTACTTGCTCGCCCAATTAAAAAGCGTTGCTCAGGAAATGGTACTCGTGGAACTTTCATCATAATGATGGCGACATCCCCCAACTCCTCGATGGTACTGTGGATCTCAGCTTTGTAGGTGGTTGGCGAATATCTTTCTTGAATGACAATAGGAACCTCCTCATCGCCCCATAGGCTAGAGCTAGTCACTACGTGCTTAGCGGTTAGGAAATAATATTTCCCACCACGCTGTCCCAACAAAATTGCAGAACCAACGCTAGGCGCTCCCTCCTGTGGAGTAGCTTTGACTCGGAAAATGCCATCAAAATAGGCAGGCTGAGCAACAAGGTCTCCCAGCAGACTGGATACAAGGATAGCTAAGAATAGGCCAAGTAGCTTATTCATGACATAAGGGGTTAATTGTGAATCACAGGTAAAATAAATGTAGGCATTATGCGCAAAAAATAAAACGCCAACAAAAACTATTCACATTGAAAAAGTACTCTTAAACGCATCGGTCAACCAGACAAATCCCAAACCGATCAGAATAGGCAGCACCAAACCTAACCAAATCCAGAGGGTTTTTGCATACCATAGCCATTCCAGATAGCTGGGGTGACTCGTGGCCAATCTGCCACGCTCTGGACCCGTTTTAACGGTTCGAGCTTGCCCAGAAAGGTGTAGTTGGATCTGGCCTTCCTCTAACTTGAGAGAGTTGATTTTCAGGTCAACTGGCTCTACTATGGCCAAGTAGTTGGACGCTGATAACTCAATCCGACTGAAAGGTTGCTGATCGGGGCCAAGGTAATGTAACTCTCCACCTAAAATGGCACTAAGTGGCTGGCCATCTGCATTTTCACGATCAAAAGCGATCCGCCTGACTGAAAATTGATAAGGATCTAGGTTCAAGACTTGCCCAGCTCGACCGTCAATTAAGATGGATCCGGGGCGCATTTCGCCTGTCAAGGTTGCCACTATAGGCTGTGCTTCACTGGCATAAGCACGCCACTCCACGAGCGTCAGAGGAGCCCTATCTTCCGGTTGGACTAACATGGCATTTTCACCGGCGCCCCTCAAAGTATCCAGATACTGCAGTTCGGTCTTCAGGCGTCCAGGAGTAGCTGTAATAGCCAAGGCTGGATGATCAGATTTTTCAGGCACGGAAATGACTACGGCAAGCTCTGGTTGCCACTCTATGGATTTAATAAAAGGTTGGAAAAAGACCATCCGTCCGTCTAAAAATGGATCTGCCTCAAAAGCAGCATTCCTATTGGGTAAGGGCAAGCGTTGCCAATTTTCTTTGGACTCATCCTTTAGCAACAAAGTGTCAGCCGGAATCGACAGCTGTTGAAAGTTCCCAAATTCCATCCGCTCTACTCGTTCCTCGAATTCCATGCGTTGCTGGGTATGGGTTTCAAAGGTGACCTGACTAGTCCTTAGCTCTAACTCAAAAGGAATCCCACCTTTTTCGGCCTGACTTAACCATAGGCCTGAGAAAAGAGGTAAGCCTATGGTAACAAGCACAACTAGCCAACGCCAGCGACGCGACGCGGACTTAGGAAGTTTAAGCCAATTTTCCTTTGGAGACCCAGCCTGGCTGTAGAATCCCCAAACTTCTTCCCCCAGTGCTTCGTGTAAGCTAGGGTCAAAAAGGTCGCGAGTGAGTCGATCGGCCATCACATCATCCATTTGCCTCAGTCGGCTAAGGGCTGCAGCAAATGCAGTCTCTAGACTATTAAGATGACTTCGATCTCCTTGCAAATGCTGGTAAAAAGTAATAGCAAACTCTGCGGCTAAATCATCGGCAATCGGACGTTCTGTAGCAATTACATGGGGAATTTTCCCCTTTCGAAGCAAGGCATCTACCTGCCCAGCCGTGGAACACGCATTAAGAAAAACCAATTGAAGGTGCTCACAGGTACCCAGAAGTTCTGCGATAGAACCGACACTTGCAGCTCCAGGCCCTATCTGAGCAGGACTCAACATGATCTCATTCTGGTTGGCATGACCAGCAAAATGCATTGCTACCAGACGTTTTCGAAATTTCTGTACATACTGCCACACATCTTCTGGAGTGCTTTGATGGCGAATAACTAACTCAAAAGGGCTATCTAACAAGGCATCTTGCATGCCTCGGAGCTCTTTTTCAAGGTCCACCAAGAGCTGCCCGCTTGAGTCAGCAGTATTCGCAAAAAAGGCGAGTATGACAGGTTTTAGAGCCACATTTTCAGGGGTTACGACTCTTATAACGTTGAAGCCACTCTATCTTCCACGCATTTTTTTCAAAAAAGTTAAACCGAGTCAATATTTTTTTGATACGAATATTATCGCCTACCAGAAATTATCCACCTTCGGCGATTGGGGAATTCCATTAAATTGTTCCGTCCAAGAGAGCTGTTTCGGTATCGATCAGCCCCAAATTGCCGACCTATTCTGCTTAGTAGAATGCATCACCTCAGCAACTCATAATTCTGAAAACTCCCCAGCTCTGGCCGTCCTGGCAAGTGGTTTTCCAGCCAAGAGACTATTCGGTACTTTAGCTGCTCGTGTTTGTAAAGGGGCCGATTGTCTGGATTCCCGCCCGAGAAGCGCAGTTGGTCGGCCCAATCAAAGCGGGCGATAAAATCTTTCATCACTTCAGGGTGGCTACCTTTAAAAGCAGGGATGCGGCTCAAGTTGCCGTAGTCAAAGGACAAGGGGCGACTGGCGTGTAATTGTTGGGCCTCCGCGGCTCCTTTGTGAATGGTATCCAGGGCCTGGCTTTTGGCCTGCATCAGCTTGGGGGGACGGACCCAACCATAGTGGTAGACTTCGGCGTCGACCTTTGCGACCCGCAGCTTGCGGGTGCCAGTTTGCTGCCGATAGCTTTTGCCATCAAAACCTGGGATGACTCGAAAAGACTGAGCTGACTCCCAGGAGTGAATGTCGGGGCGATTGCGAATGATGCGGATCTCGTGGCGATACCAACCATGGGAACGATGAACGTGCTGATAGTCTCCCCAAAAATGTTGATAGCCAAAGAGTAACCCCTCTATCGCCTCATCATGCAACAGTTCCTCACAACGGGCGCGGATAACCGGGAGATATTTTTCATGAATGACCTCGTCTGCCTGGAGGTAAAACAACCAATCACCGCTGCAATGGCTTTTGGCGATATCGGTTTGGTGGGCGTTTTCCATGCCTCTAGGATAGGCTTCAAGGTCCCAGACGGTATCGATGATTTTTAGCTTAGGAGATTGGAGCGATTCCAGTTCTTCTCTGCTGCGGTCATCATCGTCGCTGTCCCCCAGGGTCACCACAAACTCGTCCACCAAAGGCAGGATGCTGGCTACCGCCTCTTTGAAGGGAAAATAGAGCTTGACTGCATTTTTGCCAAAAGAGAAACCACTGATGCGCATGGGAGAGAGATGCTGAGAGATTGAGAGAGGAGATATTGAGAACGTTGAGCATACCCAGGAAAATTACCGCTGAACCCCATCGCCCAACATGCTGCGACAAGCTCGATATAAATCTTGCCATTCGCTCCGTTCTTTGACCACGGTTTCTAGGTATTCGCGTAGGACCAATTGATCTTGCTCAGGATCTTTGACTACCGCCCCAATCAAACCTCCAGCCAAATCATCTGCTTGGAGTTCTCCACTACCGAAGTGAGCCGCTAAGGAAAGGCCCTGGGTGATCACAGAGATGGCTTCAGCGGAACTCAAGGTAGAGCCGGGTGTTTTGAGTCGGGTGCGGCCGTCCAAAGTTTGACCACTGCGCAGTTCCCGGAAAATGGTCACCAATTTTCGGATTTCTTCTTGAGCTGGGGCTTCCGCTGGCAGTTGTAAGGTTTGGCGGATGCTAGCTACCCGAGTCTCTACGATGTTGACTTCTTCTTCGAGGGTAGCTGGCAGGGGCAGCACCACGGTATTGAAACGGCGGCGCAAGGCGCTGGAAAGTTCGTTGACCCCACGGTCGCGGTCGTTGGCTGTCGCAATCAGGTTGAAGCCTTGCTGGGCCTGAACTTCTTCATTTAGCTCAGGGACGGGCAAGACTTTTTCCGACAAGAGGGTGATCAAGGTATCTTGTACATCAGCAGGAAGTCGAGTTAATTCTTCTACCCGAGCCAATTTCCCCTCAGTCATGGCCCGCATCACCGGGCTCGGCACCATGGCCTCCTTACTGGGGCCTTTGGCTAGCAGCATGGCATAGTTCCAATTGTAGCGCAGGGCTTGCTCATCGGTCCCTGCAGTGCCTTGGACCAACAGGGTAGAGTCTCCACTGATGGCGGCACTGAGATGCTCTGAAACCCAGGTTTTGGCGGTACCTGGCACTCCGACCAGGAGTAAAGCTCGCTCAGTCGCCAAGGTGGCAATGGCCAATTCAATGACCCGCGATTGCCCGATATACTTAGGACTTACTTTAAAACCATTTTTTAGTGCCCCTCCCATCAGGTATTGCAATACCCCCCAGGGCGACATGCACCAATTGGGAGGCTTGGGGAAGCGGTCCACTTCAATGATAGCGCTCAGTTCTTCGGCGAACTCTATTTCAGCGTGTTGTCGGAGGACGTTGGACATAGGTTCAGTTGATCGGGCAAGTGGGCAGATTTCAGTTTTAGGAAGAAAGGGCAGAATTAACAGAATAGCTCAGAATGGACAAAACCAGAATTTGATTGGGCCCTAAAAGGACAGAGGATACGCTTTTCGTCCCAAGGTCTGATCTCTCAGCATCTCAAACTCTTTCTAATCTTGGCCTAATTCTGTACGAAGATCAATTTGTACCTTTTCACCAAAATCATCGGCCATCAAGAGCCTGACCGTATGTCCGGCCACAAACTCGGGAGTCCAAAGTTGCCCTTGGTCTTTTAGTTCATGAAAGCGCTGCACCGCGGGAAAGTTGTCTTCGTTTTGTTCCCGAATGAGGCTTTGCATCTCGGTATCGACCACACCAGGGGCCAGGGCCAACACCTTGATGGGATGGGCTTGGATTTTCTGCTCTTCGGCCAATACCCGCAGCAGCATGTCTAACCCCGCCTTGGTCGTGCAATAGGTGCTCCAACCAGGATAGGGATTGAAGGCCGCACCAGACGAGATACCCACTATCTTTTTTTCGATAGGCCAATCTTGACAGTGGGCGACCAGCGCCTCGGTCATCAACATGGGAGCCAATAGATTGACATTGAAAGCTCGAGTAATAGATTCCGGACTGGATTCCTGTCCAATCTGAGCGATGGGCTCTAGCAGTCCGGCATTCTGGATCAGGGTGATGCTACTTGCCTGGACAGGGTCAATATCAGCCAAAATCACCTGCATAAAATGGGGCAGGTTGAAGCTCTCAGATAGGTCTTGCTGGTAGTAGCGAAGATGGGCCTTTTTCTGCTGGGCCAAGGCTTGTAGTTCGGGATTCTCGCTTCGCGAAATGCCAATGACGACGTGTTCTGGACTCAGTAAGGCTTCTGCCAATGCCGCTCCAATGCCACGTGAAGTACCCGTGATGATAAAGTAATGCATGAGTTCCTTCGGTGTTTAAGACTTCAAATATACTGGCATTATTTGCCTTTTCCCTCTTTGTTCGAATAGGAGCTAAGTAGGAAGCGAGACGTTAGAAGCGAGATGCGAGACGGCTTTATACTGATGATCAATAATTTAAACCAATCGCATTACTTGGTTTCTTCGGCCCACCTAATTAAGTAGTAATTAGGGCTGAGAGAGGTAAGGAATCAAAAAAATTGCAGACTCCTTTTCAACTCTACTAACCGTATCCCCTAACCCATACCTGCCTTCTTTCCTTTCTTTAACCTTTCACGCGATTCTGATAATCAAGTCGAGCAGCCAATTGAAACAAGTAATCCACAGCAGAAAGCACCCGATAACGAGCAGTTTTTTCGTCGATCATTTCTAGCATACTCTCCCGCTCTAAACCTTTAAGAAGGGCCTGTACCCGGTCTTCTGGATTGCTGCTTTGCCCTAAGGAAAGCTTCATCAGCTTACGGCGCAGCGCACCATTGCTCCGAACTTTGCCTTGCCATTCAGCTAGCTCCAGTACAAAGCCTGGTCCTAAATTGGGCTCTACACTGGTCAGCCATTCGAGCCAAGTCAACACACGAATCAGCTTTTCCAGCTTATCTTCTAAACTGCTACGTGCTTCGACGCGAGATAAGTAATAATACCCCGGCCCCTTTTCTAGGCGCAGCCCTAGCGGAAGGAAATAAGCTTCCAAGTCCGATTCCCGCTGAACTAGCAAGTCATAGATCCGAGCACTGACTTGATCCCGGGCATTGGCACTGATAAACTGCCCCTTACTCAGTCGGTCAAACGCGTCAACCAAGATCGGGGGGAAACTCGTTGAGTTTGGATTACCCATGCTGCTAAGTTACGCAGCCCTTCTTACTCCATCGCGAATCGGAGCAAGAAATTGAGGGAAGGGGGTACGGAGTATGGCGAAAGGATTAGCCTCAAATCAAGCTCCCTACCCCCTACTCGATTTTCTAGCGCAACAAAGTTAGGTGTCCTTTATAAAAACGTTCTCCAATCTGGACCAAGTAGTAATAGGTTCCCTCCGGCGAGCTGCCTCCTTGTTGGGTGAGCCCATTCCATCCGAGCTGATTAGCCGACTCACTCTGATACATCAGACGTCCCCAACGATCCAAAATCTTCACCCGAAACACCTCACGCCCAGTGTAGCGCACAACGTAGCGGTCATTGTCTCCATCTCCGTTGGGGGTAAACACATTGGGAATCAGCAAATCTGGATCGATGACCACCAACGTCAGCGTGTAAGTGTGGGTACATCCTCCGGCATCGGTGATGGTCAAGGCGACTTCATAGGTCCCAGCCTGTTGGTATGTGTAAGAAGGCTCAAACTCTTCAGAGAATCCCCCATCGCCGAAACTCCAGAAGTATGAGACGGCATTTTGAGAGAGATTTTGAAAAGAGATCAAGTCTCCGGGCTGGATCGAGCCATCTTCAGAAGGCACAGGAATGACAAAAGAGGCCAGGCCTACTTCTGCCACTGCCACCGTATCGCGAGTCAAGGTTCGGCTACAGCCTCCTACCCCGATGGCGGTGAGACGAATGGGATAGCGTCCGGGGGAGAAATAGGTATGAGAAGGACTGGCTTCGTTGCTAATGGGGGTTCCATCGCCAAAATCCCAGATATAAGAAACCGCATCTTGGGTATTCTCTATTAGCCCAATAGAAAGGGTCGCACAACCTTCATCCTGGGAAAGGAAGTAGTCCACCTCTGGGGTAGGATTCACCCCGATGATGAGGGTGTCTTTGGCCACGCAGATTCCTTCTTGAGCCGTTACTATGTAGGCAGTGTTTTTCGCGGGAAAAGCTTCCACTTCGGTCCCGATGCTGTCCAACAAACTTGATGAAGGTGTCCAGCTAAATTGGGCATTGCCCCGGCCTCCCACAGCCCGTAGCGCCAGGGTATCACCCGAGCAAATGCGGTTGGTATCCGCACTGGCAAACACCTCGATGCCTGGCACTAGGTTGATTTGGATGCTGTCAGTGGTTTGGCAAGCTCCTGATCGAACGGTGAAAAAGAAACGACGGCTGCGGTCGAGCTGAGCCACTGGGTTCGCAATATTGGTGGCGGATACACGTCCCGGAGGGCTCCAGCTATAGACCACCGGAGAGGTCAATGTGCCTCCCAAAGTCAGATAGGTTCCGTTGAGTTGGAAGCTAGCATCTCCACATACGGTAGTATCATTACCGGCATCTGCCATGGGAGTAGGCCTGACCACTACTGTGACCTCCCCTGGCTCACTGTCACAGCCATTGTCGGAAGTAGCCACGGCGCGGTAAGTGGTGGTTACCAAAGGACTGGCCAATGGACGCGCCAAGGTAGAATCATTCAAGGATTGACCAGGGGTCCAACTATAGGTGTAGCGGGTAGGATTGGGGTCTCCACTAGCCCGGGCGGTCAACTGTATGCTGTCCCCAGCACAGACATCGCCTCCCCCCTCTAGAGTAAGGGTAGGCAAGGTTTTGACGTCAATGGTGACCGAGTCCGCCGGACTGGGGCAGCCGTTGGACCAGGCAACCAAGTAATAGGTGGTACGCGAACGCGGGCTCACCGCCGTGACCGCTGCCGAAGAGTCAGCCATGAACCGAGAAGGGGTCCACACAAATTGATAGGCGGGTCCCGCCGCACTGGCAAAGCCTTGCAGCTCCACGGTATCCCCTAGGCAGATGGCCTGATCGGCTCCGGCCTCTACTTCTGGATAGGGATTCACCGATACGGTCACGGTGGAAATGGTATCCAAGGTAGTGGCGTCGCTGGTACAGCCATTGGCTGAACCTACCACCAAGGTATAGATGGTGGTTTGACTTGGGGTCGCAAAGGGATTGTTGACGTTGGGGTTGCTCAGTCCTGCAGGTGGTAGCCACTCATAGGTGTAGGGGGCGGGTGCTTCTTGAGGATTGCGCACACTGGCGTTAAGACGAACACCCGCTTCTCCTTCACAGAATCCTACATCTGGTCCAGCATCAGCCACCGGCAAGGCCTTGACGGTGACCAAGATGTCATCGATCTCGGAGGTACAACCGTTCCGATCCGTAACCTGAACCGAATAGGTAGTGGTTTGATTGGGGTTGACGACTGGGGTACTGTCATTTTGATTGGCGTTGGTAAAACCACAGTTCCCAGGATCGTCACAGCGCCAGGTAAAGTAATATGGAGCCTCTCCTCCGATCGGAATGACACTGAGCTCGACTCCTCCGCTACCGGCACAAAAGGAGGTATCACGCCCCGCAAAGGAGCGGAAGTTCGTAATTACACGGATATAGGTGGTATCACTCCGGTTTTCAAAAGGGGGGCACTCCTTCAAATCAAAACCAGTAACAATGCTGCGGTACAGGGTCCCTCCGTTGGCGCAACTCGACAGGAAGCAGATGCTACCAAACACACTGTCATTGCGAACCTCCGTTTCAAACTGGGTGATGGGTAAGGGATTGCCAAACACATCCTCAAAATCATAGGCAAAGTCTAAGCCCGTTTCAGGGGTTAAATCGGCAATGTAAAAGGTGTAGCAGGCACTGCTATCAATGACGATGTTGATGGTATCACCGTTGACATTGTCGTTGCCAGCTAAATCCTTCCCAATGACCGGAGGTAAGGTCAAAGGTTCAATGACGCGCACATAGATGGTGTCCCGCACCTCTAAAGAGTTGTTGCACTGTCCATTGTCTATGGCGCCCAAAATTAGCTCTATCAAAGTTCCCTCATAATTGCAATTAGGCGTCCAACACACTTCCGCTTGCAAGGGATTTACCCCATTAAACTGAACACTGGGGCCATCCGCGGCATTGAAAATCGGCGAAACGGTAAATAGGGTCAAGCTATCAATGGCGTTGATGTCGGAAAAAATTGTGGTGAAGCAGAACGCTTCGTTCACATCCACCAGGATGGTATCGTTGTTGGTGGTCAGGCCGCTTAAATCGGTATTGGCTACGGGTGGGTCGTTGGGAGGAGTCTGGATCTGGATATAAACGGTGTCAAAAGCTTGCTCTACCGCTGAACAAGAAGCGTCATCTTCTACCCCAAAGATCAACTCAACCGTTTGGCCCACAAACTGGCAGCCAGGAGTCCAACAGATCTGTCCCTGTAAGGGGTTGCCAGGAGTACTGGTCAGGGCAGGCCCATCGGCCTGGTTAAAGATAGGACTGATCGTCAAAGCCGACAGCACATCAAGGGTATTGACATCTGTCCCCGTAAAATCAAAACATAGGCTTTGATCCGCGATTACAAAGACGGTGTCGTTGCTAAAGGTATTTCCAGACAAGTCAAAAGATACCTGAGGGGGATCATTTTGGGGAACTTCTACCCGAATATAAACCGTATCAAAAGCTCGACCGATTTCCAAACAAGAACCTGGATCCTCCACTCCATAAACCAGCTCGAATGTTTGTCCCTCAAACTGACAGCCAGGAGTCCAACAAACATCTCCCGTAAGGGGGTTAGTGCCGCTGAGGCTCACCGTAGGGCCACCAGGCAAGCTAAACAGTGGATGAGACAGAATCGGGGTCAGGTTGTCATTGACGTCGGGATCATTCCCAGTAAAGGTGAAACAGAAATTAGACTCAGCTTCTACCACAATGGTATCATTGTCCAGGGTCAGCCCCCCTAGGTCCGTGCTGATGCTGGGAGGATCATTGGGAGGGGAAATCACTTTGACCCATAATTTGTTATTGGTAATGATACCGTCTTTACACAGACTAGAGTCTGTAGCGGTCAACTCAATCTCGATCACCTGTCCCTCGTAGGCACAAGAGGAAGGCCAGCAGACCTGGGCCGTAATCGGGTTGGTGCCTGAGGCCGTAAAGGTTGCGGGATTACTTGGATCATTAAAGATAGGGCTGATCCCAGAAGCTGTAATGATGTCGATGCTATTGGGGTCCGTAATGTCATAATCGATGCACAAGTTATCCCCTGCCTCGATGATGACGGTGTCGCCGCTGGTCTGAAAGCCCGTTAGGTCAGGGGTAATCACTGGCCCCTGATTAGGCGGAATGCTAATCTTTACCCAGACGGTATCGAGCACGGCATCGAAATTTTCGCAAGCCTCGGTGTCTTCCCCTCCAATAACCAGCGGAATGGTCTGGCCATTGTATTGACAGGCTGGGGTCCAACAAACGGTACCGTTAATGGGGTTGGTGCCTGTGTAGTTAAATGACGCGGGTGGAAAGAAAAGGGGGCCATTACCAAAGGGGGCACTTACAGTGAAGGCATTCAGGATGGCCGAAGGCACGGAATCTGTGATGGTAAAGTCATAGCAAAAAGATTCGCCCGCTTCCACAAATATGGTATCCCCTGATGTATTTAGGCCCGTAAGGTCGTGAGAGATTTCAGGGGGAACTCCTTGAGGCAAACAAGGAATTACATGAATCTGAAAGTCTCTTCGGTTTTCGCTAAGGAGGACACCATTGCGGTACTCAAACACCGAAATGGAAAACACAAAGATCCCGGTTTGATTAGGCGTCACGTTGATGAAACCCGTTTGAGCATCGATCTGAAAGTCGCCTGAGCCAAAGGGATCCGAGAAGCTGTAGCCACCGAGGAAACCCACTGTATTATAGGGGGGAGCACCCATGATATTGTTTACGGGATCTACTGCGGGTTGAGGCCCTCCGAGTTGTGGATTCCCTGTGCCGAGTCCTTGGAAGTTGGTCCCGGTATAGGGATCTGTCAAGGCGTAAACCAAAGAATCGCCGTCAGGATCAGTAGCAGAGTGGTCAAAAAAGAAAGGCTCGTTAGCACACAAAAAGATGGGAGGCACCTCATCAAAGCGAGGCATGCTATTGCACGCAGCCGTAGTTTTAGCGGGAACATGTGCCAGAAAGGTAATTCCTTCTGCCAATGGGTTGGTCAAGTTGGTGATGGCGGCATTTCGACAACAGCGAGACCAGGCGAAATTGTAGCTCTTGTTGTCATCGAGTTCAATGTCAAATTTATAGGTCCCTTCTTCCACACACAGATTGGGAATACTGGCTACACATCCTGTCCAGTCTGGAACGATCTCGGGCTTACTAGGAGGTTCGACAACGGGAATGGTCATGACTTGTGCCCCGGTAGCCGCATCAAACACAAAAACGTAGATCAAAGGATCGTAAGGAGCCTGCCCATTAAGGCAATCGCGATAGAGTTTAAGCTCTAAGGCATACTCGGACGTATCATTCTTAGTCCCTTGACAGGTATAGTACAATTCAGCTCCAACGATGTGGGTAGCGAAAGATTTTTGTACCCCAATACACAGCAACAAAATCGTAACAGCGAAAAGAAGGCGCTTCATTCGGTTTGTTTTGACCCCCCTTAAACAAAGGATGGCAGGTTAAGACTTAGACAGGGAAACGATATCAAGACAAAGTGAAGCAGCAAAGTCATAAGTCTTTGACTGCTTACTTCGCCTATCTTATCGACGTTTCTCTACCATGATCGATTTCAACGGGTAAATTTTCTCACCATAGGCATCCCTGGGCTGGTTTTAGGTGTAGGCTATTAAGGAACGCGAAAAAATAACATGTCGCTTTTGTGTAGGAGTTTTGTCTCAGATCAAGGAAGGAAAATCGACCTTAGCGAGTCGAAGATTCCGACCTGTCGGAGCTAAGAGAGGGTTTTCTGACTAAGAGATGGGGCAAAAGGCCAAGCAAAAAGGCATAACTTATTTTTTGGGTGTTCCTAAGCTAATGAAAATGACTACCAAGGAGAAGGAATGTTTGTACCGCTAGCAGACACTTCGCCATTTCATAACGAAATTTTTGGGCGCAAACGTTGCATGGATTCACAAAGCATCCAACATTTACCCCATAGAGCAAAATACATATTTAAGCTCAAACGTCCTCCCGAAAAAAGCTTAGCTTTGCGCAGTTATGAGCGACGCCCTTAGGATCATACAGCAGCCCATTGCCAAGGAGCTGGCTTACTTTGAGAAATATTTCCGCTCAGCCATGAGCACCGAAGTAGCCCTGCTTGATCGAATTACCCGATATTTACTCAAGCGCAAGGGCAAGCAGATGCGGCCGATGTTGGTCCTGTTTAGTGCGGGAGTATGTGGGGGAATTACCCCCTCTACCTACCGGGGGGCCGCCCTGGTAGAATTGCTGCATACTGCTACTTTGATCCATGACGACGTAGTAGATGACTCAGATCAACGTAGGGGATTTTTTTCCATTAATGCCCTTTGGAAAAATAAGATCGGGGTACTGGTAGGAGACTTTTTGCTTTCAAGAGGCATGCTGATGGCGCTTGAGCACGAAGATTTTCAATTGCTCAAAACCACTTCTAAAGCAGTCAAGCTCATCATTGAGGGGGAACTCCTGCAATCCGAGAAAGCTCGGAAGCTTAACATTGATGAAGCCGTATATCTGGAAGTAATCCGTCAAAAAACTGCGTCCTTGTTTGCCTCCTGCTGCGAAACAGGAGCAGCCAGCACCATAGAGGATCCAGAGCAGATCGAGCGCATGCGCTTATTTGGGGAAAAACTAGGGATCGCCTTCCAGATCAAAGACGACTTGTTTGACTATGGCA
>CAZFPQ010000098.1:3802-23737 GCA_964521065.1 uncultured Bacteroidia bacterium | reverse complement strand
CCATATTGGACTTCACCTTGAGGATCGTGGATATATATTCCGCAGTTCCGGCTACCATGCCCATGCGCCAACCGGCCATATTGTGTGACTTGCTCAGTGAATTCAGCTCTACCGCCACTTCTTTTGCACCCGGGATGGAGAAGATACTCCTGGGTTCTGGATTGAGGACCAAGCTGTAAGGATTATCATGGCAAAGCAGAATTTGATGCTCCCGGGCAAACTCAACCAATTGGGTGAGTACCTCTGGGCCAGCGGCTGTACCAGTAGGCATATGGGGATAGTTGATCCACATCAACTTGACCCGGCTCAGATCTTGGTCCGCTAGAGCAGTCAGATCGGGCAGCCAGTTGTTCTCCTCACTCAACTCATAGTATACAATTTCAGCTCCTACCAGACGGGAAATGGACGTATAAGTAGGATATCCAGGATTGGGCACCAGCACCTTATCCCCAGGATTGAGAAAAGCCATGCTGATGTGCATGATGCCCTCTTTAGACCCCATCAGGGGCAAAATGTCTTGTTCAGGATCTAACTTGACCCCATACGTATCAAAGTACCAAGCTGCATAAGCACTTCGCAGTTGAGGAATCCCTTTATAGGGTTGATAGCCATGATTACCTGGTTCTACGGCCCGGTTGACCAATTCCTTGATGGTATCTTCACTGGGCATCATATCGGGATTCCCGATTCCGAGATTGATGATGGATTCCCCAGCGGCCACACGGCTACGGATTTCGCGTAGTTTGCGGGCGAAGTAGTATTCTTTGACGTCAGCTAATCGAGCAGCGGGTGAAATAATCATGGAGAGACGTTGAGATGGTGGGCGAATGAAATATTAAGGGCTTATTTGAAATCGCTTTATGAATACTTAAGCCGTTCAAGCGTGGTGTAGGGCTTTGGCGTATTCCCCTAGAATCTGTAGTTCATTGACCAAGGGGGTAATCGCCGCCAAGGCCCGGAGGTATTGCTCATGGTCCTCAAATTCTAGGTCCAGGTGAAAGAAGTACTCCCACTCACTGCCCACAATAGGTAAGCTTTGAATTTTGGTCAGGTTCATCCCATGAGCGCTTAGTACCAAAAGGATTTGAGATAGGCTTCCCACTTTGTGAAGCAGGTTGAAACATAAAGAAGCCTTGTTGGGCTCTAGGTCCAACTTAGCAGCCTCTTCCTGATCCAGCAAGATTAAAAAGCGGGTGAAATTTCGAGGATTATCCTCGATTCCTTCAGCTAACATCGGCATCTGGTAATGTTCACTGGCCAGTCGGCTGGCTACCGCAGCAGCTCCTTTGCGATTGGTATCGCGGATCCATCGAGCAGCACCCGCCGTATCAGGGTGTTCAATCAAGCGGAGATGCGGATATTGACGAAAAAATTGCTGACACTGAGCCAAAGCCATGGGATGGCTATATACCTCCGATAGTTCAGAAAGATCTTGGCCTGGTAGGCTCATCAGACAGTGTTCAATACGTAAAAGAACTTCCCCAATAATGGTGAGGGAACTGTCACGCAACATGGCATAATTGGGCAAAATGGTCCCTGCCACAGAGTTTTCGATGGCAACGACGGCAAATGGCACTTCTCCCGATTCCATGGTTCGAAAAAGAAGGGGAAAGGTCTCACACATTTCAATCTGGATCTCAGGGCCGAAATAAGCCCGAGCTGCCAGCTCATGGAAAGCACCTTTTTCGCCTTGGATGGCAACCCGTTTGAGGGAGGGAGAAGTGATGAGGTTCATTGCGTTAAAAAGTAAAGCGTCCCCGTTGAAACAGGGACGCTTGTGATTTTCTTATGTTAGCTCGATACAAGGCCCCTTAGCTTCTACCAAAAAAGTAGAAGTAGAAAAAATAGCGGCTCAAGTATGCAGAGTTTTTAATCATTGCGGAGCAATAATAGTAAAAGATTGACATCAAACCAGCTATTTTCCTAGTTTTTTTGCAAAATCGTAACGTCTTAAGGCTGACAACTATTCGTATGCGAACGCATCTGACTACTTCTCTTTTGAAAAAGACATCAATTCATTCCATCCTATTTACCCTCCTGAGTATTCTGCTTTTCACAGCCTGTGAACAGGCTATACCATGGTCAACAGAACTCCAACAGGTCGGTGCGAAAGATGTCCAATGGCAGGATTCTTTCTGGTTGAATCCAGCTAATCATGCATGGAGTGAATCCTTTCCGTCAGATTCATGGACAGGAGATGGATATTGGGCCCTGGTTGACTCTCTGTATCTGAATGCCTTGATTCAAAAGAATGCTCGGGCTATAGACCCACTGGAACGATGGGCCTATACCCAGCCCGGACAGTTTGCTAACTGGGCAGATTATTTGTACGCATGGGAAGCTGATACTTTGAAGCTGCACAGCTATGCTGCCCATCTACTCGAAACCAAAGCCCCCATGGGACAATTAAAGATAAAAGTGAGTGGGTCATACCCTTTTGAAGAAGAGGTGTTCATCCACATTTATCCCTCTAAGGCTGACACCTTTAGCCTGTGGTTGCGCATTCCTGGATGGGCGGCTTTCAATGAGCCCGATGCTTCGGGGCAGTTTCGTTATGCGCATTTCTCTAACCGCAAGATCAAGCTCTCCATCAATGGAGAATACACCTGGCCTCCTTTGGAAAATGGCTACGCCAAAGTCAGACGCTTTTGGCAAGCCGGTGATTCGATTGAACTCCTACTACCCCTGTCATTAAGGCAAGTGGAGTCTCCTACCCTGCATCCTGGTCAAAAAAGTTGGGCCAAGGGTCCCGTTTTATATCGATACCCCAAGAATCAGGAAGATGCTCCAATTCCGCTTTGGAAGTCCTATGATCCCATGTTAATATGGGGGATGAGAGGCGGGAAGCAAGATGGGAGAAGCGGGACAGGAAATCTAGAATAAGGGGAGATTGCTTATCAGGCTTTAACTGCTCAAATTTATATTAAAATAGTTCCCTATTCTTTCAAATACCTACTTGCCAGAACTCAAAAACCATACTTTGGGCTCGAAAACTCAAAACCCAAACAACTCCTAAGGTTCCTCATTAGTGAATTAAACCGATTGATTAACCACTACTTTAGCATGATAAGAATACTATTATCTCTTACCCTCATTTTCATTTTATCCGCGAGCGATCTACTACACGCTCAGGATTGGGAGCGCCAAAAACAAGACCCAAAAGCTACTGAGCTTTGGGAGCCTGTACCTCCAAAAGTTACTCCAGGCCAGGGCAGTACAGCCCCTTCTGATGCCATCGTACTATTTGATGGAAGTGATTTTTCTGCTTGGGAAGCCTCAAATGGGGAAACAATCGGCTGGGAACTGGATCAGAAAGAGGGCTCTATGACCGTGGCAGGTAAAGGAGGAATCACCACCAAACAGAAGTTTGGCAGTGTGCAGCTTCACTTAGAGTTTCGGACGCCCGAAAAACTGGAAGGGGAAGGTCAAGGTCGAGGCAACAGCGGGGTATTTTTCATGGGTCGATATGAAATCCAGGTTTTGGATTCTTATTCCAGTCAAACCTATGCCAATGGCCAAGCAGGATCGATCTACAAGCAATATCCTCCCTTAGTCAATGCGACTCGTCCACCCGGGGAGTGGCAGAGCTATGACATCATTTTCACCGCGCCTGTTTTTGGTGAGGGAGGCCGGATGGTGAGACCCGCCATGGTGACCGCTTTCCACAATGGCGTTTTGATTCAAAACAATGTGGCCTTATTGGGTCCGTCTGAATACAAAGGCCAAGCCATTTACAAGCCTCACGCTGATCGTCTGCCTCTTTCCCTTCAAGAACATGGCAATCCAGTCAGCTATCGGAATATTTGGATCCGGGAGCTGTAGGAGAAAAAGGGTTCCAACGGAATTTCATACGGGTGGGTATGCTAGCAGGTATCAGCTGGTATACCCACTTTTTATTTCTTAGGCCTAGTTGGTAATTGGACAGAAGAAATCGGGGTATGGCGGTACGGGCTACGGGCTAAGGGCTAAGGGCTAAGGGCTAAGGGCTAAGGGCTACGGGCTACGGGCTACGGGCTACGGGCTACGGGCTACGGAGCTACGGACTGCGGGCTACGGAGCTAAGGACTGCGGATAATTGCCGCAACATACCTCCATACCCCATACTTCCATACCCCATACCCCATACCCCGATTACCGTTTTTCTTATGTCCGCTTACTTAAATATTTGACTATCAGCAGTTTGAGTACTCATTGAATTAGTTGCCTAACATATTTTCCCCCTTAAACATTATAAATAGCAACTCTATGGGAAGGATTACGTGTAATTGAGTAATAACTAACTTTCAATACTTTCTGAAAGTATGAAAAAATCACTCAACCCCTTTCATAGCCAAGTCATATTCAATTGGAGAAAAACGCTATGGATGTACCTCTTCCTCATCCCTAGTGTCATCCTATTCTGGAGTGCCGTTAGTTGGCAACTGTCCATCGCTTCCCTTGTACTTACCCTGCTCACCGTTTGCTTAGGTCATTCCATTGGCTTGCACCGAGGCATCATTCATCGAAGCTACCAGACCAGCAGGTTTTTCCGGGGGGTGCTTGCCTATTTGTTTGTACAAACTGGACTGGGCAGCCCCATTGCTTGGCTGAAACTGCACTACATCAGAGATTATTGGCAAAATCGGCAGGATTCACCCAGGTATTTCCAATATCAGCATAGTCTCCTTCAAGACTACCATTGGTACCTACATTTGTCCTTTGTTCCAGAGCGTTTGGATAGGTACAACATCCCCCCCGAAGACCTGACTGATCCTTGGTTGAATTGGCTAGACAAGACCTGGTATCTACACGTGTTGGCGGCTTGTGTTTTGGTTTGGTATTTCTTTGGATTAGATGCTTTGATTGTCACCATGACCACACGCATTAGCCTGACTATGCTTGGCCATTGGTTCATTGGCTTTATCACCCATAAATACGGCTACCGGAAATATGAAATCTCGCAGGCCGATGTCAGTGGTACCAATGGGTGGTTTCTAGGACTGATTAGCTTTGGAGAGGGTTTTCACAACAACCACCACGCATTTCCCCAAAGTGCTCGCTACGGGCTCAGATGGTATGAAATTGACATCAGCTGGTATGTGATCCTACTGCTTAAGAAAATGGGTCTGGTCTGGGAGGTAAAAGAAGCCCAAAAGAATCCTGAAGTATTGAAGAAAACAGCGATAGAGATTCCCGTGAAATGGAGTTGGCCTAAATGAGAAACGCCCATAGAGTTAAACAAATGGTTGGAAGGGGTACAGGGCATGATTGAGAGTACCTTTCCGTCCATCATACAAGATTGAGAAGGGACTGGCGAAACCTTAGCAACGCCAGTTCACCTCCTGCTGCAGAGCAGTAAGCAATTTGACCTAGCTTATCGACAATTGTTATGCTCCGTAAGACCTTTTGTGACAGACACTTAGCTAACACTTAGCTAAGGCTGTAAACCTTCCTGTTCCAATTTAGCTCGGATACCCCATCCTCCGAAATTTTCGGTCACTGCGAACACCAACCTGTTATTTCCCTTTTTGAGGGGTAAGTACAAGCAATCAAAGTCCCCGATGGTTCCCAAATAGCGAAAATCCCGAGAGCGGAACTTACGTTGTCCTCCGTAGAGCAATTGGCCATTTAGGTATACCAAGACCTCATCGCTGTAGCCAAAGGTCAACTTTCGGAGTTCTGTGGCATCAGAACTAATGTCTATTTTGGCCAAGACGGTATTCTTTTCATCCGTTTTAATATCCCGCTGACCCAGATTCAAGGTACCCATGCGGTCTACCATAAAAGTTTCCCAGTCATAAGTCTCTTCCCAATTTTTAGGCAATTGCCCTAGGTTTTCTAGCCTATCGGCTGGAAAGGCTTCTGAAACGGACCATTCTATGATTTGCTCAGCGGGTAAGGCAGGGATCTTTGGAGCTAGGCTTTGGATTTGAGGGGCATCCATCTCCTGAAAGCTAAAATTAGCAAAGTAGGGTTGAGTCAGGAACGCATACACCCCCAGGTTACCAGCCATTTGTTCTCTTTTTAGGTCAAATGCATGAAGCACAGGCTTGGACATGTCATCCATGTAAACCTCCATTTCCTGACCAGAAATGACCAACTTCACGTGAAGCCACCGGTCATAGGTATAGGTATAGGCAGTGCTGTGCCCGGGTCCATGGTATAACTGCCAACCCGATAGGCCCCCAAATACCGGGGTATATTGCATGGCATCTGGCTTGCCAGATTGGTGAGGGCGCAGGTAAAACTCTTCGTAATTTTTTTCATCTTGGGCTCGAAAAATGGCCCCAAAGAAGCCTCGATCAGCTGGAAAGGCCACGTCAAATTCAATGATGCCATTTTCGAAGGAGACATCAGGTAAATAAGCAGACCCTCCTTTGAGCAAAAGTGCTTTTTGTCCGAGATAAGTAAGCTGTTCAAATTCCCCGGTGAATTCCCAAGCGGGATCATCAAATGGAATAAGGGTCTGCGCCGAGAGCTTATGGGCACCTAGGCATAAGGCCAAAGACAGCAAAGTTGCTAGATTTTTCATTTTGGTGATTTATGGATAAAATTTCAGTTGCAAGCTGCCCCTAAGCTGAGTACTGTACGTAGGAAAATACAGTTCATCTTCCGGTCAAATTCAGTTCAAATGCCTGAGAAGCATTCACATACCACAAAATCGGGCTTTCTACATCAAATTAAATCCGA
Organism: uncultured Bacteroidia bacterium; assembly: GCA_964521065.1. Taxonomy (GTDB): domain Bacteria; phylum Bacteroidota; class Bacteroidia; order J057; family J057; genus CAYVAP01. Next base: position 17,068 of record CAZFPQ010000098.1, on the reverse strand, counting down.
CATTCAGTCCCACTTCCAATTGGGTGGTGCACAAGGGAAGCTGAGGCAAAGGGACTTTAACTTCCTGAGCGATGAGATTGAATCCAAGACTGGAGTACTCATCAGCCTATCTACCCTCAAGCGAATATGGCGTGAGCAAAGGTCGGACTACCTCCCCCACCCTGCGACCTTAGACGCATTAGCTGCCTTGATTGACCAAGGGAACTGGCAGAGGTATAAGCAGCAACAAATCCGGGCTTCTACCATAGGTACACCTTCTAGGTTTAAGAGGCAGTTCCTGCCTTGGGCCTTGGGGGTAATCGGGTTATTCTTAGCCCTGGCTATCTATCTCAGCTTAGGCCCCAAGCCTCCTCCTGGGGTCAAGATCAAGGGAGAGATTTCCTTTTCAGCTGACAAAAGCGTCGGCTCTGGCGTGCCCAATACCGTGATCTTTTCCTATGACCTCAGCCAAGTGGAAGCGGATAGCTTTTTCATTCAACAATCGTGGAACCCACGGTTCAAGCTTCCCATTGATCCGCAAAAGGAGCACTTAACCACGCTCTATTATCGTCCGGGATATCATCGAGCCAAACTCATCGCCAATGACAGTGTCATTGCCACCCAAGATTTTCATCTACAAACCCAAGGTTGGCTTTCTTTTATCACTGCCTATTCTCTTGAGGACCGCATCATTCCTTTGGCTCTTCCTTCAGACGGAAGGCTTGCTGCAGAACTTTCGGATTCACTGACCAGGACTTGGCCTAGCAGCTTGGCCAAGGAAGTCCTTGCTTACCATCTTCGTTGGGTGACGGACTTTGCCCTTGCTTCACCCAAATCTTACCACCTACATTTTCAAACCAAGACTTTGCCAGGGAAGCACCCACTTTGCGATCAGTTAACCCTACTCCTCCATGGAGAGCCCAAAGTTGCCCTCATATCGATCGCTGAAAAAGGATGCATAGGGTCTCTAGATTTGATTTTACCAGGCAAAGTACTTCGTGGTCGTGACCATGACTTCTCTAGTTTTGGCGTGGAAAAGCTTACCCAGTGGCATACTTGGGACCTCACCGTGAAAGATGATAGGCTTAGCATTGCCATCAATAATGAGCTTGCATGGGAAGGTCAATTGCCTCAATCGCTTGGAGAGCTTAAGGGAATAGGGTTTAGGTCAGGTGGGCCTTTTGAGGTTCGAGATGTTTCTATTGCATCAATGGAGTGAGAAAAATCCCCCTGTGCATAGCCCCTGCTTCATTTTTTGGATGGGAAGGAGGCTGGTGCTCATCCTCCTTCCCTAGATTTCGATCGATACTCTACCGGTGAAACTTGGTATTTCTTTTTAAAGGCCCGGCTGAAATAGCTGGGATTGCTGAATCCACATCCATAGGCCACCTCTGATACAGGTTTCTCTGGATGCAGCAGAATCTGCTGGGCGGCTTTACTCAGGCGTAAACCGAGGACAAACTCGTTAGGGGTTTGACCCGTAATCCCCTTCACCTTTTTGAAGAGATTGGTACGTCCCAGGCCTAAATCTTTGGCAAATAACTCCACGTTATAGGCGGGATTATCGATATTGGACAGCACCGCCTGATGAGCACGATCCATAAACTCCTTGTCAATGCGCTTCTTAGCTAGCTTTTTTTGGAACTGAATGGGATTTTCGGTGTACCTACTTTGTAAGGCTTTGCGGTTGTTTAGAATGTTGTTGATTCTGGCCAATAAGACCTTGGCATTGAAAGGCTTAGCGATATAATCATCTGCTCCTGTTTCCAAGCCTTCAATTCGATGCTCATCTGCTCCCTTAGCTGTAAGCAATACGATCGGAATGTGAGAGGTAAGGAGATCACTCTTGAGTTTTGCGCACATTTCCGTACCACTCATTTTGGGCATAAGTATATCACTCAGAATAAGGTCAGGAGGATTTTCTCGGACCAGTTCAATCGCATCAGCACCATTTCCAGCCTTCTTGATCCCAAAAAGAGGACTAAGCAGCTCACTGAGGAAGCTCATGATGTCGGGATTATCTTCCACAATGAGGATGGTTTCTGAGCTTCTGCTATATCCCTGAGTTGCTTCCGCCAAGTCATGATTATCCTTTAGCACGGAAGTGATGGGCAATTTGGTAGCAGGCTTTTCTAGAACGGCTTGATGCATTCCTTTTTTCAACCCAACCGAAAAGGTGGTGGTATTTTCTGCGAAGGAGCTGTTTAAAGAAATAATGCCCTGATGCTCATCCACGATCCCCTTGGCCAAGGCCAAGCCAATCCCTGTGCCTTGAGTACTGGCATTTTCAATGCTATCGAGCTGATAAAATCGATCAAAGACTTTCTCTACCATGTTGGCAGGGATGGTGGATCCTGTATTGATGACCTCGGTGTAAACAAAGTCATTGACTTCGTAGACATTGAGCATGATTTGCCCCCCCTCAGGAGTAAACTTGAAGGCATTGGCCAATAGATTGTAAAACACCTTTTCGAGCTGATTGCGATCAAAGCAGAGGTCAATTTGTTCAAAGTCTGCGTGCAAGCTATAGTCTATGTCGCTATGCTTCGCCAACTCTGAAAAGCTGGCATAGATCGCCCGGATAAAGACCAAATAATCGTACTGCTTAATCTTGAGCTCCAACTTTCCTTGCTCCAGCTTTCTAAAGTTCAGCAATTCGGAGATAAGGTTCTTGAGTCTTAGGGTATGCTTCTGAATACTCAACAGCTTATTGTAGGTGGTGGGACGCAGGCTGGTATTCTCCAGCAAAAGCTCAATTTGCCCCGCCATAAGGGTGAGGGGTGTTCGGAACTCATGGGATATATTGGTAAAGAAATTGATCTTCTTTTGGTTGAGTTCTTCCTCCCTAAAATGGCGCTCCTTTTCCGCGGCTAAGTTGTAAGCCAGTCTGCTTTGTCGGAAGTATTGATAATTGATGAGCAAAATGAGGCCAATGCCTAGAATGGTATACAGGCCGATAGCCCAACGAGAAAGATAAAAGGGAGGGCTCATCCTCAAGGGGATGCTCGTCACAAAATCAGGGGCATGAATGGAACGAACAGAAAAAGCATAGTCACCATCGTCCAGGTTGGTATAAGTTACTTCGCTCCGTTCTCCAGCTTGGATCCAATTTTCATCAAACCCATCTAGTTTATACTCCAATCCTTGATGATTCGACTTGATAAAGGACATGTCGGAGATCGAAAAGGTGATCGAGGAATGCTGATGCCCCAACTCAATGGGCGGGGCGTTCATGATGGTCTCCCGAATAACAGTTGGATGACTACTAGGGGTAACGGGTTTTTGATTGATGGCCAGGCCCGTGACGTTGGGATAATAACTGGGTCTTTGATTGAGAAAATCGACCTCATTGAACATCACCATTCCTTCCATGCCACTGACTACCAGAAAACCATCCGAAGTATTGAGCAGGCCATAGGGGCGAAGCTCTCTAAGGGGCAAACCATTGTCAAAAGTGATGTTTCGAAAGCTCTGAGCTTCAGGATTAAAATAGCTAATTCCCTTATCAGTTTCTATGACTAGACCTCCTAACAGAGATTCCACGATCCCAAAGACCATGTTTCCTGCCATGCCCTCCTCTTTGTGATAGGACCTGAATTGATCTTCATTCGCCAGGTATTCACTCAGTCCATCGGAAGTTCCTATCCAGATCCTTTTCATGTGGTCCCGATAAATGGCATACACACAGTCGCTGGGTAAGTGTCCAAGCTGGGTTCGATCTGCTCGGAAGTTTTTTAAGGTCTGGGTACGAGGATTGTATTTAAATAAGCCCGATTTTTCGGTTCCAAACCAAATGGTTTGCTCATTTTCCTTCCAGAGCGAGAAGATAGAAGAAGCCACCTCCCCTCGATGCTCTGCTGGCAAAAAGTGGCTAAAGCTCTCACTTTGCAAATCATACCGAAGCAGGCCAGAGCTGGTTCCGACCAACAAATCACCTTGAAACCAAATCAATGTATTTACCTCTGATACGCGGATGGAATCGAGGTAAGGAGGCTTGATATCAATGTGGTCAATGGCACCCGTATTTCGATTCAATCTATTTAGCCCTCCTCGGTGGGTACCAATCCAGAGAATAGAATCACCTTGCCACCGCAGGCATTTGACATTGTTACCAGAGAGTCCTTGGCCATCAGCTCGCTTTTGGTAATAGGTAAATTTGCCCGTACTCCGGTCGAGGAAATTGATGCCCCCTCCATCGGTACAGATCCATAGGTTTCGTTCATGGTCTTCGATAACTTGTCCTACCACCCTAAAATTGATGCTCTGCTGATCCTGATCATTTTCTGGGTAATAGGTAAATACCCGTCGGGTTGGATGAAAAATGTTGACTCCGCCAAAATAGGTTCCAACCCACATGGCTCCATCACGGTCGCGAAAAAGAGACCAAATCGAATTGTGTGAGAGGCTACTCGGGATGCTTTTGTTATGATCAAAATGAGCGATGCGCCCATCCTGAGAAATCACGTCTAGACCTTGGAAGGTCCCTACCCATATTCTCCCCTCTTCGTCCTCTTCTACACAGCGCACAAATCCATTGCTGATGTCCCGTCCACCGTCAAAGTGTCGTATGACTATGCTGTCTCGCATCTGATACAGCCCATGGTTGTTGGTGCCCACCCACAAAAAGTAGTTGCTGTCGACGAAGAGACATTTGACCTCCTTCTTTTGCCTCATCAGCAAACTCAGTCCAGCCCGGCCCAACCTCCATACCCCTAGATTGGTGCCCAATAGCAAGTCATTTTGGAAGGAGCTCAGGCAGGTGATTACTTCATTGGCTCTCAAAGAAATGGGCAGCTCCTCGAAGCTCTGAGTCGTTCTTGCCAGTTGATAAAGACCCGTTTGGGTAGCCACCCAGACTGAATCTCCGATCACATGCATGGCGGTGATGGAAGAAAGGGGATAGTTGCGAAAACTTTCCTGATGGAGATTGAACTCACTGATGGAGTTTGGAGACCTCACCCACAGTAAGCTGTCTTCATTGAACAATTGCTGGATCTGGTTTTCCAGAATACTAGGCTGCTCTCGGGAAGTCTTATAGGTGACCATCCTTTTCCCATCAAACCTATTCAGGCCGTTGCGGGTGCCTAGCCAGACATTGCCAAACTTATCTTGGGTGATGTCCATTACGGACAACTGACTCAGCCCATCTGGCAGACCAATCCGTTGAAACTCGATGACTTGGGCTTGGACTCCCCCGATGAGGATGTGCCAAAGCAGCCATATTCTAATCCATCCTTTCTTCATAGCGTCGTCCAGCAATTCTACGGTAGAGCGACCAATTGCCCTAGCTAACTGTGAGGCATGAGAATACACAAATACCTCATAATTGACATTTCACATCGTTCAATAGACTTGAAAAATCGTACAGCCTCGCTACTTGCAGCAACCCTGTATGTTTGTGCAACTGTACAAATTGCTTGCGTACGAAAATCCATGTTTTACGAATGATATTGACATAGTTTGAGCTACTCAGGCCATAACTTGGGTTTCATAAGTCCCCGTCCTTACACACCACAATAAAGGGATTGTAAGGTTTCAATTTAAATTTTATGGCGAATAGAAGGAAAGCAGTATTTGCTATTGGCCTAGTTATATGGCTATTCAGTTGTACCACTCCCTCCACAGAGGTAGAAAGCGAGTCAACCAAAGCGTTGCATCATACCCATGCTAAAATGAATGAGCTGTTAGCAGAATCGCTAACTGCCAACAAAATTCCCAGAACTGAGGAGGCCAATGGCCAGATCGTTTGGGCAACCAAAGAATCTTCGGCTGGTGAGATGAGCTTTGATTGGACCCTGGGATTTTTCCCAGGCAGCTGTTGGTATATGTATGAATTCACCGGAGAAGAGCGATGGAAGCAAGCAGCAGAAAGGTTTCAAGGTCAATTTGAATCCTTTAAAGACTTTGGGGGTTCGCACGACCTTGGTTTTGTATTTTATTGTTCCTACGGTCGCGGCTGGAAAGTGGCTCAAGATCAGGCCTACAAGCAGGTATTGGTAGATGCAGGAAATGCCCTACTCACTCGGTTTAATCCTGAGGTAGGGTGCATTCAAAGCTGGGATGTCACCCGAGGCTGGCAAGCCGAGCGAGGCTGGAAGTACCCAGTCATCATCGACAACATGATGAATTTAGAGATGCTTTTTGAGCTCACAGAGCTCACCGGTGACCCAAAGTATCGAAAGGCTGCCATTTCTCATGCGGATCAGACTTTGGCCAACCACTTCAGAGCTGATCATAGCTCTTACCATGTAGTCGATTATGACCCTGAATCTGGAGAAGTTCGCAAGAAACATACCGCTCAAGGCTACGCGCACGAAAGCGCTTGGGCCAGAGGACAAGCTTGGGGGCTATACGGCTTTGTGGTTTGTTACCGCTACACCCAGGACCCAAAATATCTAAAGCAAGCCCAATTTATCGCAGATTTCATCATCCATCATCCCCAATTACCAGACGATGGAGTACCTTATTGGGACTATCAAGCCCCAAATATCCCCCATGAACCTAGAGATGTCTCTGCAGCAGCCATTGCTGCCTCAGCCTTGGTTGAACTGAATCGATACACAGGCGATCGCTATGATGCCTTTGTCAACAAGGTCATGAAAAGTCTTGCTCACGAGCCTTACTCAGTGCCGCTAAAGCGAGAGCCTAGGTTTGTCTTAAACCACTCGGTGGGGAGCATACCCCATGGAGGAGAAATAGACCAGCCTTTGGTCTATGCAGATTATTATTATTTGGAAGCGCTGATGCGCATACATGAAGCAGAACATGTTTCCTCTCAAGTTGTGGACAATTACTAATCGATATACACTTTCCATGATGTAATCATCAGGCTAAATTTCATCAATATGAATCATGCTAAGCTACTCGTACTGTGCTTGGGGTTGATCGTCCTTGGATGCAAAAAAGATCCAATCAGCGATGGCAACGGACTCACCCTAACCCCCCAAGCTCCTACCGACCTTGCCTATTCCCCGGTGATCAATGCCAGGGAGTTTTCGGCCCTCTTTACAGGCCCTCCCACCTACAACTCGTACGGTGCGGTACCTACCTTTGAGATTGCCGCCATTCGAGATGAAGCAGGCAACGCCATCAATGCGGATGACATCGCCACCTATGTCTCCATCATCAACCCTTCTGACGTTGCCATCCCCATCGCGGAGGGTGATACCGTTATGGTACCCAGTTCCCAAAATATTGGTCAAGTCATCATCGCCGATGAAAACCCCTTGGCTGTAGGAACCTATTACTTCGACATCAAAATGACTTCCGTATTTGAGGATCAAGTGTTTGAGGCCACCTTCGAGGATGTGCTAGAAGTGGACATGGGACCCCAGCTTGCCTCTGGCCTGATTTACATCCCAGGAGGACAAAACCTACTGGCAGGCACAACCGATACCAGCACCCAACCTTTGGTTTTTGGAGCAAATCCAGATCTCAGCTATGAATTAGGCGACAATACCGACAAGCTTACCATCGATGCCAATACAGGACAAATTGGGATATTGGGTGGCTACATTCCGGTTTCAGAACCCGAAATCGTGTCACCAACCATCAACGTAGTAAGCAACATTTCTGGTGAGGTAGTCTCATTCTCCGATGTAGTCCAAATATACATTTCAACCACCCCAGTTGAGGTTCCTAAAGCAACCATCAACCTATTTTATCCGACCTTCGAAGCCGAAAACACGGCCTTTGGGTACAAGGTTGAAACCGTGGTTCCTGGAGATCCTGGGATGTTTTGGAACCAAGCCAATCCTAGCCCGATTACCGCAGAAGACCGTCCCACCGAGAATGCCAATCAAAAGCGGCTTTCCATCAACCTGGTTAAGCCTTCGGCCGGAGAGCAGGTCCCCCATGAGTCTTGGGTAATCCTCAACTCCCAAGACCTCAGTGGCTATGAATTGGGATTTAGGTTAGAAGCGGAATTTTACACCAAAAATAGGTTTGTCGAATACAAATCTACCGATGGCACTGCACCATCTCTCATGAGGCTGTATGTCTCTACTGATTACAACGGAAACTTTGGCAGTGCCACCTGGACAGATGTATCTGATGAATTGGTTTCCAACGTGGAGGTAGATGGCGTATTTGATCCAGTCAATGATTTTGTCGGCTTCCCCTATCCTGGCGACCAACAGGATTACGGATTTCCAGATCCTGACAACTTAAAGGATCCCAGCCGGAATAGCGATAACCGCTTTACCAAAAGTATCCTCAACCTCTCCGATTATCTAGGAATGACCAACGTCACCTTTGCATTTCGGGTGAACACCACCTTTGAGGGAATCCTTTCCCGAGATGGCAACGCAGACCGTTCAGGCCAATATTGGCTGGAGGACTTCCACATTACTGCTTTCGAACTTTAAACCAAAGAGAGATGAAAACTTCTATTACTTGCATACTCCTCTTCCTCTGTGCGGTGATTCCTAGTTTTGGGCAAATTGATGTCCGAGGGACCGTATCAAGTGGGCAGACGGGCGAAGCCCTTCCAGGAGCTACCGTCCTCATCAAAGGCTCTAACGATGGCGTCATTACCGACGAGCAGGGTCAGTTTCAGTTAACTGGTCTCGCTGAGGACGCCACTTTGGTGGTATCTTATTATGGCTTTCTCAAGCAAGAAGTCGCCGTAAACGGGCGTACTCAGTTCGAAATCCAATTGGAAGTAGACATTCAGAACCTAGACGCGGTAGTTGTGGTAGGTTATGGAACCCAGTCCAAGCGCGACCTTACGGGTGCCGTAGGCAGTGTAGACATAGAAGAGCTTTCCTTAGCCCCTACTTCCAATTTTGACCAAGCTTTGGGTGGCAGGATCGCAGGGGTACAGGTGACTTCCTCTCAAGGGACCCCAGGAGCTGGCGCCAACATTGTCATCCGAGGGGGCAATTCCATTACCGGAGACAACTCGCCCCTCTATGTCATCGACGGAGTTCCCTTTCAGGACTTTGATCCCGCATCGCTCAACACCAATGACATTGCTTCGATAGATGTATTAAAGGACGCTTCGGCAACAGCCATCTATGGATCCAGAGGAGCGAATGGAGTCATTTTGATTACCACCAAACAGGGACGTTCGGATGGAAAAACGGAGATAAGCTTTCGGACCAATCAGGGAATCCAATTTGTCAATGGACGGCTCCCCGTCATGAATCCCTATCAATATGTCTCCTACCTTGAGCAATTGGCCTTGATACAAGACAATTACAGTCCAGGAACCGAAACCCAAGCCTTTTTGCGAACCTGGGTAGATCCGGAACTCTACCGCGATGCAGAAGGTACCGATTGGCAGGATGAACTCTTTCAACAGTCTTCCTTCCAAGATTATTCCCTATCTGTAAGTGCAGGAAATGAAAGAACCAAGCTTTACTACAGCGGCCAGTTTGTAGACCAAGAGGGAGTCGTTCTCAATACAGGGTTCAACAAGGTAGTCAACAACCTTCGCCTCAATCAACAAATAGGAAGAAAAATAAAGCTAGACGCGACCTTGACCCACAGTCTTTCTAACCGGACAGGGGTAAATGTAAATGGCAACGGATTTAGCGGTATCATTATCCGAGACATGATCCGCTTTAGGCCTGTAGAGCCCATCAACGACGATGATTTGGATGGTTTTGATCCAGATGAGGAAGCAGGCAGGTGGTTGTATGATCCGGTGGCAAACCTCAACAACACCGACCGCAGAGACCGCCGGGAGCTTTTCCGCGGAACTCTGAATGCCAAAATCAAGCTCCTCAAGTTCCTTACGCTAGAGGGAACCGGTAGCTATCAATCTCTAAACCGAAGAAATTCCATCTTCTTTGGCGCCCAAACCTTCCAGGGAGAACGCGGTAACGACGGCATTAACGGCAGCATCACCCAATCTAGATTGGAGATCTTGACCGGCTCAAGTGTTCTGAGGTTCAATCCCAAACTGGGTGATAAACAAAGACTGATGGTCCTTGGCGGAGTGGAAGCCCAGGCCCGTAATTTTGAGCAATCAGGTTTGGCCAGTACCCAAATCCCCACCGATGTATTTGGCATAGACAACTTAGGACTTGGACTGGTGGCTCCCATCCCAAGTACATCTTTAAGTACCAGCACCCTGCTCTCTTACTTTGGACGGATCAATTACTCTTTGAATAATCGTTATTTGGCCACGGTTAACTTCCGGGCTGATGGCTCTTCTAAATTCCGGCAGGAAAACCGCTGGGGATATTTCCCTTCTTTTTCTTTGGCTTGGATCCTGACTGAAGAAACATTTCTTGCCAACCAAAGCGTGGTCTCCAACCTGAAGCTTAGGGCTGGCTGGGGCAGTACGGGTAACAACCGCATTGGCGACTTTGATGCCTTTACGACCTTGTCTTCGACTAATCAATCAGGCTATATCTGGGGTCCGAATGAAGGCTATCAAATTGGCGCCTTGATTACCAACCTTGGGGTACCCGACCTCCGATGGGAAACCACGGACCAATACAACGTAGGGTTGGACTTTGGCTTTCTGAAAGGAAGGGTACAGGGTAGCGTAGACCTCTACCAAAAGCGAACCCAAGATCTTTTGCTGAACGCAGACATGGCATCCAGCACCGGATTTGTACGGGTGCAGCAAAATGTTGGCGAAGTTGAAAACAGGGGGCTGGAAATCGCTCTCCAAACCTTCAACATTGCTGCGGATAACTTTTCATGGGGCACCAACTTCAACATTGCCTTTAACCGCAATGAGGTCATAGCCTTGAATCAAGGACAAGATGCCATTTTTACTGACCCGCAGCGCATCAACCTTGGCGAGTTCCAGTACATAACTCAAGTCGGGCAGCCAGTGGGCCAGATTTATGGGTTACAATATGATGGACTCTATCAGGTGGATGATTTTGTATGGGATGCAGAAGGAGGAACCTTCCAGCTCAAAGACGGTGTACCAGATAATGGCGGCCGTCCTGCCCCTGGCAGTGTCAAATTCGTAGACCTAAACGGAGATGGCACCATCAATGAAGAAGATCGCAGCGCCATTGGCAACACTACACCTCTTTTCATCGGAGGCATGTCCAACAATTTCCAGTTCAAGGGCTTTGATCTCCAGGTATTTTTCCAATGGTCATACGGGGCCGATATCCTCAACCTCAATCGAGTGGAATTTGAATCTCCTACTGGATCAAGGCAAAATGGATTCACCGCCCTGCTAGATCAATGGACCCCAGATGATGTCAATACCAACATCCACACCCTAGAATACCAAAATGTGTTTGGACGCCCCATCAACGGGACACGCATCAGCGACCTCTATGTAGAAGATGGCTCCTTTTTGCGGCTGAAGACGCTTTCCTTGGGCTATCGCCTACCTGAGAGATGGCTAAACAAGGTCAGGCTCAAGTCCTGTCGCCTATCAGTCTCAGCCCAAAACCTCTACACCTGGACCAACTATTCAGGATATGACCCTGAGGTATCTGTGCCCCCTCGTGGCGGCATTTCTGCGGCCTTAGCCCCGAACCTAGACTTTTCGGCTTACCCCCAGAGTACAACCATCACCGGTGGCCTGAGCATTTCCTTCTAACCCCTACCAGATTAATTAGACATGAAAAATCATATAATCATCAAGTTGCTGATCATTATGCTCGTATGGGCATGCAGCAGTTGCAACGATTTCCTTGAGGTCAAGCCCGCTTCGGTGTGGGAGTCTGAAAACTTTTATTCCAATCCAGAAGAAGCAGGAATTGCACTAGCAGGCATCTATGGGGTGTTAGCTGATGACTTTGGCTATGGTCGAGACCTTACCATTGTGCTAGAAGCTGGTACCGATGAGATGTACTACAACCGTAGGGCCAATGAAAACTGGGGGGTAGCCTTGTACCGAAATACCCCTTCTGATAATGAGAGCTTCCAATTGTGGACCAACCACTATGAAGCCATTAACCTGGCTAACCTCTTTTTAGAGAGCATTGATCCAGCGACTTTTGACAATGAGATGGATTTCAATGCTTTGGTAGGAGAAGCCAGGTTCCTACGTGCCCTGTGCTATTTCAATCTTTCCAACTTATGGGAAGCCATTCCTTTGCGGCTTAGTTCATCGAAAAATCAAGAGGCCAACAACTTGGAAGCCTCTTCCTTATCGGACATTTATCAGGCCATCCTAGAAGATCTCAACTTCGCAGCTCAGCACCTGCCCCACCCCAGTGATGCCACCTTCATTGCGGGCCGGGTGCACAAACTCACTGCGCATGGGATGCTGGCCAGGGTTTACCTCAAAATGTCAGGATTTCCGCTTAATGAGAATCACTACCAAGATGCCCTCAGTCATTGTGATTCTGTCATTTTGGATGGATATCATCAATTGACCACCACCGAGGATACCCTCGGCTACCGGGAAGTATTTCTGGACATCATTGGAGGCCCTTATAACACCACGGAGGTCCTGTTTGAAATTTCCTTCCAAAACCTAAGGGATCAAGGTATAACCGATGTAGAAGGCCGACATGGCAACCTTAATGGATTGAACTTTGGTTCAAGTGGAACCTTTGGTCTGCCCAATGGCTTTGCCCAAGCTGGCGTATATCCCAACCTAGCGAACCTATTTGATAAGCAAAACGACAAGCGCTATGAATGGAACATAGCTAGCTACAAGCGCAATGGTTCAGGAGATATTCTCCCTATTGCCAGTGAGCTCACCGTGAGAGATTTTTGTCCAGCAAAGCTTAGAAGATGGGAACCCCTCAACTATGAAGACATCAATATCCCAGGCACGAATGAGCAGTATGTGGAGCTTGAAAACAGCTCTAGTCAATTGAATCGTAACTTTACCAGCGTCAACTTTCCTGTCTTGCGCTACTCAGACGTCTTGCTGATGTATGCCGAAGCCGCCAACGCCATCGCAGGCGCGCCGACCTCTGAAGCCATTCAATACTTAAATGAAGTGAGGAACCGAGCGGGACTGGCCAACATCGAAGAGGTAAGTCCCAATGCAGTCGCCACTCAACAGAACTTCTTCAACGAGTTGGTGGATGAGCGTTCTCGAGAGCTTTGCTTTGAAGGATTACGGAGATTTGACCTGATCCGCTGGGGATTGCTAGGTGACAAACTTCAAGAGGTCAAAGCCATCGTAGAAGGCCATCCAGATTTTTCGCCGACCAACGAAGACCACCTATCCATTTTGAGGCCTCCCAACAACTTTGATGCAAGTAAGCACTTGTCTCTCCCCTATCCACTGGTAGAGGTTACGGTCAATCAGGCACTTGATCAGAAGGCTGGATGGTAGACCTAACACAGAGATGAGGAGATGAGGAGATGAGGAGATGAGGAATTTTCGTATCAATTTCTCAG
>CAZFPQ010000098.1:0-3702 GCA_964521065.1 uncultured Bacteroidia bacterium | reverse complement strand
GAGATGAGGAGATGAGGAGATGAGGAGATGAGGAATTTTCGTATCAATTTCTCAGGCCTTAACTCATGAATCGCATTCTGAGGTACTCTTCGAATTCCCCTTGTATCACCTCCTGGTTCCCTCATCTCCTTAATTCCTTCCCCCCTCACACCCTTCTCACTGATAGTCAGCACATTTCACCAGACACAAAACCAATTAGCTACGACAACATAGTCAAGAAAATCACCTAACGAGTAAATATGCTTCTGACAAAGCAACAGATCATCGCTTGGTCCCTGCTGCTCTTCTTCCTATCGAGCTTTGAGAGCAAGCTAGCCGGCCAGGTAAGGGTAGGACCAGATCGTCCTAATGTCATATTTATTTTCCCGGATCAATATCGCAACAGCAGTTTGGGTATCTGGTCTCAGCCAGGTTACCAAGCCCATCTACCAGGAGAGGCAGATCCAGTTTCCACTCCAGCCTTGGACAAAATGGCTGCGGAGGGCGTGGTATTCAACCGAGCGGTGAGTAATTTCCCACTCTGCAGCCCCTATCGAGCCATGCTGGTCTCAGGCCGGTATCCCAATCAAAATGGAGTGGAGGCCAATTGTCGTAAAGACCGCGATGCTTCCCTAAAATCTGATGCGACCTGTGTCACCGACGTATTCGCGGCACAAGGATACCAGGTATCCTACTTTGGCAAAGTCCACTGGCTCAAAAACGAGCCGCTTTTCAACGAAGATAGCACCTATGTAGGTACCGTCGAGTCACCAGGGGGGCACTATATCAATGGCTATGACACCTATCTTCCGCCAGGGCCAGACCGTCACAGCATTGATTACATGTTTCAGGTATTGAGAGATGACCATTTTGACCCCTTGGTCTACTCCAGCGACCCCAAGCTCATCGAGGGCAAGTCTGACGGAGAGCTCCACAAGCCTCGGCGCTTTAGCGCAGAGGTCGAATCAGAAGCCATCATCAAGTACCTCGAAAATACCCATGGGCAGAGAAATGCCGATCAACCCTTCTTCATGATTTGGTCTCTCAATCCCCCTCACAATCCCTGGGATGAACAGAGCACCAAGATGGAGTTTTACGATCAGTACACAGAAAATGGGGATGTACAGTTGGACAAGCTTCTTACCCGTGAAAACGCCGATCCTGAAGCGGGGCACTATGCACCCTATTACTTTGCCAATGTAAGTGCGGTAGACCACTACATTGGTCAGGTGCTAGATAAGCTCGAAGACATGGGCTTAGATGAGAACACCATCGTGGTATTTTCTTCCGACCACGGAGAAATGCTGGGCAGCCATAGTCGACAAGGTAAAAACGTGCCTGAAACCGAATCGCTGAACATTCCTTTCATGATCAAATGGGGAAATCGTCTTCAGCCAAGGGTCGTGGATCGCATCGTCAATGTCCCTGATGTGATGCCTACTTTGCTTGGCCTCAGCGGCCTGGGAGAGGCAATCCCTGATGAAGTCCAAGGAGATGACTTCTCCGAACTGATCCTGAACCCCGATTCTAAACAAGCCGGACCGGAGGCAGCCCTGATCATGGGCTACAACTATCGGGGCGTGTATAACGGTCGCTACACCTTCGTGGTGGAAGAGAAGAAAAAGCAGGTAAAAAACGTCTTTTGCTACGACAACCAAAAAGATCCCTACCAACTCAATCGCCTGTCTACCAAAGAGATGGGGCGTAGGTTAGAAAGGGAAATGAAAACGATGTTGGTAGACCTGTTGGTAGCCAGCAAAGATCGCTGGGTCAAGCAACAGATTGGCAGCGATTACCTGACTTATCCCTAAAGTTGCCACCCTCAAATTGTTTTTTAAGCTTCAACAACGCATTACTGACCACCTAGCCCTCTCTTGTTATGTCTGCTCATCGCTACTTATTGCTATTTGGCTTGGCATCATTCATAGCTGCAGGCTGTCAAAGTCCCTCGGAGTCACAATCGTCAACGGTCTGCAACCCCATGGATCTCAGCTATCGTTTCATGCCGGAGGAGCCCTCAAGGCGCGAGGCCGCGGATCCCAGCGTGATCGAGTTTCATGGAGAGTATTATTTGTTCGCATCTAAGTCCGGGGGGTATTGGGTTTCGAAAGATTTGGTCACCTGGGATTTCATCCAAACCGATCAAATACCTACCGAGGAATACGCTCCTACGGCCATTGTGCTCAGAGATACGGTCTTCTTCATGGCATCTTCAAAGGTCAAGAGCACCCTGTATAAATCTGCTGATCCTAAGTCGGGTCAATGGCAGGTTGCCAAAGATTCTTTGGCTGTCCCCGTTTGGGATCCGGCCTTTTTCCAGGATGACGATGGACAATTGTATCTCTATTGGGGTTGTAGCAATGTAGACCCGCTTTATGGGGTAAAGCTTAACGAGCGCAGCTTTGACTTTGAAAGTGAGGTGACGGAAATCCTTTTCCCACACCCTGAGCTACACGGTTGGGAAATCAGGGGAGATTACCACACCCAGGTGGAGCTATCACCATGGATAGAAGGCCCCTGGATGAACAAGCATCAGGGCAAGTATTATCTCCAATACGCGGCTCCGGGCACCTTGGAAAAGTCCTACTCAGATGGGGTTTACGTAGGCAATGGGCCATTGGGACCCTTTACACCTGCCCTACATAATCCTTTTGCCTACAAGCCAGAAGGATTTGCTTGTGGAGCTGGTCATGGAAGCACCTTCGAGGATGAGTATGGCAATTACTGGCACCTGGGCACGGTACCCATCTCGATAAGGCACAAGTTTGAGCGCCGCTTGGCCATGTATCCCAGTTTTTTCGATGAAGATCAAGTGCTCTATACCTACACCCGATTTGGTGATTATCCCATGCGGATTCCTCGGGAAAAAGTATCGCGAGCTGAAGACCTTTTCATGGGATGGATGCTGGTTTCTTATGGCAAAAAGGCCTTGGCCTCTTCTAGCATCGACTCCTTGAGCCCATGTAAGCTCAATGATGAAGAAATCCGCAGCTATTGGTCCGCGGAGACGGGAAACCCAGGCGAATGGGCAGGGCTGGATCTGGGGGAATCTTCCACCGTCCATGCCGTGCAGGTAAACTTCGCCGAGCACGATAGCGAGCTCAAGGGAAGAGTAATGGGAATTCGCCATGCCTATCTGATTGAAAGGTCTAGCGATGGGGTAAACTGGCACGTCCTGATTGACCAGTCAGGCTCTCAGTCTGATCGTTCTCATGTGTATCATCCCTTAGAGAAACCCATCCAGACCCGGTACATCAGGGTTCGTAACGTCTCCGTTCCAGACGGCACCTTTGCCATCTCAGGTCTACGCGTGTTTGGCCGACAAGCCATTGCGGTACCGGGTACGCCCTCTTCCTTCCTCGTTCAGCGGGATACCCTCGATCCCCGTATGGTTCACCTTCGCTGGGAATCCTTGTCAGAGGCTGATGGCTATAACATCCGCTATGGAATTGCACCAGATAAGCTCTACCACAATTACTTGGTGTATGACAATGATCACCTGAGCATTAGAAGTCTCCACGCCAAGCATCGCTACTTTTTTGCCATTGAAGCCTTCAATGCAGGCGGAGTGGGACCGCTAAAGCATGGAGCTGCCAGCACAAGTTCCAGTCCCATCTGATCAAACTTAACCACTCAGTAGAAATCGGGGTATGGCGGTACGGGGTATGGATATAAAGGTGAATGAATACAGCAACATACCCCGTACTCCTGTACCCCGATTAC
>CAZFPQ010000097.1:0-23774 GCA_964521065.1 uncultured Bacteroidia bacterium | reverse complement strand
ACAAAGCTGATCTAGAGGTGCGAGATGAAGCCCTCGCCCCTTGGCCACGTAGCCTTATAGTAGCCCAGCAACAACTTTCCGATTACTATGCCATCATCACCCATCTAGATGCCCAAATTGGGCGGGTCATACAGGCACTCAAAGCGAGCGGCAAATATGAAAACACCATCATCTTATTGGCAGGTGACAGTGGCCTTGCCGTGGGCAATCATGGGCTGATGGGCAAGCAAAATGTCTATGACGAAGACGGCCTGCACGTACCACTCATTATTTCAGGAGGGGCTATAGCCGATAAAGGGAAACGGATCCATGCGTATAGCTATATCCACGACATCTTCCCTACCCTATGCGATTTAGCGGGGGTAGACATCCCTTCTTCGGTATCGGGCAAAAGTTTGGCTCCCATCATCCGAGGAGAAACTCAGCAGGTGAGGGATTACACCTATCACGCCTACAAGCAATACGAACGGGCCTATCGCAAAGGCGATTTCAAGTTGATCGAATTCGTAAGAGCGGAAGATGAGACCCGCAAAAGGGGAAAGTTTTCAGCAGGCTCTAGGGTCACCCTGCTTTTCAACCTCAAACTTGACCCCTGGGAAACCACCAACCTCGCCTGGAAACAGGAGTATGAAGCTTTGGTGCAGCGCATGCAGGAAGAGATGCGGGCCAAGGCCACTTCGCTTGGCGATGAAGCCCAGCGCTTAGGCCTCAGCTATGACTTCTGGGATTACTATTGAGAAGCGGGAAGCGGGAAGCGGGAAGCGGGATAAGAGATGCTTTTTTACGGGGATAAAAAGCGCCTCCCTCCCAAGCACTATTGTAGAACGCATTACAAGCATAAAATTCTCTCTCATGCAGCTATCAAATCTCTATTGGCTGAGCATTCTATGTGTTTTGCTGGGAACAAAAGTCTCAGTCTTGGCGCAACCCTATTTCCTTCCGGGGGAAGATCCGCGGCCTAAGGATCAGCATTGGGTCCCTGTAGAGCAGCTTTCTGACGATTTTGAAGGCAAGAAACTGGACAGCAGCAAATGGTCAGCAGATCCCACCGCCAACGGTTGGGGCTGGATTGGGCGGGCGCCCGGTCTCTTTCGGGAGGAGAATGTCCAGCTCAAAAAAGGCAACATGAGGGTCACGGTGGGGGTCTTAGATCAACCGGAGGAGCATAAAGGAAAAACCTATACCTACCAAGGCGCCATTGTTCGAGCCGTTAACCCTGGGCAGGTCGGTTGGTATTACGAATGTAAAATGAAGGCCAACCAAACGGCTATGTCTTCGACTTTCTGGTTGATGAGTCGCTATGATTGCGAGCGTAAATTAGAGTTAGACATCCAAGAATGTGTAGGCCGAACCTCCGAGCATACCGCCAAATGGGCTCAAAACTGGGACCAGATCTACCACTCAAACGCCATTCACCGGACTACCCCCTGTGTCCCCGAAAAGTTGCAACTACAGCAGTCCATCCCCACCGATACCAAAAACCACGAGCGTTACTACGTGTATGCAGCTTGGTGGAAATCCCCTGAAGAAATTCAATTCTTTTTAGACGGGAAGTATATCTACTCCATTCACCCAAAGGTCAAATGGGATCAGCCAGCCTTCCTCCACATGGCCATTGAAACCTATGATTGGAATCCCGTGCCACCCGATGGCGGACTGGTAGCCAGTGGCAGAAAAAAGCAGCGGAGTACTCAATATGAATGGGTCCGCACCTGGCAACTCATCGATAACCCTCAATAATGAAGCGTATCCATTTTCACTTACATCAGACGTCGTGGGGGATCCTGGTCTTCCTATTTGCCCTGCTAAGCTCAAGCCTCGCCGAGCCCACCCAGGTCTTAGAGGTCAAAGATTTTGGAGCCATCAATGATGGCCAGACCCTCAATACCCAAGCCATCCAACAAGCCATTGACAGCTGCCATCGCTCTGGTGGTGGAATGGTGCGGATCAGTGGAGGCGGCATTTACGTCACGGGAACCCTCTACCTCAAAAGCTACGTGACCCTCCACCTAGCCAACGGGACCACCTTGCAGGGGAGTACCCATCTGGCTGATTATGGGAATGATACCCATTATATCATGTATAGGAGGGAATCCCACATGGACCCTTGTCTGATCTACGCCGAAAACGCCGAGTCTATCGCCCTAGAAGGATATGGTACCATTGATGGCAATGGGTTTCCCCAAAACTTTCCCAAGAGCAGGCCGATGTTGATCCGTTTCAAAGATTGCCGACGTATCCACCTCAACAATCTCCGTTTGCTCAATCCAGCTGCCTGGACCACTGCTTTTTTATACTGCGAAGATATCAGCGTGAATGGCATCAGTATTTACAGCCGGGCTAATAAAAATGGAGATGGACTAGACTTTGATGGTTGTCAAAACGTGCGGGTAGCTAACTGCAACTTTGACAACAGCGATGATTGTATTTGCCTACAAACCTCTCTCCCTGATCGCCCCTGCAAAAATGTAGTCATCACCAATTGCACCTTCAAAACCAAATGGGCAGGCTTGCGCATAGGTCTTTTGTCGCGAGGAAACATAGAAAATGTTACCGTCAGCAACTGTACCTTTCAGGACATCCAAGACGCTGGGCTCAAAATTCAGCAAAATGAAGGGGGGGAAATGCACCATTTGACTTTCCAAAATCTGGTGATGGAAAACGTACCTAGGCCCATTTTCATGACCTTTACGCAGCAGCGGGCCGCTCGAAATTATCCTGAAGGGACCTTGGAACCACTGAAAAGCATGCACCACTTTTCTTTTAGCCAAATTCTCGTCGACAATCGGAAAGGAGACAAAAATGCTGCAATTCTGATTACGGGAATTCCTCAACACCGAATTGAGGACATTGTCATCAGAGACCTTCAATTGCTGGTAGCGGGAGGAGGGACCAAGGAGGATTCACTGCGCAAGGAGGTTAAGGAATATACGCTAGAGGTCATGCATGGGCATTGGCCAGAGTTCAGCAACCTGGGAACCCTGCCTTGCCATGGCCTATTTGCCCGTCACGTGAAGGGCCTGACCCTGGAAAATATTTCTATCCAGACCTTTTCTCCAGACCTGCGACCACCGCTGATGTTTCGCGATGTACTTAGCCCCAATCTCCATCAGGTAGAAGCTAACCGGGAGCCCATTGCTCTGCAAGACGTTCTTACCTATTAAAAGACTGTTTGGAAATTTTCCTTTACCCACCAAATTCCAAACAGCCTCTAAGTCACAAGCATAAACGACTAAACGGTGCCGTATCTTCCCTACCCTATCCGACCAAGCCTGATGATCCTGATCATGGCTTTGCTAGTCACAGCTCCTATCCATGCTCAGCCGCCGAATGTAGTAGTCATTTTAGCTGATGACATTGGCTTGGGTGACATCTCCGCCTACCGTCGCATACATAGTGACCACATCATGGTGGAGACCCCAAACTTGGATCAGCTGGCCCAAAGTGGGTTCATGTTTACCAACGCACATTCTCCTGCGGCCCTCTGCGCTCCCTCTCGCTACGCCATCATGACAGGTCAGCACTGCTTCCGCAGCCCTTTTCCCTGGGGAGTCTGGAGTGCCTACGCTCCCTCCCCCATCGCGGACGACCAGCCTACCCTAGGCAGGATCATGCAAGAAGCAGGCTACCAAACGGCGTTTTTTGGCAAATGGCATCTCGGAGGTCGCTATTTTCGAAAAGGTGACAGCAGCACCTATTATGAACTCAGTAGAGTCAAGCCCCAAACGGAGGTTGATATACATAGAATTGTTGAAGATGGGCCTTTGGATAAAGGCTTCGATTACAGCTTTGTATTCCCGGCGGGAATTCAGAGTGTGCCTTATGCCGTCTATGAAAATGATCGTTGGAAGCCTTTACAGGCAAACTCTGAATTGAGTCTCATCACCCAAGCCAGCATGAAGCCACTAGGAGTTAAACTGGACAAAGAGGAGGGATTAGGCGACTCAAACTGGGACCCTCATTTGATGGGCCCCTTATTAGCTCACCAAGCCTGCGACTACATCCGGACGCGAGGCAGGGATTCAGATCCATTTTTTCTCTATTACTGCTCCCTCGCGGTTCATAAACCCCATACTCCTAGTGATAGCCTAAACGGACAGCAGATAGCGGGGAGCACTCCCGTAGCGCATTTAGATTTAGTCAAGGAACTAGACATTCAAGTCGGGATGATGATCGATGCACTGAAAGAGCAAGGCATGTATGAAAACACCTTGTTCATCTTCACTTCAGATAATGGGGGGCTGGGCATGCCAAGCACCATAGAAACGGGCCACCAACCCAGCGATATCTACCGCGGTTCCAAAAACCAAATTTACGAAGGAGGGCACCGAGTGCCATTTATCCTCACTTGGCCAAATAAAATCCCTAGT
Source organism: uncultured Bacteroidia bacterium (assembly GCA_964521065.1). Taxonomy (GTDB): domain Bacteria; phylum Bacteroidota; class Bacteroidia; order J057; family J057; genus CAYVAP01. The sequence goes on along the minus strand of CAZFPQ010000097.1, from coordinate 19,404 downwards.
GGTCGCTCTGATGCCCCGATCCTTGGACTCGACATCATGGCTACCCTCGCCGATCTTGTGGGGGTAGTCATCGACACTGAGCACCCCATCGACAGCAAAAATCTTTTTCCTCTACTTGAAAGCCCTGATCAGCTAGGTCTAGGTCAATCCCCCTTGTTGGTACAAGGCGGAACGGGGCGTGAAGTAGCCATCACCCAAGACAATTGGAAGCTGATCATTCAGATCGATAAGAAAGATAAAACGGACCAAACGCGGAGCCCCACTGCGCTTTTCAATTTATCTACCAACCCCACCGAACGAGAATCGGGTAACCTCATTGATGATCCATCTCAAGCCCAGCGGATTCAAGAACTATTCGACACCTATAATCATAGCAGAGATCCATGAGTGGATAGCTGAGGCTATTACCGAGCGACCTTGTCCCAGAAGCTACATTTAGCCCACTCATTCTCCCCATCCTAAACATATGGCTTTGGATATTCATGATTTGAGGCATAAGGGGGAGGTAAACACCCTTTTGCCAAACCCTCACGAAGGGTAAATTTGAAATTCCAAAATCTCATTGGACGGATTCTGCGATGTAGATGAGAGAAAGCACACTTTTATAAGATTCTTGAAGGCAGGAGAGAAATAGGTCAATCAACCTACGTTTTCTTGGCCTCACCGTCTTGCGGATTTTGACTTACGTCTTTAACTACTCAGACCAAACAATGAAAATCAAACTACGTTATTTTCTGCTCCTAGCCCTGCTCGGTCTATTTGCTACGGGCCAAGCCACCAATTACTACGTAGCCAAAGATGGCTCTGACGCCCAACCGGGAACGGAAACTCAACCCTTTTTGACCATCGCAAAAGCAGGGTCTGTCCTGATGCCGGGGGACACTTGTTTCATCAAAGCGGGTGTCTATCGCGAGGTGGTCTCGGTTCAAAACCATGGCACAGCCAGCCAACCCATTGTGATCACCAACTACCAAGATGATTCTGTACTCATTTCTGCGACAGAACCCCTTACAGGTTGGGTCAATCACCAAGGGGATATTTTCCGCGCTTCTTACGACATGAACCGAGGCAGTCACAACATGGTCTACGTCGATGGCAAGCCCATGGACTGGGCAAGATGGCCCAACAATACCGACCATGAGCCCTATACCGTAGAAGCGGTTTCCGTGCAAGGGGGCTCAGCTTCCACCATTCAAAGCTCTGAGATCAGCAACAGCCTAGACTGGTCTGGAGGTTACGTTTGGTACCTAGCTGCTCATAGTGGCACCAGTTGGACTCGCCGCATCAACAATTCTCAGTCTGGCGAAGTCAGTTTCCCAGCTGTAGATGTCAATCGCTGGCCATTCAATCCCCACAACCCCACCATTGTCCGCAACAACAACCGTGGGCAGTTCTTCCTCTTCGGCATTTATGAAGCCTTAGACTACCCTGAAGAGTGGTACTACGATGAAGCCAAAGATTCAGTTTATCTACAAGCCCCAGGCAATGCAGACCCTAATACCCTCGTCGTAGAGGTAGCGGCACGCGAGCGTACCATGCTAATCGAAAAGAACTACGTGCACATCGATGGCCTCAACGCTTTTGGCGGCAAAGTCGAACTCAAAGGCAATCACGTTGTGTTGAGAAATGGCACTTTCACCAATTGCCTCACCCGCATAGATGATCTCAATAATACTTCCGCTCAGGTCGGTGAAGGAGCCGTGCACGTGCGAGCCAGTGACATCATCGTAGAGCACAACGTCATTGACGGCAGTTCCCTCAGTGGAGTCTTTGTCCAGGGCTGGAACAACGTGACCCGCCCCATCATCCGCCATAATCTCATTAAGAATATCAACAAGGTGGGGATTCATGCCTCCCCCATTCGCAGTGCTGCGACCAATAACCTTATTTGGTCAAACACCATTCATACCACTGCCCGAGATGGGATATATGTTGCCGGGGTAAACAATGAGATCGCTTACAACGATGTCTACGATTGCATGAAAATGAACAACGATGGTGGGCTGTATTACACCGTGGGTAACGACAACAGCCGGAATACCGAGATCCACCATAACTGGTTCCATGATTCAGAAGGCCCAGAATATGCCGATGGACGGGCAGCGGGCATTTACCTGGACAATGACAGCAAGGGCTACACCGTACACCACAATGTCGTCTGGAACATCTCTTGGTCAGGCGTACAAATGAACTGGGATATCTGGGACAATGACATCTACCACAATACCTTATGGGAAGTCAGCCAGGCCATGGGGACTTGGCTGAAGCCTGAGCACAGCATGCAGCGGATCCGGGTATACAACAACCTATCTAGCAAGGAAGAGTGGATCGGCAATGACCTTCAAAACAACATCCTGCTTGAAAACTCTCCTTTCAAAAACTATCAAGCTCAAAACTTTATTCCACAGGCCAATACTTCACTGGTCGACGCCGGGGTAGTAATTCCGGGAATCAATGACGGATATGCCGGTGCTGGACCTGACGTAGGTGCCTACGAATCAGGCTTCACCCCTTGGAGACCTGGGGTCAACTCTATTACCGTCGACGATGTGACGACCTCCATTGATGAGGTGCCTGCTCCAAGGAAGGTTCAGATCTTCCCTAATCCCTTGGGAGAAAACCAAGACCTACATGTGCTCTTGCCCAGTACCCAGCTTCAAGCTGAGTTGAGTGTCTTCGACTTAAAAGGAAGGCAAATCCTTCAGAAAACGGTTTCTGGTCAGGAATTCAGTTTGGATCGTGAAGTCTTTGAGGGCACAGGTCTATACCTGCTGCAAGTGAATTCCGACAACTTCCAATGGAGCACCAAGCTACTAGTCAAATGAAAATAGTTGATACCACCGACTCAAGATTCAGCGGCGGATATCTCAATCTGTGATTGTCACCCAGGCTCAATTGAGTCTGGGTGTCTTGTTAATTATCCCTAAGCCTTCAATCCTATGACAACTTGCCACTTCTCCCTCCCTCATCTCTTATGGTTTGCCTCGCTGCTCTGCCCTCTTTGGGGGCTGCAAGCCCAGGAACTTCCACCTGGATTTCCGCAGACAGAAAAGCAGAGACTCGCCTTACTCAATGACTGGGCATTTTTTCTCGATGGACCGCAAGATGGCTTTTGGGAGACCGCTCCTAAAGATGTGGAGTGGGAAGTGGTTTCCATCCCTCATAGTTTGGAACTGGCTTCTACCTCATTGAATGACAGTCCCGACGATGAATACCAACTCAGTTTTCACCGGGGAATAGGTTGGTATAAGAAAGAAATAAGTACTCGTCTTCAACCCGGACAAAAGGTGTTTTTGGAGTTCGAAGGGGCTCACCAAGTAACCCGCTTATGGGTAAATGGTAAGTACGTAGGAGAACATGCCGTCGGAGGCTACACTCCCTTCCACTTTGACATCACTGACTTCATCGATGAGCGACAGGCTCAGCAGGAATTGATCCTCAGCGTAGACAACCGCCGCAATTCCAACATTCCTCCCGAAGGAGATCGTTACGATTACGTAAAATGGGGAGGGCTCTATCGAGAAGTTTACCTCGTAGTGAGCGATCCTCTACGGATTACCTTTCCTTGGGAAAATACCTTTGCTGGAGTCTTTATTACCACTCCAACGGTCACTCCCCAAAACGCCACCGTCAGCATCCGCACCCAAGTAGCCAATGAATCTACGGAACCGATAGAGGCCAAAGTAATTCAGCGGGTGATGGATGCCCAAGGGAGGGTATTGCTGAAGTTGGAAGCAGAACGTAGCCTGTTACCGGGACAGAAGGAAGTATTTGCCCAGACGGGAGGACTAAGCGGGGATTTGAATCTCTGGAGTCCAGCTAACCCCTATCTCTATCGAGTGAATACCACGGTTTATCGAGATGGCAAACCTGTAGACGTAGTCGAACATCGCATGGGCTTGCGCAAGATTGAGTTGGTAGAGGGGCAAGGCCTTTTGCTTAATGGACAAGCCACCGAATTGGTGGGCGTAAACCGGCATCAGGCCATGCTATTCATAGGTGACGCGGTGCCCAACTCACTTCAATGGAAAGACGCCTGGCAGCTAAAGCAGATGGGCATCAACTCCGTGCGCCTGGCTCACTATCCCCATGACAATTCCTTCATCGACGCCTGCGATGAACTGGGCCTACTCCTCTATGAGGAACCCCCTACCTGGATCGGCATTGGCAACCAAACATGGCTAAATAACCTAGAGGAAGCCACCCGACGTATGGTACGCAACCACCGCAATCATCCATCCATCATCATGTGGGGAGCAGCCATCAACCACCGAGGACCCGTTGAGCGTTTACATTATGCCTGCAAAGAGGAAGATCCTACTCGCTTTACGGGTTCCAATGGAGCCCCATGGACTGGGCCCCAGCAATCTGGGGCCACCGACGTGTATGCTCCCATGGATTATGGCAATCTCCCCATCGGCGCAGGCGAATTCACCTACCTCTGTGAGCATGGGAGCACCATGGATGGACTTTGGAACCAAGATTTTGTGAGTCGCTCCAAAGGCAAGCCCAACATGATCGGCGTAGCCGCATGGACGGCCCATGATTACCAAACCTTTAAACCCAAACCGCTCGGGAACCCCAACCGCCCCTTTTCCATCGACCGGGTACCCAATCCGGTGTATTTTTGGTATCAATCCGAAACCTTAACTCGTCCCATGGTCCACATCGCGGATCAACGGGTAAGCAAGGACGGTCAGGTTGTTGTATTCAGCAATGCCCAACGGGTAGAGCTGTACCAGGATGGCAAACTGATCGGCAGTCAGTTCCCCGACCAGCGGGCCGAAGCGCCTTTTGTCTCCCACCCCAACTTCACCTTCCATCACAATTGGAGCCAGGGGAGCATCGAAGCAATTGCCTACATGGAAGGGCAAGTAGTCGCTTCCCATCAACGCTCCTTCTCAGGGGCTGCCTCTCAATTGTCGCTTGAAATAGAGCAAGACCAAAAACCTTTTTTTGCCAACGGATCAGACATAAAAACCATCAACTGCTATCTTCTAGATGCCAATGGAGAAAGGGTCATCACGGCTGAGAATAGCATTCATTTTCAGGTAGAAGGCGAAGGAGCCTTGATCGAAGCAGCTCATATCGACGCCAATCCAAGAGAGCCCTTTTATGGAGTAGCAACCGCCTACCTGCGCAGCTCTCAAAAAGCGGGTCAAATTATCGTTACTGCTCAGGCCAAAGGATTGGGAGAAGCACGAGACACCATCTATACCCAGCCCTATGAATACGATCGAATAATTGCAGAAGCCCTACCCATTTATGAGTTGAAACAAGACCGCATAGATCTATCCTCAGCCATGAACACCGTAGAACAAGAAGGCGTAGGAGGCTTTGAGTTTGGCAAGCATCAAGCCGACCAAATCAGCAGTGAGTTTCTTCAATTTGGATGGCAATCTTGGACGGGACAGGGCGCAGCAGAACAACGATTTGAGTCCCCAAACATAGGCTGTACTTATGCGCTTTCGGCCACGGGAGAAATCGATTGGTTTTCGGGCTGGGGCCAAACCGGCCAGCTCCCTTACTTGAGTATCGACGGATTAAGCGTTGCCCCCGGGGAAACCCTCACATTAGAAATCACTCAACTGCCTGAAGGTTCCTACGAGCTGCTTAGTTACCATCATGGTCGACAGAAGATCAATCGCCCCCCCAAGACCTATCAGGTTAGGTGGGAACAAGGTGACATGGCAGGAGCAAGCACCGCTTTTTCCCCTAGCATGGGAGACCTCTATACCGCCTATCCTCGACGTACGAGCACCCGATTCCAAAGCAATGGCAAGGATGCCGTGGTCATTACTTTTCTGAGTGAAAAGGACCTTGACTTGGTGTTAAATGGTTTTGAATTGAGAGAAACTATGGATTAATCTGGGCTAGTTCTCACGCATTTGATTTAACTTCCATAGGACCTTTGGGGTATCCAGGCCTTACTAAACCAACGAGACCTTACGGCTTAGTAAGTCAGGGTACTCCCAAGTGCTTGTTCGTATTCGCTGTAGCCAGTTTATTTTTGCTCCAACAACGCCCGAATCGCCCTCATTTCTTCCTCCAGAGCCTCAATTCGTTGGTTTTGCTGTTCGATGAGTGCTTGTTGCTCTTGGGTAGCTCGAATGAGAACAGGGATGAGATCCGAATAGAAAATTCCCAGTCTTTCAGCAGGTACCACACGTCTTTCCCCACTTTCTTCGTCCGTCATCCACTCTTGATCTACAACCACCTCGGATACAACCTTCTGTACCTCCTGGGCAATCAATCCCAACTTAGTCCCTTCTTCTGGTGCGGCCTTCCATTCATAGGAGACTGGCCGTAATTCTAGGACTTCTTGCAAGCCATACTGGATAGGAAGGACGTTCTGCTTATCCCGGAGGTCAGAGGTATTGATGGTCCCATTGGTTGCAAAAACCACACTCCAGCGGAAAGAGGACGTGCCTAGGGATCGATTACCGTTAGTCAAAGGAGCTAATATTGAATTGGCTTGTAACAAGAAACTCCCACCATCAGATAACTCCTCCAAGGAACCAATCCGTAACTCTCCGCCAGCTACGTGGAGTCTCGCACCCGGCAAGGTCGTTCCAATGCCCACGTTGCCATTTTTCCTTACCGTCATGGCGTTGGCTCGGTTGCTATTGCTAGATCCAATGCCAATCTCAAAAATTGGATCACTGGATTGCCAGGAGTTCGCGCTACCCCCTCCCACATTGAACCTTCCTATGGCCATGGAAGCATAGGATTGAGCCCTTACTGAACGCCCAATGGCTACGGAGTAAATAGCTTGGGCTTCAGCGGAGAATCCAGCAGCAAAAGAATAATTCGCCTCTGCATCGGTACTATAACCCAAAGCCGTAGAGCCTAAGGCCAGGGCATCCGTATTAAAACCCATTGCGGTGGAGTACTGCCCATCGGCATTGGTAAAATAGCCAGAAGCAAAGGCATAGCTATTGGTAGCTTCCGTATCTCGCCCCATGGCGGTTGCCCCAAAGCCCTGAGCCCGGGTATTGTAGCCAGATGCAAATGAGTACTGACCAATGGAATCTCTGTTCCAGTAGGTACTGGCTGCCCCAGAACTCAAAGTTCCTACCCGGAACGCGTGTAGGTCGGGCAGCCACATCAATTTGTCTCCATTACCTAGGGTATCTTTCCCAAACAACATCCGGTTGTCTTCTCCCACATGGAAGGACACTTTGGGAGAAATGCCCACATTGAGTCCCATTTCCCCATCACCGGTGATAGATAGGATATCTCCTTGGCTGCCATTCCAAACATTGAAACGGTCGTTCCTGGGGTTGCTTGCTACGTAGGCTGCCAGGGACCAATAGTTAGAACCGTTGTTGTTTTGCCAATTCAAACGGGCATAATCATTGGCATTTTCATGCAGCAATAGATGTGGATCAGACAAAGAGCTGTTGTGAAAAATCTCCATCTCGGCGTCAATGCTGCTGGTACCAATTCCAACACGGCCAGCATTGTAGAAAATATTGTTTCCACTGGTGCTCCAGATTTGTTGGCCCTGGTTATCAGTGGCCGGGCTCCATTCTGTTCCGGTCCACTTAAGAACCTGCCCATTCGATGGGGGTGTATTAGCCAGAGGCTGTCCTTGCAAGGCAATTACGTTGGGATTGGGAAAAGTACCGCCTAGGTCTCCCCCAGCCGATGTAGACGTAGTGAGGTCATCATTGGGATCCGTGTCTCCGGTGTTTTGGATTTCCAGGGCAGGGGTGATGGTGATGCCAGGGCCTGCGCTGTATTCAGGCAGTGTGACGCTCCCTCCATCGCTCAGGCTCAAGTTTGAGCCATTAAGAGAGAGAGATTGCAGTTCATTGGTGGAATCTAGGTCCCCGGTATTTTGAATTTCGTTGTTGGCCCCTAGATTGATCCCCTGTCCGGCGCTGTAGACGGGAAGACTGACCGTTCCCCCTCCACTGGATAGACTGAGGTCTGCTCCATTTAAGCTCAAAGTTTGGAGCTCATTGCTGGGATCGGCGTCTGCATCATCGACGAGGTCGGTACTCGGCAGCCACTCGCTGCCATTCCATCGCAATACTTGGTCTGTTCCGGGAGCAGGGCTGCTGACATCGCTTAGGTCATCCAAGGCCAGAGAGACCTGCTCTACCGTTCGGGCCTTCTCAGCATATAAGCTGTAGGGAACACTCACAAACTGTAAGCTCCCAAAATTGAGGTAGCCAGAGCCAAGGTCTAGCTCCACCTCCAAAAAATGATCATTATCTGCCCAATCAAGGCCAGAGAAGCTTCCTAAAGTCGTTGCTCCTTGACCTATCACTAAGTTGAAAAGACCAAACTCATTGGTAGCGGTCTCATGAATTTCTTGATAGACCGGACTGATGCCAGAAAAAATGGTTAAACGGACCTCAACACTGTCTCCACTGATCACGCCGTTGGCATCCCTTGCTACGGCTTGGTACTGTATCCCTTGAGGGGCCTGGGCATAAGCGGAAAAATAGCCCAATCCTATTACTGCCCATGATAAAATGAGAAGCTTTTTCATCTGCTTTGATTTATGGAGTTTCCAAGAATATACAAAAAACTCCCACGGTAGTACAAGAGGATAGAAACAGAGTATGGAGATAGGAGGAAGGTTATTTTACAAAAATAAGGAGAAGGCTTATGATTCATTGATAGAAGTCTTTTGGACCTGACTTCTCAGCAAAATCATCCGAACTTCTGGCCCACCGGCTTGTGGGAGCCGCTTGGCTCTCAAGGTTAACTTTCCTTGGCCTTTCCCCAGATAAATCTTACCGAACGTTAAGCTGGCCCAATCCTTTACATAGGACTCTTCTCTGATCACGCGGTCGTGCTCAGCCCCTCTTAAAGGAGGATTGAAGGCCTCTTCTATTTTTGCTTCGACTGCTTGCCCCATGAAATTTAGCGAGAGCTGAGTTCCCGATTGTTCCTTGGTACATGTATACCAGAGCTCTACCTCGTATTCACCGTTATTCAGTACCTCGATCTCCCAGCTTATGCTATCTGTTTCAGATTGCCAGTTGGTAAGAAAGGAGCAGTTGGGCCAGCGGTTTGAACGTCTGATATTGCCATGAGGCTTGGCATCACGAGCAGGTAGTTGGTCTACCTGACCAGGTGCAAACCCAACTGAAAACGGCCTCGAATCACTGGTCGCCAGTTCTGCTAACACCTCATCTTCCCAGCGCCTTTTCTCATTCTCCATGGCTTTCGCGACGAGCGGAAAGACCTCCCTCAGGTCCTGTGTTTGCCCTGGATCTGCCTCCATGTCAAATAAATCGCCATCTGTACCCAAGCGATAGCGCTGGCTCCTGATGCTGGTTTTTCCCCGCCAATGATTGACCAGCATCCGATCTGGCCACCTCACCGAATCTCCCATGAGCAAGGGCTTCAGACTGGTTCCGTCTAAGGGGTTACTTGTTTTTTGCGGGATGCTGGCTAGATCTAATAAAGTAGGCAGCAGATCGATGCTCCCTGCAACTTGACCTATGTTGGTATTCTTAATTTTTCCTGGCCAGGCCATCATTAAAGGAGACCTCACCCCGCCTTCGTCCACCCTTCCTTTGATTCCTTCTAGGCCAGCATTCCAACGCCACCCATTGGGGCCATTGTCCGAGAGATAGATGACGATGGTATTGTCTGCGAGCCCTAGTTCCCTAAGCTTTGCCCCTAGTCGCCCCACATTCCAATCGATGTTCTCCACCATGGCGTAGGCGGCTCGGGTGTGAACCAGATTTTCACGGCTTGTATAGCGGTGAGAGGGAATATCCAGCGAGTCAAACCTCCTCCACCATTGGTCAGGAACTTGCATGGGACTGTGCGGCGTATTCAAGGGAAGGTAGAGCAGAAAGGGTTCATGCTGATTTTTCTCTATGAAATTCATGGCTTGATCCGTTAACACATCGGTCAAGAATCCCTGAGTCTGAAGAGGCTCTCCATTGTGTTCCAGCATGGCGTCAAAGTAGCTGCCCCAGTGGCCGGAGCAATAGCCGACAAACTCTTCAAACCCACGATCATTGGGATGATAAGGATGCTGCATCCCGTTGTGCCATTTTCCAAAGGCAGCAGTTTGATAACCTGCCCCTTTAAAGCAATCAGCCAAGGTAAGTTCGCCTAAATCTATGCGCTCTCTTCCCTCTGAGGTACCATAGACCCCACTTCGCACGGCATAACGGCCAGTCAACAATTCGGCTCGCGTAGGCGAACATACAGCGCTGACGAAAAAGTGCTCAAAAAAGGCCCCATTTGCGGCCATGCTATCCAAGTGAGGCGTCCGCAGGATGGGATTACCCGTACAGCCAAGATCTCCGTAGCCCTGGTCATCTGCGAGGATCAGCACTATATTAGGTGGGGTCTCTAGGCCTTTATCGGGTTGAGTACAAGCGAGAAAAGCAGGTAGAATTAGGCCAATCCAGTAGCATACAATTTTGTCTTTCATAGCTTATTGCGGTAGCATTCCTTTTTCCTTACAAAAAACACAAGAGACTAGACTTGTCAGGGGGAGAGGGGTAACAGAGTCCCTTGCTCCCTGTGAAAAGAAATGGCTTAACTTAATCTCATGGCTTACCTTTCTATTATTGAACAATCAGCCACAAATCCTAGCCCAAGGAATACACATTCCCAAAGGAACTTGTCCCAGTCCTTTGGTCTAACTAGATTCAAACATGCGAATCCTCAAAGCTCTAGCAAAGACGTTTACAAAACGGGTAAAAAAACATCCACTGCGCTGGGCTTTGATCTTGATTTTGGTCATCCTTTACGCTTTTTGTCTCCCCAAGCCTCTATTCAACACCCCCTATTCTACCGTACTAGAGGATCAAGATAAGCAGCTGATGGGAGCACGCATTGCCAAAGACGGTCAATGGCGCTTTCCTTTGACCGACAGTCTTCCAGAAAAATTCAAGGTCTGCATCACCACCTTTGAGGACCATCGCTTCTACTATCATCCCGGGGTAGATCCTTTGGCTATGCTTAGAGCAATATGGTCAAATCTCAGTCGGGGCGAAGTCGTCTCTGGTGGGAGTACCCTGACCATGCAGGTCATTCGCTTAAGTCGGCAGGGCAAAGCCCGCACTATATGGGAAAAACTGGTAGAGGTGACTTTGGCTACGCGAGCAGAATTGCGCTACTCCAAATCTGAGATTCTGGCGTACTACGCTGCCCATGCACCGTTTGGGGGCAATGTAGTAGGTCTAGAGGCAGCTGCTTGGAAATATTTTGGCCGAGCCCCTCATCTACTTTCTTGGTCTGAGATGGCCACTTTGGCCGTTCTACCTAATGCCCCAGCCTTGATCCACCCAGGACGGAATCGGGAGGCCTTGAAGAATAAGCGAAACCGGCTTCTAGCCCAATTGCTAGAGCATGGAGAATTAGACACCCTTGGCTACGAACTAGCCCTCCTTGAGGAATTGCCTGAGGCTCCTCAACGCTTACCACAGCTAGCTCCCCACCTCCTCGATCGCAGCCTAGTAGATTATCCAGGTAAACCAAGGATTCACAGTACCCTAGACAGAAATTTACAGGTTCGAGTCAACGAGACTCTGATGAGGCACCACCAATCTTTGGCCCAAAATGGCATCCACAATGCAGCGGCTTTGATCGTAGATGTGCAGACCGGAGAAGTAAAAGCCTATGTGGGCAATGTAAGAGGAGCAGGTTACCAGCATGGAGAATCAGTAGACATCATCCAAGCGCCTCGCAGTACCGGCAGCATCTTAAAACCTTTTCTCTATGCCGCCATGCTCCAATCAGGTGAACTTTTGCCCCATACCCTGGTAGCGGATATTCCTTCCTACTTTGGCCGAGGATATCAACCTGGCAACTATGACCGGCAATATCGGGGAGCTGTACCGGCAAGTCGAGCTTTAGCCAGAAGCCTCAATATTCCTGCAGTACGGATGTTACAAGCCCATGGAGTAGGCAAATTCCATGAGGAGCTGAAACAGTTGGGCCTCAGTACCCTAACCCGCCCTCCTAGTGATTATGGCTTGAGCTTGATCCTGGGGGGAGCAGAAGCCAACATGTGGGATCTGGCAAGTATCTACGCAGGTATGTCCCGTAACCTGGATCACTTTGAGGCCTTCGATGGGCGCTATGAATCTGAGGCTTATCGCCCCCCTCACTATCTTGCCTCAGAGACTCGCCCCATCATCAGCAATCAAGATTCCAAGCAGTGGAAGCAACTTGAGCCTAGCAGTCTCTTTGGTGCAGCTGCCATCTGGCATACCTTTCAAGCCATGGTCGAGGTCACTCGCCCCTCCGTCGAAGCCTATTGGGAAAACTTCGCCTCATCAGATCGCATAGCCTGGAAGACGGGCACCAGTTTTGGCTACCGGGATGCTTGGTCTATCGGAGTCACTCCAGATTATGTGGTGGCCGTTTGGGTAGGCAACGCAGACGGAGAAGGCAGGGATGGATTGGTTGGAGGCACAGTGGCTGCCCCTATTTTATTCGACCTTTTCAATTTATTGCCCAACCGAAGGCGTTGGTTTCGCCCGCCTTATGATGATTTGCGTTTACTGGCTCTCTGCCAACAAAGTGGGCATCAAGCGTCTTCATTTTGCCCTGAGGTAGACTCCGCTTGGGTACCCCAGTTGGGCACCCGCAGCAGTCCTTGTCCTTACCACCGTCTTACCTTCATTGACTCCCAAAGCGGGCTTAGGGTCCAAGGGGATTGTGCTTCGCCCTTAGACATGGAGCAGAAGGTATACTTCGTTTTGCCGCCCGCATGGGAACAATATTACCAACAACGCCACCCCAACTATCGCCCTCTTCCTCCTTATCGAGCTGATTGTTTAAATGGGCAAAATGACCAGGGTTCGCCTATCCAATGGATATATCCTACCCACACCATGCAAATATACCTGCCCATTGATCTCAATGGGGAAAGAGGGGAGGTTGTATTTGAGGTCGCCCATCGTCAGGCGACTAGCACCTTGCATTGGCATCTAGATGATGAGTACCTAGGCTCTACCACAGAAATACATCGTATGGGCCTGCAGCCCGGGCTCGGCCCACATCGGGTCACCATTGTAGACGAGTATGGCCAACGCAGCAGCCAACAGTTTGAGATTATCGACCAATGATGCGAGCAGATTAACCTGCCATGCCTGAGCCAACGCTATCGGCTTAACTTTTCTCCTGTTCTCTCTTTATTTAAAGACAATCAGCCTATATATTTAGGCCTAGTTAACAAATTGTAAAGAAACTATTCGTGGAGATTCTAGGTGTAGACATCGGTGGATCAGGCATCAAAGGCGCAATCGTAGACACTGAGAAAGGCGTCATGCTCACCGAGCGTTTTCGACTTGACACCCCTAAGCCTGCTACGCCACAAGCCGTGGCCCAAACTTTTCGCAAGGTGGTCGATCACTTCCAATGGAAAGGCCCTATTGGAGTGGGATTTCCGGCGGTCATCCAACATGGGGTGGCTCGTACCGCTAGCAATATTGACAAAAAGTGGAAAGGGACCAACGCACAGTTACTGCTGCATGAAACCGTTGGCTGTCCCGTCACCGTGATCAATGATGCAGATGCGGCCGGACTAGCCGAGGTAAAATTCGGATCTGGAAAAAATCGACAAGGTTTCATCTTACTGTTGACCGTCGGTACTGGAATCGGATCCGCCATCATTAATAACGGCATTCTCCTCCCCAATACTGAACTGGGTCATCTCCGTTTTAAAGGTGGTATTGCCGAACATTATGCGGCTGACTCCGTGCGTAAGAAGGAGGACTTAAACTGGGAAAAATGGGGAAAAAGATTCAATGAATACCTGCAGCACGTTGAGTTCTTGTTCTATCCTGATCTTTTTGTCATTGGCGGGGGAGTAAGCAAGAAGTTTCAGCGCTATGAGCAGTATCTGAAGGTCAACACACCGGTCATCCCTGCCTCCTTGCTGAATGGCGCTGGCATCATTGGAGCTGCCCTAGGCGCGGAAGCCACCATCCAGCAACCTGCCACCTAATGCCTCGCTATCAAGCTTTACGCATTGGTCTCACAGGAGGCATTGGCAGTGGCAAAAGCCGCGTGGCGATGATCCTTGCATCTTTGGGCTTTCCTATATATTACGCAGACCAGCGCGCAAAGGCATTGATGACTGAAAATGAGTCGGTTCGGACTGGGGTGATGAACCTATTTGGGGAGAAAGCTTATACAAAAGATGGCCAACTAAATCGAAAGCTAATTGGACAAATTGTGTTCAATGACCCGGAGAAGTTGCAAGCCCTCAATCGGGTAGTCCATCCTGCAACAGGGAAAGATTGGACAGATTGGGATCAGCGGCAACGAGAGGCAGGGCATGAGCTCACCTTTAAGGAGGCCGCTATTATCTATGAGTCTGGCGCCGATAGAGGGGTTGACCAGGTATGGGCCATCTATGCGCCTAAGTCCATTCGGCTTGAGCGAGCCATGCACCGCGATCAAAGTGATGAAGCAGCCATTCTCAGTCGCATGGATAAACAATGGGCCGAGTGGAAAAAGATCGACCGAGCAGATTTCACGCTCTATAATGAGGGGGAACATTTGCTGCTCCCTCAGGTAATCGCTGGCCTAAAGCGTTATCAGATTGCCTAAAAAAAGCCTAATTTTGGGCAAGTCCATTCCATGAAGCCTATTCTCATAGACCGACATCAACGCGTCATCGACTACGTCAGGCTGGCCGTAACTGATCGCTGCAACCTGCGCTGCTTCTATTGTATGCCCGCCGAAGGCATCGATTACCTACCTAGGCCCCACCTGCTTACTTATGAAGAAATGGAACGCCTTTTGGGCCTACTTGCCATCCATGGAATTCGCAAGGTGAGGATTACTGGGGGTGAGCCCTTTGTGCGCAAGGGCATGATTGATTTCTTGGCGAGGGTCAAGCAAATTCCAGGCCTTGAGGCCCTACACCTTACCAGCAATGGCGTATTAAGTGGCCCCTACGTAGACCAGCTGAAGGCCCTCGGGTTGGATTCATTCAACCTTAGCCTCGATACCCTAGATCGAGCCCGCTTCAAAGCCATTACCAGGAGAGATGAGTTGCCCAGGGTTTTGGATTGTCTCCACCAATTGCTGGACAAAGGGATTCCTACAAAGATCAACGCCGTCGTGATGGAGGGCAAGAACATAGGGGACCTAATTCCACTAGCGGAGTTGAGCCGCGAACAGCCCTTAGAAGTTCGCTTCATTGAAGAGATGCCTTTCAATGGCACCGGTTCCCACTACCCTACCCTGCATTGGAATCAGGCTCGGATCTTGGCTCATTTGAAAGAGCATTACCCCGACTTGTACCGCATTGAATCTCCGCAATCTTCGACCTCCGTCAGGTATCAAATACCAGGCTATCAGGGAAAAGTTGGGATCATTGCAGCCTTCAGTAGAAGCTTTTGTGGAACCTGTAACCGCATTCGCATTACCCCACAAGGATCGATGCGCACCTGTCTCTATGGTGAGGGAGTACTCAATTTTCGTGACTTGATGCGCTCAGGTGCTCGCGATGCCGAGTTGATCCGCGCGTTAAAGGGTGCCTTGGGGCAACGTGCCAAGGATGGTTTTGAGGCTGAAGCCAGAAGAAGTAAGGAAAATGACCTTTCGGAGTCTATGTCGACCATCGGCGGGTAGAGGAAATGAACCGGTCCCTCCACTGCCTCATTTACCCCTTTGGGGTTTGGTATGTTTCTACTAAGTATTCCGCTACGGCGCGAGTTTCAGAATTGAAATTTATGCCCAAGGCCACCACTTCTTTATCTTGGCCCATTAGTCCTTGGCTATATTGTTTCGCCTTGATTTGACCCAATGCAGACTCTGCGCTACCATCTAACTTGAATTCCATTAGATAAATATGATTTTTCGCGTGAACAATGGTATCGACTCTTCCTTTTGAGGTGCTTACTTCGGATTGAGTCAAGAGTCCCAATCCCTGAAACGTCAAGTGTAATACTGCATGAAAAAATGCTTCCTTTTTCTCTATGAAGATCTGATAGGGGATTGTCGCTAACAGCACATTCACCAAAGAGATAAAGCTAGGGATGTCATTGGCGTCTAATGATCGCTTAAGTTTGGCGTATATAGGCTTCGCCTGAGTCTTGCTTTCATAGGTAAAGGCCCCCATCAAGTGTTGTAGCATCGAATCTTTTACCTCTCGATTTGGATACCCCAATGAGTATACATCATACTCTTCATCATAACTTTTGATGGTGAGGTAACCCGTTTGAAAAAGCAAGGAGCGCCATTCTAAATCATCAAGGGTATAGCTTTCAAAAAGAGTTCCACCTGCTTCTAGGTCTGAGAAGTCGTAATGAAAACCCTGGCGGAGTTGGCGAATCAAGAAAGTTGGAGTACCCGTTTCCCACCAAAAATTCCTAAACATCCGAGAAGACATGAAATTCAGGATGGAAAAAGGATTGTATAGCATCGCTTCCCCACTCCAATTGTACCCGTTATACCATTCCTTAATAGATTCCCACAAAGCCCTAACAGAGACACCCCTCCTGTGAGCCATTTCCTTGATTTCTTGGTCAAAGTACCGCTCTAACTCTTTCTGGGTATAGCCAGTCAAAGAGGCTAGTTCACCTACTAAGGTCAAATCACGAAGATGATTTAAATCTGAAAAGAGAGATACCTTACTAAATTTTGATACTCCTGTAATCAAGAAAAATTCAATGAATGCGTCTGAATCTTTGATTACAGAGAAGAAACTCTTCATGGTTCCCTGATGCTCCTCAGCTATCTCTTTCTGTTCGATGTAATCCACCAATGGCTTGTCGTATTCATCAATCAGCAGAACCACTTTTCTTCCACGCCCCGCTAGGGTTTCCATCAGCTCTCGAAACCGAGGACCCAGTCCTTTTTGAGATAGATTTAGCTCAAATAGACTAGCCTGTTTATCGATTGCTTGGTGCAAAGAAGCTTCTAGCCCCAGCTCCTTGTAGCCCAGGGTACTAAAAGAAAAGTGTAGAACCGGTGATGGTTCGGCAGGGACTTTATCCATCGCCCAAAGTCCTTGGAATAAATCCTCTTGGGCAAGGAAAAAATATTTTATGGTTGATAGCAATAAAGACTTACCAAAACGCCGTGGGCGTGATAAAAAATAGTATTTCCCCGTTTGCACCAACTGATAAATCAGCTCAGTTTTATCTACGTACACATAGCCACCGGTCCGTAGTTCACGAAAATCTTGTATGCCGATGGGGTATTTATTCATCTGACTTAAAGATAGAAAAACTCACTTTGAAACCTATCTAAATGGTTTTGGGCTGCAGGAACTGAGACTTTTTCACATATCAAAAGCCATTATTTAACACACAAGATTCACAGGATAGGCTAAATTTGCACCTCACAAAATTCAACCCATCCTGATATGTCTTCCATCATCGTTCCAAACCACATCCAAGCCCTTATCTTTGACCTAGACGGAACCCTAGCAGACACCTTACCCGTTCACTTGGCTGCCTGGAAGGTAGCGGGGGAAAAAAATGGTGTCCCCATCACGGAGGAGATGATCATGGCCAGGACTGGCATGCCTACCGTTCGGGTGGCCGCGGCCTTAAATGAGGCCTATGGCTGGAACCTCGAACCGGCGAAGGTCAAGGCGGACAAAGACATTGCCTACGCGGGCTTTAAACCGACAATTGGGGTCAAAGCCATTGAACCTGTTTTCCAAGTAGCTCAAGCATATCGGGGAAAGCTCCCCATGGCGGTAGGTACGGGCAGTTCCCGTGGGAGCGCAGAAGACACGCTAAACACCCTAGGGATCAGAGATTGGTTTGGCGCCATCGTGACCGCCAATGATGTAGAAAACCACAAACCTCACCCCGATACCTTTTTGCGTTGCGCAGAGCTGCTTGGGGTAGCGCCAGAAGTATGTTTGGTATTTGAGGATGGACCTTATGGGATTCAAGCAGGAGAATTAGCTGGAATGACGGTGGTGGATGTGCGTCCTTTTATTGACTAGTGCCCTCGGAACAAAATAACCATCTATAAAGCTTGGCCCTTTCCCTCGATCCTGAGTCAGAAAAGCCTCCCCTATCTCGATAGGCTTGACATTCCCTCCTTGCCTCGCAGCAAAATTCCTGCGCTTTAGCTGGCTCTTTACTTCCTTCCGAGGCCACTAGTCATCAGTGAGTCAGCCCTTGAGCACGACTTTTTCACCGTAGCCAGCCTCAAGGGTCTTGGCAGCACTGCCATTTCGCTGGGCAATCTCCAGGAGACCATGGCTGCCCTCAAGGGCAAGCAGTTGCCCCTCCTCTACTGAAGCATAGCTGGTTACTAGCGGCAGTGTTATTCCGTTGATCCTCACCGCGATCCCAGTGGATAACCCACCGGCTTTGAGATTGGTAATCAAGTTGCCGAAATGATCGATGTAGACAATTTCTCCTTCGATGGGAAATCCCTCAGGGCTTAGCCAGGGAGAGTCTGGCAACTGGTAAGGATGGGCAGGTCCTACCGTGGTAAAAGGGTAACCAGCAGAGATCTTGGCAGCCACCGGGGCAAAGATATCCCGCCCGTGAAAGGTCTGACTGATCTCGCTACGCATCAGTTTCTTTTCTTCGATTCGCAAAAAATGCTTGACCCGGTTTTCTGATAAGACGTAATCTAGCACACCATTATCAGGAGCAATAAAGCGATAGCCCCCGGCCTCTAGCGCCAATATATGTCGACCACTGCCTACTCCAGGGTCTACCACCACCACGAACAGGCTTCCCTGAGGGAAAAACCGGTAGCTGTTCCACAACACGAACTTGGCCGCCATCAGATCTTGGGGAGGAATCTGATGGCTCAAATCAATCACCAAAACGCCAGGAGCAATGCCAGCCATTACCCCTTTCATGATTCCTACGTAGCCATCTTGTGCGCCAAAATCGGTCAGCAATACCAGAGGTCCCATGTTTTTTGCTTCCAATTTCAGAAATTGATGACAAAGCTACCAATCTCCCCCTTCAATTCTCATAAAGTATGCTTGACCACCTAGGCAGAGAGCTCGTACCGCCCACACATCCTCAAAGAATTGTATCCCTGGTTCCCAGCATAACCGAATCTCTTTTTGCTTTGGGGTTGGGAAAACGTGTTGTAGGGCGTACCCGTTTCTGCATTCACCCTCAGCCGGAGATTCACGAAGTAAGGAGAGTGGGTGGCACCAAACAAATTGACTTTGATCGACTTCATGCCCTCCAACCGGACCTCATCATCGCAGAAAAGGAGGAGAATACGGCGGAAATGATTAAAACTTTAGCAAGGTCCTATCCAGTATTTGTTTGCCAAGTGGAAAGCGTGTCCCAAGCCCATCGCATGATCCAAGACCTAGGAAAACTGTGCGGCAAGGAAGGAGAAGCAAAAGGCTTATCTGATCGAATTCAACGGCTTTGGAGCCAAATACCCAGTCTAACTCAGCCGAGATCAGTAGCCTATTACATCTGGCGCGATCCCGATATGGTGGTCGGGGAAAAT